>WTHB01000018.1:32483-36467 GCA_011523305.1 Planctomycetaceae bacterium | reverse complement strand
GTGGTAGGTCGTGGGGTCGTCGAGCCGGTAGTCGGCACTGAGGTCAACCACCCGAGCACCTGCCTCCAGCAACGCCGGAACAACGGCCGCACTGGCGCAATGGGGAAGGCAGCAGAACACGACGTCAGCCCGGCTGCCGACCTCCGCAGGCGTGAGGTCTTCCAGCGGCAAGGCGAGCCGGTTCACCAGGCTGGGGTGAACACTCGAGATGGGCGGCTGGCCTTCTTGCCGGCTGGTGACGGCGACGATCTCGACTTCCGGGTGCCGCAGCAGGTGCTTGATGGATTCGAGTGCCGTGTAGCCAGTGGCACCGAGGATGGCAACTTTGATCACGTCTGGATGAGCGGGCTGGAGGGGTAGGTGACGGGAGGGCGTTCTTCGGGCGATTGGGCACCCTGCGAACACCGCCGAAAAGCATACCAAAGGACCTGCGGTGGCGGTCAGGCGTCTGCCGCCATGTGCTGGCTGATCAGCCGGAGGAGCCAGCGGGCCACCGTCTGTTTCCGGCCCGCTTTGCTACCGACCAACTGGTGCTGGCGGTCGAAGACCTGGACCGCGGTCGTCGTGGCGTTGAGGGCGGTGAGGTCGTTGAGGACGATCAGATCACAGCGTTTGGCAGTGATTTTTTCGAAGGCCCGTTCGCAGCGGCCGTCAGGCTCGAGGGCGAAGGCAACCATCCACTGCTGGGGAGTCGCCCGGCGGGCGAGCGTGGCGATGACATCCCGAGTCGGCTTCAGCTGAAGCGAAAGCCCACGCTGGCGAGGCAGTTTTCCTTTCGCCCGAGTTGCGGGCTCAAAGTCACAGGGGGCGGCGGTGGCGATGACGGCGTCAACCGTAGGCAGCAGGTCGGTTGCGGCTGCGAGCATCTCGCCGGTTGTCATGACCTGCGTCACGCGGGCTGCCGCCGGATAGCGGACGCTGACGGGACCACTGACGATTGACACCTGGTGGCCGTCAGCGACTGCGGCCCGGGCAAGGGCTGCTGCCATCCGGCCACTGGAGGCATTGGTGAGGTAGCGGACGTCGTCGAGGTAGGCCCGCGTCGGGCCAGCGGTGATGAGGATGTGGGCCATGAGCCTGAATCAAACCCGGCGGACTGGGTGGGCTGAGGTGACGCGGGGATGGGCTTACCGCTTCGCGAACTGGTTGTTGATGGCAGCGGCGATGGTCTCGGGCTCTGCCATGCGACCGGCGCCGGTTTGCCGGCAGGAGAGCCAGCCCTCTTCCGGGGCGATCATTTCGACGCCGTCAGCCGTCAGTTGGCTGACGTTTCGCTGGACTGCAGGCTTGGCCCACATGGCGGCATTCATTGCCGGGGCCACCATGATCGGGCATTCGGCACAGAGCAGGAGGGTGGAAAGCAGGTCGTCGGCGAGTCCGCAGGCGGCCTTGGCAAGAACGTCGGCGGTGGCCGGGGCGACGACAACAAGCTCGGCCCGCTGGGCGAGTTCGATGTGGGCCCCAAGGGGAAACCGACCGGGGTCAAAACTGCGGCAGGCAACCGGGCGACCGGTCAGCGCCGCAAAGGTGGCTGCTCCGATAAACCGCCTGGCGTTGCGGGTCAGCACCACAGAGACACCGGCTCCGGCCTGGACCAGGCTGCTGGTGAGAGCGGCTGCCTTGTAGGCAGCGATTCCACCACCGACGGCGACGACGATTTCGCGGTTGTGCAGGGGAAGACTCATCTGCAAAGGAAAACCTGCTTTGGGATGGATAGAGGCTAGCAACCTCGCCTGCGTCAACAGACACGCCCGAAAACAGTTTCCCAGCAGACAAGAGGTCTGACTAGGGGCGTGTCACCTGGGCCTCAAGGAGGCTCCGACTGGCCTTGATCGCCCCCGGCCAGTCGCCATGATCGGCCGAGTCGAGGATTGATTCAAGCCAATTTCGCTCTCGTTCGGACAAATCACCGTGCTCAAACGAGCCGACAATTTTTTTCCTGAGTAAATCGATGTTTTCCGTTTTTTTCTTCCGACTCAGTGAATGTAACGCTGTTGCGTAGTCGTAGCCGAGCGGACTGAGTGTTCCGTACTGACCACAGCCAATGAGACACAGGCAGATGATGCAGAGGACCTTTGTTGCCCGATAGCAGAGTAAGCGATTGTTCATCAAAGGCTTCCTGCAAGGACCACTTCACCCTCGCTCATGCTTGAGGCGGCGGCAAACACAAGAAGATCGATGTCGTTTGCAATAAGTTTGACGGAGGCGTCTCCCATCGTGACATATCCTCCTGATGGGTGTTCGGAGTACATCTGCCCAACGTGGTACGTTGGGAAATTGACTGGATGGATGATTGGGTCGCCAGTGATATCAAGTTCTCCTCCACTGGGGCCGGCATGGACGAGCACAAGAGTGGCTGCGGCATCTGGTCCGTTTTCAGGTGTTGAAAACGAGGGATGGGTAAATGCTCCGGGGATGACACCTACCCATGTTTTTTCGCTGAGGGCCGAGGAGTGTTCGCCGAAGCAAATCGTGTGTGTTGTTCCGTCCGTGAACTGACGGAATTGAACTGCTGAATCGCGGAAGAATGGTCCATCGGCAACCTTTGAAACGTCACCGTTGTGGACCACGGTTATCGTGGTGCCAGCATAGATGTCCGTGAAGATGAGCCCCGTGCCGCTCGCCCCGCATTCGCCCCAGCACGATTCCTGACCGTGGTTTGCGACATAGTGCGATCGGCCAACAGTAATCGGGCCGGTGCCATGAGAAACCGAAGTGCCCTGTTGATTGGTGACGACGAATGGCGTTCGCGGGCCTGTTGAGGAGGGGCACAAGAAGAGTGGGATACTTGTGGCGACAACGCTGAGCGACGATGGCTGCCAGATTGGTTGATCCAGCGCGATCCCGTCAGCAACGACTATTTCTTCGAGAAAGGGCAGCAGATGAGCCGCCCAGCCCCAGCCGGGTGATGCATCCCATGTGGACACATCGCGATCGGTTGGCGGCGGTGAAGCAAGCGAGTTCGAGGCATATCCCGGAGGGAGCCTTTGTCGGGCCGCCTCATAGGAGTGCAAGGCAAGCCCGATCTGGCGTAGCTGGTTTGCGCATTGGCTGCCTCGCGCCGACTCTCGGGTTTGTTGGACGGCTGGGAGCAAAAGGCCAATGAGGACGCCGATAATGGCGATAACCACAAGGAGTTCGATAAGGGTAAACCCGCGCTGTCTGGGAAGTGGGAGTGCTGACATTTTGGGCTTTCAAAAAAAATTTTTTGGAGACCAAAAAATACGCAGATGGAGACGGGCGATCAAGGCTATTGGCTTTTTACGGTCGAATTCGTTCAGGTCGCTCCCGTTCGGTGAGGAGCATTCTGTCGCAGGACGGCTCCGGTTTTCGCAGGGAATGCACTGTCGAGCAGGAATGGATTTGCCGGAAAAAATCGTGTTGCTTACCCGCTGAGCCAATCAGTTACAGGACATGGATGGCCCCGCAGCCGTGCAGGCGGAGCCTTTTGACGCGACCGAGCAGGATGCGAGGGCAGCGGAACAAGAGACCCCCTAGGCCGGACGGAGAAAGCGGGCTGCTCGGGTGCTCGTTGGAGCGTTTTCGCTCGGCTCCCGGCTCGGGCTTTTGTCGGGCTGAGGTGTATCGCTGGCCGTCGCGTGGCCCGGCATCAACCCAAACTTGAGGCGCAGACCGAGGGAGTGTGTATCGCTGTCACAGCGGGCGACGCGGGGGCCTGCGAAGCCTTCAGGCTGCGAGGGCCATGGGTGTTCCCGCCGCCGTGAAACTAAAAGCTTGCGTCGAAATCGAGAGGTGCCCCAGCCTCGGGAGATTCGCCGGTGATCCGCAGGTTCATCGAGGTGTCGAGAAAGATTTTGTCCTGCTTGATCTCTTCGATCACGATCTGCATTTTGTCGTTGCTGTCGATGTCAACCAGTGGCCGGCCGCCAGCATTCAAGGCGACAAGACGTTTTTGAATGAGGGTCGAGAGCTTGAACCGGCCGCCAACCTTGTTGACGATTTCTTCTTCGCGGAGGTCGTCGA
>WTHB01000018.1:0-32383 GCA_011523305.1 Planctomycetaceae bacterium | reverse complement strand
AGCTTGAACCGGCCGCCAACCTTGTTGACGATTTCTTCTTCGCGGAGGTCGTCGATCATGTTGCGTGAATATCCTGAGCAGGTGGGGAAAACGGAAACGGGAGGTGTCAGACGGAGGCTTTTTCGGCAGGATCGTTCGGCAGGCCGGCGTTATTGAGAATGTTTTTGATCGCCGCGAGGGCAACCTCAACATTATCATTGACCACCCGGTGGCGATAATGACCCGATTCACGAAGTTCGCGGTGGGCCACCTCCAGCCGCCGGGCAATCGCCTCGGGGCTCTCGGTGCCGCGGCCACGAAGCCGCTGCTCGAGTTGGGCCGGGTCGGCTGGCTCAACGAAAATCGTCACCGCGTCAGGATACCGCGTCAGGATAGAAAGGGTACCCTCCACGTCGATCTCAAGCACCACCCATTCGCCACGGGCCAGCCGGGGCGTGACCTCATCCTCCAGGGTGCCGTACCAGGATTCGCGGCCATAGACCTGGCAGCACTCGATGAATTGGCCGGCATTTCGGCGGCGGTCGAACTCGTCCTGGGACAGAAAGTGGTAGTCGATGCCATCCTGCTCACCCGATCGGGGGGGGCGTGTGGTCGCGGAAATGCTCGGCACCAACTGAGGAAGATCGGCGAGCAGGCGGCGGAGGATCGTCGATTTGCCGACGCCTGACGGGCCGGAAATGACAACGAGTTGTCCCGGGGCAGTGATCATCGCGTTGTTCTACCCCACCAGCGGTGCCCTTGGAAAGTGGGCCCGAGAGCCGCCGGGGGTGGCCGCCCGGCAGGCCGTGGATCGCTGTGGTGGGGCAGCGGTCGGTGCGGGCCGGCGTGTCCCAACGCCGCTCACTCGATGTTCGCCGCCTGCTCGCGAATTCGTTCGACCTGCGATTTCAGGTCGACCACGGCATGGGCGATCGTGACATCGGCCGATTTCGAGCCGATGGTGTTGGCCTCGCGGCCGAGTTCCTGCGCTAAAAAGTCGAGGCTGCGGCCGGGGGCAGGGTCGGCGAGCAGACTCCGGAACTGTTCGATGTGGCTCTCCAGCCGCACTAATTCCTCGGCAATGTCCGAGCGATCAGCGAGCAGGGCGATCTCTCGGAGCACATCGTTCTCATCAAGACGCGTCTGGTGGGCTTCAAGGACCTTCCCCACTCGCTCCAGCAGCCGCTGGCGGTGTTCGGCCACGACTTCTGGGACCCGCTGTCTGATCTGTTCGACACGATCAATGATGGCAGAGCAGGCCTGCTCGAGATCAGCGACCAATGCTGCCCCTTCGGTCTGCCGCATGGTGTCGAGTTGGTCGAGGGCCGCAGTGGTGGCGGTGGCAATGATTGGCCAGGTCGCCTCGACGGCGGTGGCATCGGGCGGCGCGTCGAGCAGCACTCCCGGCAGGCTGAGTAAGGGGTCGATGGCCTGAGGTGTCGGCAGCCCGCGGTCGTCGCAGAAGGCCTCCCAGTCATCGAGATAGGCAGCCAGTTGATCGCGATCGAGCCGCCTGCCGGTCGGTACGGCGGAGCCACTCACCTCCAGGGTGACCTGAAGACTACCTCGCCGAATGCGGTCGCGGATGGCGGACTCAAGCCGGGGCTCGAGGAGGTGAAAGCCCTCGCGCGTGCGGATCGAGCACTTCAAGTGTCGATGATTGACGCTGCGGATTTCGACCCGGCAGACAACGCCCTGATCATCGGCGAAGCCTTCGCCACACCCGGTCATGCTGCGGGCCATGGTGGATCTCCCGGGCGGTCACTCGGCGGGCGTTTCGGCTTCGGGTTCGGCGGCCGGTTCAGCCGGAGGTGCCGGATCCGCAGCTGCTGGTGCGGCGGACTCAGTGGAATCCGCTCCGCCGTCAGTCGGTTCTGCCGTCGTCTCTGGGGCAGCCTCCGGGGAAGTTTCTGGGTCAGTCGCCGCGTCGTCCGCAGGTGGGGCGATGTCGGCAGGAACCTCCTCGGTCGTTCCGAGACCCTCAAGTGCCGCCGGGGCTGCGCCGCCAAGGTTCGTACTGAAGAGCGACTGCTGGGTGCTGAGCACGTTAATCGAGAGGATGCAGAGCAGAATCCAGAAGGCAGCGACACCGATGGTGATCTTCGTAAACAGGTCTCCTGCCTTGGTACCGAAAGCACTTTGGCCTCCCATGCCGCCAAGGGCGCCAGCCAGGCCGCCGCCGCGTCCGCGCTGAATGAGCACCAGCAGAATCAGGAAGATCGAGGTGGCCACCAGCATGAAGCCGAGCAGAAAGCGGACGAACAGAAACATCGCGGACGTAACCTCCAAGGGCGAAACCGGGCGGCGTCAGGGCCAGGCCCGGAGAAGTCGATTAATGTACCGGGGGCCGCCCGCGGCGACTATCCCGATGTGGGCAGGTTCAGGTGCTGGCGGCGAAATGGGCGGCGATCGCTAAAAAGTCAGCTTCTTTGAGGCTGGCACCGCCGACCAGGGCCCCGTCGATGTCGGGCTGGCCGGCCAGAACGGCGGCATTGTCCGGCTTGACACTGCCACCGTATTGGATCACGACCTGGTCGGCCGTCGCTGCATCGGCGAGCGTGGCGAGTTGCTGGCGGATGAGGGCATGCACCTCTTGGGCCTGCTCGGGCGTGGCCACCTTGCCAGTGCCAATCGCCCAGACCGGCTCGTAGGCGATGATGATGCCCGCTAGTTCAGCAGCCGAGAGTCCTGCCAGCGACCCTTGGATTTGAGCTGCCACCACGTCAGCGGTGCGGTTCTGCTCGCGTTCCTCAAGGGTTTCGCCGACGCAGACAATTGGGGTAAGGCCCGCAGCGAGAGCCGCCTTGGTCTTCGTGTTGACAATTGCATCGGTCTCGCCGAACAGCGTCCGCCGCTCGGAGTGGCCGAGAATGCAGGAGCGGCAGCCGATATCGACGAGCATGGCGGGGGCAATTTCACCGGTGAAGGCGCCCTTGGGCTGATCATGCAGGTTCTGTCCGCCAAGGGTCACCCCAGAAGGGCTGGCTCCGTCAGTCAGGTCGATCGCTGCGGCAACGGCTTCGAGGTAGACCGCCGGCGGGCAGAGAATGAGGTCGACACCGCCGCATTTGCCTGCTCCGGCAGCCACGCCCTTGGCGAGCTCCACGGCGGCGGCATGATCGAGATTCATCTTCCAGTTACCGGCAACGATACGACGACGGTCAGCCATGTGAGGGTCCTTTTTTCTGAGGGGCAGAGGGGAGGGGATGCCGACCAGTGGTCAGCGGTTCGGCAGAAGACGATGTGAGTGGGGACGAAGTGAGTGGGGCGACGGCACTTGCGCGACCGACGTGTCGGCGGACGGTTGTATCATCCTACGAGGCTGGCCGCAGCATAGCTGCCGAGAATCGCGACCCGGGTGCACCGCTTTTCGAGCGACGCAATCGCCCGCCTGACCCGCAGGTCGTCACGATGGCCTTCGAGTTCCACGAAAAAGATGTAGCCACGTTTTTCACCGGCCAGTGGAAACGACTCAATCCAGGTCAGATTGAGCTTCTGCCGCTTCGGGATGGAGAGGGCATCGGCCAGACCACCGGGGCGGTGTTCAATCTCGAACATCAGGGCGGTCTTGTCCTTGCCGGTGCGTTTGGCATCGGCGTGCCCAATAACGGCGAACCGGGTGGTGTTTCCGGCGATGTCTTCAATGTTCTCCGCCAGCACGGAGAGGCCGTGATGCACGCCTGCCTGGCGGCTGGCAATGGCGGCCGCGTGGGGGGTGCGGGCGGCGGTTTCGGCGGCAGCACTGGTGCTGGTCACTTCGACAAGCGTGGCATTGGGCAGGTGCCGGGCCAGCCAGTTGCGGCACTGCGAGAGCGCCTGGGGGCGGCTGTAGACCTCGCGGACGTCGTGCCGTTCGCAGGCGGCCAGCAGGTTGTGATGAATCCGCAGGGGCACCTCGGCACAGATCTTGACCGGCATCCGGGAGAGATTGTCGAGCGTGTCGGCGATGCGACCGTCGGTGGAGTTTTCCAGCGGCACCACGCCGTAGTGTGAATGCCCGGCCAAGACTTCCTCGAAGGCTGCGGAAATGCTCGAGACCGGTACGAACTCAACCGCACTGCCAAAGCGGTGTAGCGCAGCAAGGTGACTGTAGGTCCAGGCGGGCCCAAGGTGGGCGACGCGGAGGTGCTGTTCAATCGCCCGCGACCCCGAAATCAATTCCCGGAAGATGGCCTTCAGGCTGTCGTCGGCAAGCGGCCCCTTGTTCGCGCCGGCAACCCGGTCCAAGACCAGTTCTTCTCGGGATGGGTCATAGGTCAGTTCGCCACTGGCTGCCTTGAGGTGGCCGATGTCGCGGGCAACCTCGGCCCGCTGGTTCATCAGGCCGACCAGTTCGCGGTCGATCTTGTCGATCCGACTGCGGAGGGTCGCCAGACCTGGTCGCTTGGCGGCGGCTTTTTTCCGACGAGGCGGGGGCGATTGAGCCATGGGCGTTTGAAGGCGGTCAGAGGAGGGAGGCTAGAGGGAAGGAGGCCACCACGGTCGCGTTCCGGCGGTATTTCATCCAGTTGGGCTGGGTGACCTCAGGCCCGTCAAAATGGCAGCCGGCAAATAGGAGGCGTTGCTTTCGCGCAGGGCCGCGGACCACTTTACCCTCTGGATCAGCGGCGTAAATACGGCCCAATCACCATTTTTGCGAGTTTAAGCCCCTGAAAACCAGGCTTCGACCAGTGTTGGCACGGTCTTTGCAATATTTCTTCGTCGTCGGAGTGGCTCGACAATTCCGATCCCTCACGGTGCGACTGGTCCAGCGATGGGCGGTCGGCAGGGACAGGGGGCGTCGGCCGGTTCACGGCACCACTACAGACATCGTTTTGACAGGCAGCGCATCGCGAGAGAGGAAGAAAACACTATGGCAACCAAGCAGGGCGAAAAGATCATTGGCATCGACCTCGGCACCACGAACTCTGTCGTCGCAGTGATGGAGGGGAAGGAACCAAAAGTCATTGCCAACAAAGAGGGCAATCGCCTCACCCCCAGTGTGGTTGCCTTTAACGACAAAGGCGAAACACTCGTTGGTGACATCGCCCGCCGCCAGGCCGTGACCAATCCCAAGCGAACGGTCTACTCAATCAAACGCTTCATGGGGCGGCGGCACAATGAGGTCGCCAGCGAAGAAAAGATTGTGCCCTACGAGGTCGTGGGCGGCCCTGAGGACTACGTCAAGGTCAAAGCTGGCGACAAGGAGTTCACACCGCCGGAGATCTCCGCCAAGGTGCTGCGGTCCCTGAAGGAGTCGGCCGAGAGTTACCTGGGGCACACGGTCAACAAGGCGGTCATCACCGTGCCGGCCTACTTCAACGATGCCCAGCGGCAGGCAACGAAGGATGCTGGCCAGATTTCCGGTCTTGAAGTGATGCGGATCATCAATGAGCCGACGGCCGCGGCACTGGCCTATGGACTGGAGAGCAAAAATCAGGAAAAGATCGTGGTCTTTGACCTTGGTGGTGGCACCTTTGACGTGTCGGTGTTGGAAGTTGCCGACGGTGTCTTCCGGGTGATCAGCACCAATGGCGACACCCATCTGGGCGGCGACGACTTTGATCAGACGTTGATCAACTTCGTGGCCGACCAGTTCAAAAGCGAGCAGGGGATCGACCTGCGTCAGGACACGATGGCATTGCAGCGGTTGCAGGAAGCTTGCGAGAAGGCCAAGAAGGAACTCAGTTCAGCGCAGAGCAGTGACATCAACCTGCCGTTCATCACCGCCGATGCGTCAGGCCCAAAGCATCTTCAGTTGACGATCAGCCGATCGCAATTTGAAGAGATGTGCGACGGGCTGGTCGAGCGGTGCCGGGGTCCGGTGGAGCAGGCCCTCAAGGACGCCAAGCTCAGCCCTAAAGAGATTGACGAAGTGGTGCTGGTTGGTGGATCGACCCGCATCCCCAAGGTCAACGAACTTGTCAAGAAGATCTTTGGCAAGGAGCCGCACAAGGGTGTGAACCCCGATGAGGTTGTCGCGCTGGGTGCCGCCATCCAGGGTGGCGTGTTGGCTGGCGACGTGCAGGACGTGCTGCTGCTCGATGTGACGCCGCTGTCGCTCGGGATTGAGACCGAAGGCGGGCTGTTCACCAAGTTGGTTGAGCGGAACACGACGGTTCCGGCCGAGAGAAAGCAGGTCTTCAGTACAGCCGCCGACAATCAGACTGCGGTCACGGTGAGTGTTTTTCAGGGTGAGCGGTCGATGGCGAAGGACAATCGCCTGCTCGGCCAATTCAACCTGGAAGGCATTCCGCCAGCGCCGCGGGGAACACCACAGATCGAGGTGAAGTTCGACATTGATGCCAACGGCATTTTGGCGGTCAGTGCAAAGGATCTCGGCACCAACAAAGAGCAGTCGGTGAAGATAGAGCAGTCGAGCGGTCTCAATGAGGAAGAGATCGAGCGGATGCGGAAGGATGCCGAAGTGCACGCCGAAGAAGACAAGCAGAAGCAGCGGCTGGCAGAGGTGCGGAATCGATCCGAGGCCCTCTGCTTCCAGACCGAAAAGCTGATCAAGGAAAATGATGAGAAGCTCTCGGCGGCCGATAAGGCACCGCTTGAGGCAGCGATCGCCAAGGCCCGTGAAGCGGCCAAGGGTGAGGATGCCGATGCGATTCAGTCTGCCCACGATGCGCTTGAGCAGGCATCGCACGCTCTCTCAAAGGTGCTCTACGAGGCCCAGGCGCAGGCGGGGTCAGCGGACGGTGAGGCCGCCGGTGGCGAGCCAGCCGGAGCAACTGCGGCAGCCGACGACACGATCGACGCCGAGTTTGAAGTCAAACAGGACGACGAGTAGTCAGCCGCGTTGGGGAGCCCCCCGTGGGCTCCCCAACGGGTGGCTCAGGTACGCGGTTTGAGGCGGGGAACGATGGTTCTGTGGGGAGGGTCTGCTCGGTCCAGCCGGTGCATGCCTGCTCGGGGAAAGGGGTTCAATCATGGCATTTCGATTCGACAAGTTCACGATCAAGGCACAAGAGGCGGTGCAGCGGGCGGTCGATCTCGCGGCCGATCGGGGGAATCCGCAGACCACGCCGGTGCATCTGTTGCAGGCGTTGGTGTCCGAGCAGGAAGGCATCGTTCGACCGCTGCTGGAAAAGATCGGGGTCGATCGGGGCCACCTCGAGCGGATTGTCGAGGCGGAACTATCGCACCTGCCGAAGGTGGCCGGCGGCGCCCAGCCTCAGCCTGACCAAGAACTGATCAAGGTGTTCGAGGCGGCGACTGCCGAGTCGGGCACGATGAAGGATGACTTTGTCTCGACGGATCACCTCCTGCTGGCACTCGCCAAGTCACCCTCAAAGGCCCAGAACGTTCTCAAACTGGCAGCGGTGACCGAGAAGGAGATTCTGGCTGGGCTCCAGGCGGTGCGGGGCAGTTCGCGGGTGACCGATCAGAGCCCCGAAGAGAAGTTTCAGGCCCTGGAGAAGTACGGCATCGATCTGGTGCAACGGGCCAGCCAGGGCAAGCTTGATCCGGTCATCGGCCGCGACAGCGAGATTCGTCGGGTGATTCAGGTCCTCTCCCGACGGACGAAGAACAACCCAGTGTTGATCGGCGAACCGGGTGTGGGAAAGACCGCGATTGCCGAGGGCCTAGCCCTGCGAATTGTGCAGTCGGACGTCCCGGAGACGTTGCGAAACCGCCGGGTGATCGCCCTCGATCTCGGCGCGTTGATCGCGGGGACCAAGTACCGGGGTGAGTTTGAGGATCGGCTCAAGGCCATTCTGCGCGAGGTCGAGTCGGCGGCCGGCAATGTGATTCTTTTCATCGACGAACTTCACACGGTGATTGGTGCCGGGGCAGCCGAAGGGGGATCGGATGCGGCTAACCTGCTCAAGCCAGCGCTTGCCCGGGGGGAGCTCCGCTGTATTGGGGCGACCACGCTCGATGAATACCGGAAGCACATCGAAAAGGATGCGGCGCTTGAGCGACGGTTTCAGCCGGTGTTCGTCGGTGAGCCGAGTGTGGAGGACACCATTGCCATCCTCCGTGGGCTGAAGCCCCGCTACGAGGCCCATCACAAGGGTGTGAAAATCAAGGACTCGGCGTTGGTGGCGGCTGCGGAACTCTCTCATCGGTATATCGCTGATCGGTTTCTCCCTGACAAAGCGATTGACCTTATGGACGAGGCGACGAGTCGGATCGCCATGGAACTGCAGAGTGTGCCGAGTGAAATCGACGAGGTGCAGCGACGGCTGGTGCAGTTGGAGTTGGCCGGGCGGCAACTGGCCGAAGAGACGGAGCCGCATGCCCAGGAACGGCTGGCCGAGATTGAGGCAGAGGCGGCCGACCTTCGCCAGAAACTGGCCAGCCTGCGGGAACAGTGGGAGGCAGAAAAGTCAGGCGTGGGGAGTGCCCAGGAACTTCGCCAGAAGCTCGATGAGGCCCAGGTGGCATTTGATCAGGCGAGTGCCCAGGTAAAGGAACATCAGGCCTCGGGCCAGGCGGTTAGTGAGGCGATGTACCAGCAACTGTATGAGCTCGACGTCACCCGCAAGCAACTCGTTGCCCGGTTGGAGCAGGAAGAAGCAGAGAAAGAGGCGGCTGAAAAAGAAGGTGCCAAGGAGGCGAAGCCGACCAAGCGGCTGCTGCGGCGAGCGGTGGGGCCGGAGGAGATCGCTGAAGTGGTCAGTTCGTGGACGGGTATTCCGGTGACCCGGCTCGTGGAGACTGAGCGGGCCAAGTTGCTCGTGCTGGAAGATCGGCTTCACCAGCGGGTGGTTGGCCAGGAGGAGGCGGTGGAAGCGGTCAGTAACGCCGTTCGCCGCAGCCGGTCCGGACTGCAGGATCCGAACCGCCCAATTGGCTCTTTCATCTTTTTGGGGCCAACCGGGGTGGGCAAAACCGAACTTTGTAAGGCCCTTGCCGAAGTGCTCTTCGATGACGAGAACGCCATGGTTCGGATTGACATGAGCGAATACATGGAGAAGCACACGGTTGCCCGCCTGATTGGGGCGCCTCCTGGCTATGTCGGCTACGAGGAGGGTGGCCGGCTGACCGAGGCGGTCCGGCGGCGGCCTTATTCCGTTGTCTTACTGGACGAAATCGAGAAGGCCCACCGAGACGTCTTCAACGTGCTGCTGCAGGTGCTCGATGACGGCCGTCTGACTGACAGCCTTGGTCACACCGTGGACTTCACCAACACTCTGGTAGTGATGACCAGCAACGTCGGCAGCCAGATGATTCAGGAGATCACCAAAGAGAAAGGCAGCGATACTGAGATCAGGGAGGCGGTGCAGGAGGCACTGGCCACAAGATTCCTGCCGGAGTTTCTCAACCGGATTGATGAGACTATCATCTTCCATCCGCTTGATGAGCAGCACATCCACCGAATTGTTGAGCTTCAACTCGATCGGCTGGTGGGGCAGGCCGCCAAGGCAGGGATTACGCTTGAGTGCACGGCGGCGGTCGTCGATGAAATCGCTCGGCTTGGTTATGACCCGGTGTACGGGGGCCGGCCGCTGAAACGAGTGATTCAGCAGCAACTGCAGAACTCGCTGGCTCGAGAGCTCTTGGGGGGCGCCTTTGTCGAAGGCGATCATGTCACCATCGACTTCGTGCAGGACGGCTTTCTCTTCAGGAAGCCGTGACGAGAGACAGGTTGGCTTGGCGCCGCCGTGGTGAAGACTTCGTCGCGGGCGATCACAGGCGAGAGGGGTGAGGCCTGCCGAAGGCGCACGGTCTCAGTTGGCGAAACGCTGCGGTGTCAGTTCGGGCGGACCGCGACGGCGTAGGTGGGCGTTTGGGCAGCCGGCGGGCGACGGCTCAGGCCTTGCCGTCTTCAAGGCCCAGACGAATGATCAGATCCTCGCAGCCAGGGGTCAGCTTGCGGATCTTTTCCGCGATGACCTGCTTTTCACTCGCCGTTGCCTTGGGAATACGGGCCTGGAACTTGGTGACCTGCTGACGGCGATGCCGCCGCCGCTTGATTTCCTTCATCCGGTTGCTGATGCCACCCATGGTTGACTCCTGATCTTCGGTATTCGGGGAATGGCGTAATGTAGTTGAGCGGTTCGGTTGCGTCAAAGCCCACCTCGGAAGAAAGGGTCCGAGCCCCTTGGGGGGCTGGGGGTGAGCAGAGTAAACTTTGCCGAGCCATCGGCTGGTGGGTATCTGCCCGCGGCCGTCACCGGGACGGGTGGCAGAGTGGTCGAATGCACCGGTCTTGAAAACCGGCAGTCGTGAAAGCGGCTCGTGGGTTCGAATCCCACCCCGTCCGTTTTGGGGTTTTGTCGGAGGAGAGGGCATCGCAGGATTCTTGCATCTGCTGAGGCCGGCTGGGAAGGAGTCTGACGCTCCCTGCCGCCATGAGTCAACGTGTTCGGGCGGGGCTTGCGCGGTAGGCGGGTTGTTGCCCACGTGGTGAAGGCTTCTCGCGTTTTCCCGGCCACATGCAAGGTGCCCGCTGTGCAGCGGGGGTGTCTTCGAGGGCTCTCATCATGATGACTCCACGTTCAGCAATAGACCCTGTCTGTGGAATGACCGTCTCAGCGGAAGACGCACCCTCGCACGAGTTTGAGGGGAAGGCTTACTTTTTCTGTAGCGAAGGCTGCCGGAGCAGGTTCAAGGAAAACCCTCAATCGTTTCTGGCAAGGTCCGGGCAGGCAGCGTCCGGGGTGGCGTCGGACACGCTTGATGTGGCACCCCACGGCTGCTGCTCGCATGGGAAAGCCCCAACAGCAGAGGGGGCGCAGCCGCCTGCTGATCCCACCGCGGTCTACACCTGCCCGATGCATCCCGAGATCGAGCAGATCGGCCCCGGGGACTGTCCCATCTGTGGCATGGACCTGGAACCAAAACTAGTTGAGCTGTCTGATGCGAGTGGGAAGCAGCAGTACGACGAGATGCAGTTGCGGTTTTGGGTCGGCACTGCTTTGTCAGTGCCGCTTCTGGCGCTCTCAATGGGGCCGATGGTTGGCTTGACCCTTCCGGACAGCGTGTCTGCTTCCGCGGTTGGCTGGCTTCAGTGTGCGTTCGCTACACCCGTGGTGTTCTGGTGTGGCTGGCCGCTGCTCGTCCGGGGTGGTAAGTCGTTTCGCTCACGGCATCTCAATATGTTTTCACTGATCACGGTGGGAACACTGGCGGCGTTTTTGTTTAGTGTTGTGGTGATTCTTGCTCCGGGGCTGGTCCCAGAAGCGTTCTTTGGTGACGGAAAGCCGCCGCTCTACTTCGAGGCCTCGGCTGTGATCATCTCGCTGGTGCTCCTGGGCCAGGTGCTTGAGCTTCGCGCCCGGGAACAGACCGGTGGTGCGATTCGGGAACTCATGCAACTCGCTCCCGAGACTGCCCGCCGAGTCACCACTGATGGTGACGAAGAAGTGGCCCTCAGCGTTGTGCAGAAGGGCGATCAGCTACGGGTGCGCCCTGGTGAGAGAATTCCCGTCGATGGCGTGGTGGCAAGTGGAGGCAGCACTGTCGATGAATCGATGCTGACCGGTGAGCCGATGCCAGTCGAAAAACGGGAGGGGGATCAGGTGACCGGGGGAACGCTCAATCAGAGCGGTTCATTGGTTGTCCAGGCGGTTGGCGTCGGCGCTGACACGGTGCTGCATCGGATCGTGCAGATGGTCGCAGACGCACAGCGGAGTCGTGCTCCGATCCAAAAACTGGTCGATGCTGTGGCGATGTATTTTGTGCCGGCGGTGCTCGTCTGCTCGCTCTTGGCCTTTGCCGGCTGGGCGTTGGTTGGGCCCGAGCCCCGGCTTGCCTACGCCTTCGTTGCAGCTGTCGCCGTACTCATTATCGCCTGCCCGTGCGCGTTGGGGCTCGCGACACCGATGTCGGTGATGGTCGGGGTCGGACGGGGCGCAAGAGATGGGGTGTTGATTAGGAATGCCGAAGTCCTTGAGGTCATGGAAAGAATCGACGAGGTGGTGGTTGACAAGACCGGCACGCTGACCCAGGGGCGTCCGGAAGTCACCGCCGTCAAGACATTTGGTGAATGGAGCGAGGCGGAGCTGCTCCCGTTGGTAGCATCCGTGGAGGTCCTCAGTGAGCATCCGCTGGCACAGGCCATCGTGCAGCGGGCCCGAGTTGGTAGCCATGAGGTTGCCGAGGCTTCCCACTTCGGCAGCATCACTGGAGGTGGGGTCAAGGCGACGGTGGAAGGCCATCAAATTCTGGTTGGAAGTGCCGATCTTCTGGCGGAACACGCTGTGGCCGGGGTCGCTGCAGGACGTGCTGAAGCAGGGCAGTATCAAGCTGACGCGGCAACAGTGATTTTCGTCGCCATTGATCGCACGCTGGCGGCCATCATGGCAATCACCGATCCGGTCAAGCCGAGCACACCCGCGGCCCTGCGTTCACTGCAAGCACTCGGGGTGCGTGTCGTGATGCTGTCCGGCGATGCCGAGCCAACTGCCCGGGCGGTGGCGGAGAAAGTCGGGATCGATGAATTCCATGCCGGCGTGTCGCCAGAAGCCAAGCACGAGTTCGTGAAGCGACTCAAAAACGACGGGCACGTGGTTGCGATGGCTGGCGATGGGATCAACGACGCCCCCGCCTTGGCTGAGGCGGATGTGGGAATCGCGATGGGAACGGGAACAGGCGTGGCCATTGAGTCGGCGGGTGTCACGCTGGTGAGTGGTGATCTTCGCGGGGTTGCGGCGGCGTATCAGCTCAGCCGAAAGACGATGAGGAACATTCGGCAAAACCTCTTTTTTGCGTTTATTTACAACGCCCTCGGTGTGCCGGTTGCCGCTGGACTGCTCTACCCGTTTCTCGGGGTGCTGCTCAGCCCTATGCTTGCGGCGGCGGCAATGAGTTTCAGCAGCGTGTCGGTTATCGCGAATGCGCTTCGCTTGCGTTCCGTAACGCTCTCGGAGGTTTCCGGGAGGAAGACCACTGCTTGCTGAATCCAGTGGCAGGCTATTGGATGACGAAGCCAGACAGGCAGAAGGTGAGGACGCATGGTCAGATCTCCAGCAACTGTGGGTGTTGTGCTCTGCCTTGCCGTATTGGGTGCGTGTGAAGCGAAGGAACAGCAGTCCGCTGCGAGCGCATTCCCCAACATCGTGGTCATCCTGACGGATGACCTAGGGTACGGCGACGTGTCGCACCTGAATCTTGAGTCCAAAATCCAAACCCCGGGGCTTGATGCCCTTGCAGCGGAAGGTGTGACCGCAGTCGATGCCCACGCTCCCTGTGCGGTCTGTAGCCCCAGCCGCTATGCCATGCTGACCGGCCGATACGCGTGGCGTGGTGTGTTGAAGCGGGGTCGTCTCAATCCGTGGGATGAACCGGTCATTGAAACCAGCCGCCCGACGCTGGCAACCATGATGCGTGCGGCTGGGTACGATACGGCGTTTTTCGGCAAGTGGCACCTCGGCTTCCTCTGGCCGTGGAAGGATGGTGTGCGGCCGTCGAAGGAGGCCTTGGGCGGGGGGCAGAGTAAGGCGACCAATGCGATGTTTGATTGGAGTCAGCCGATTCAGGGAGGGCCGCTTGCTGCTGGTTTTGATTCCTACTTCGGCGTTGATGTTCCGAACATGCCGCCGTACGCCTTCATTGAGAATGAGCGTCTCACCTGTGAGCCCGTCGATATGGATGGCCGCAAACTTGAGGTCATGCTCAAGGCGGGATACATCCATGGAAGTGGTCCGGGCCAGAAGGGCTGGCATCTTGAAGCCATCATGCCAGAGCTCACCGACCGCGTCGTGAGCCACATCAGGAGCCAGGCGAAGGGGCAGAAGCCGTTTTTCCTCGTGTTCAGCACAACGTCGCCCCACACGCCGATTGTGCCGATCAAGGAATTCCATGGAACAAGTGGAGCTGGACTCTACGGTGACTATGTGGTGCAGACCGACGCAGCGGTCAGCCGTGTGGTCGCTGCGCTGAAACAGACCGGTGCCTTCGCCAATACCCTTATCGTTGTGTCGAGTGACAACGGCCCAGAAGAGTTCACCCGAAGACTCGCTCAGACCCATCAGCACCGGCCTGCAGGAGCGTTCCGGGGGATGAAACGTGATCTGCTTGAGGGTGGGCATCGCGTCCCCTTTGTCGCCTCATGGCCCAAGGCGGGGATTGAAGGGGGGCGGCGGATTGACGCATTGATCAGCCTGACTGACCTCTTCGCCACTGTTGCCGCCATCACAGGGGCTGAGATCCCCGTCGGGGCCGCTGAGGACAGCGTCAATCTCTTGCCAGCCCTCCAGAGCAACAAACCCGTCCGAGAAAACCTGGTCTACCATGCCGCCAACGGCAAGTTGGCACTACGCGAGGGAGACTGGGTGTATTTGCGGCGGGGTGGAAACCTTCAGGAGCCAGACTGGTATCGGCGAGACCGTGGCGTCACACCCCTTCCAGACACGCCACTCCTGTTCAATCTTGGCAGCGATCTGGGGCAGGTGAAAAATCTGGCCGCAAGCCACCCAGAACGCCTTGCTGCCATGGAAGAGCAGCTTCACGAGATCGAGCAATGATGACGCAGGAGGCCCCGGCTGGTCTTCCACAAGGCTGCAGGCCAGACTGAAAGCAGGGGCCTGAACAACGCGATTGGTAGCAGGCACGGAAAGCAGTCATCCCCACTCATTGTTCAGTTACGACTTACCAATTTTCAAAGGGCACCGTCGGGTTCGGGTTGACCGCCGGCATGATTGCTCCCGTGTCCCTGCGGAATGCATCGAGCAGGGTCTGAAGCTCTTGGAGTTTCTCTGGCTGACGGGCCGCCAGATTGGTTTGCTCGCCAGGGTCATCGACGAGATTGAACAGTTCTCGGTCCTTGCCCCAATACCACTCAATCAGCTTCCAATTCCCCAGCCGCACGGCCGCTCCCGGCGTGCCGCCCTGGTTGCCCCAGTGGGGGTAGTGCCAGAACAGCGGTCGGTCAGGATGCTCGGCGGCCGGATCTTTGATGGCGGCTAGAAAGGAAACGCCGTCGCGGTGCTGATCCGGCCGCAGCGGGAGGCCGGCTGCCTCGAGAATTGTGGGGAAGAAGTCGGTGGAAGTGACCGGCCAGGCCGCTGAACTGCCCGGTGGGGTGCCCCCCGGAAGTCGCACGATCACCGGCTCGCGAATGCCTCCCTCGTAGAGCCAGCCCTTGCCAGCACGGAAAGGCAGGTTTGACGTCGGTGAGCCTTCCGATGTCGAGAGCCCACCGTTATCTGAGGTGAAAATCACCAGGGTTCGGTCCGCCACGCCATGCTGCTCGAGGGCATCAAGAACCTTTCCAACGGCAGCATCCATCGCCTCGACCATGCCCCCGTAGACGGCATGGGCCTGCACCGTCCGGTTCTGGCGCGGCGGCTCCGGTGCAAAGCCATCGTTCAGACCGCGGTCCTGCTTTCGTCGCTCGTACTTTGCCACCACGTTCTTCGGCGCCATCAGCGGCGTGTGGACCGAGTAAAACGAGAGGTAGGCGAGGAACGGCCCATCCTTGTGCTCTGAGATAAACCGGGCGGTCTCGCTGGCCAGACGGTCGGGCAGGTGCTCGCCCGGCGGACCATCTGAGAGCCGGGGATTGCCATAGGGTGAGAAATATTTCTTGCCTCCACAGGGGCCACCCCGATCGAAACCGCCTTTGTTGATGTCAAACCCATGATCCTCTGGCCACGAGCCCAACCTGCCAAGGTGCCACTTGCCGGCGAAGAAGGTTGCGTAGCCTTCTTGTTTGAGAGCCTCGGCCAGCGTCGTATGGGCGTCGGCTAGCTGGCCAAGATAGGGGGCTGGCCAGAGTGGACGGTTTTTGTGTCGGCCGAAGGAGCCGTCCGTGGCGGGGTTGTAACCTGCCGGCAAGGCTTGGCCGAAGTGCTGGTTGGGTCCACCGAAAAAGTCAGTGTTCCGCGTCCGGGCGGGCCATTGACCGGTGAGGACCGCAGCGCGGGTCGGTGAGCAAACCGGGCAGGCCGCATAGCCGTTGGTGAACCGCATGCCAGAGTCAGCAAGCCGCTGGAGGTTTGGAGTGTCGTAAAAGCAGTCAGGATTGAACGGCGTGGTGTCCGCGGCTCCGAGATCGTCAGCGATGATGAACACCACATTAAGCGGTGCCGCGGACGCAGCGAGCGAACAGCTAAAAAACAACAGGACAAAGCAGGCACGACTCATGAGGAACAAATTTTCAAGGGTATGGAGTGATGCGAGGTCAGTTTCAAAACGGCTTCTTCTCGGTGGGGCGTTCACGAGGGCGCGTGCCAACGGTGGATCAGTGAGCTTGTGCGACTTCTTGAGCGATAGAAAGGTTTCTCATCAATGGCCAAGAGCGAAATGAGATCTATAGAAGCCTCCGACGAAAAAAGTTTGTCTCCTGCGCAGGCGTTCATGGTGTTGGCAGTGGCTGGCCGTTGAGGAGCCAGGTCAGGTTGAATGAAGTGACGTTGACCGCCGCATGGCTGCCGGCTGGACCACCCTCGAAGATCAAGAAGATTCGGCCCTCACTGGGAGTGCCGCTGCGGCCCACCCCGAGACAGGAGTAGGCGCTCGGGCCTTCGTAGAGCCGCCGCTTGACTGGCCACGAACGACCGCCGTCAAAACTCGCCCAGACCGTGATTTTTTCACGGCCTCCTGCGATGGAACCACCAGTCTGGGACGGCATGGCACCAGCATTGGTGTCAACATTGCTGAACAGCAGGATGTCATGATTGGCAACAGGTAGCCGGACCATGCCTCCCATCAGGCCATAGGAACTCCCGCGTGGGCCATCGGGGAGATCAGTGCTGCGGCGAGGCTCGACCCAAAGGTTGCCGCCATCGTAACTGGTGGCGAGGAACCGGTTGCCCCGGCTCATGTGCTCCCGGGAGTTGTAAAGCAGCGTGCCGTCGGAGCGTTCAGCAATCGCCGCCTCCCCGGTACCAAGAACCGGGAAGGGATGGCTTGTCTGCCAGGTCTTGCCGTGGTCGTCACTATGGATGGCGGTGGAAAAGTGGTAGGGCCGCCACTGGACGTCGTTGGAGTTCTCTGGCCCCATGATCCGGGCAGGGCTGAGCAGCCTGCCTTTGTGAGCGCCGAATGCCAGGGTGATGCCGCACTGCATGGCACCAGCACCTTCGACGCCGGGCCGCAGGCCTGCGTGGTCGGCGCGGACCTCAATCGCCTCACGGTTCCAGGTACTGCCCGAGTCATGACTCCGGTACAGCCAGCCCTTCTCTGGATTGACGTAGAGCAAGGCACCGGTGGTTTCATCGACGAGTGCGTTGCCGCCATTGGCGGTGGCGGGGTCACTGTTCTGGTCAATCGGTTGGGCTGGCTGCCAGGTCACGCCTCCATCATGGCTGCGGCGAATTTCACCGCCTCCGGGCGAACGAAAAGCGATTACCGTTCCGTCGGCCGCGGTCAGAATGCCGCCCCAGCCACCGCGTTTCCGCCACAGTTCTTGAATTGGGACGAAGAGCGGCCTGCCGCAAAACTCCTCGACGGAGGCAGCCACGGCGAACGGCAGAGCCTGGTTGTCCTCAGTGGCCGGTGCTGGCAGGCAATCAAGGCAGGCAGCGGCCATGGCGACCACGAGAAGGCGCCGGGAAAACCACATCAGCTCTCTCCTCTGTCCGAGGCCAGCAGGATGCGGCAGCTGCCGCATCAAGATTCTGCGGGAGCCACCAGCCTAGCACGAGACCGCTGGTTCAGCCGATATGAACCAAGAATCGCAGCCCTGCCAGTTTGTAAATGAGCGGCGTTCTTTAGGGGGCACCACAAGGTGGCGTTAGGCGATGCCTTCGGCTCGCATTGCTTCCCAATCGGCGGCAGACGGGTGGGCAATCGTTCCGCAAAGGAAATCGCCCACTGGGAAGGCGACGTTGAAGTTCTTGTCCGGATAGCGGTGGTGCAGGAAGTGATGCCGAGCCACAAACTTGTAGGCCTTCCAGTTGGCGAAGAACCGTCCCTTCGGCTGGTGCATTTCCAGATGGATCTGGTTCCAAATGGTGTGGTGCAGGATGACGACAAGAGGCCAGATGATGGCGGCGACATAAAAAGTTGTCAGGCCACTCGCCCAGGCGATGAGGCAGAATACGAGGCTCAGCGGGAGAGCCTCAAGCAGGCCCTCCGCCTGGTTAAGGCGGATGCCGCGATCTTCCCCGGGGGGAAGCGGGTCGTCGTGGAAGTCTTTGCGGTACTGGCCGTGGTGCTCCACCGCATGGCTTTTGAAAATCCGCTCGCGGGCTGGCAGGTTCCTGAGAAAAGCGAGTCGTGGCTTCTTGTGCATCAGTTTGCAATGTATTTGATGCTCAACTAACGACATCACCACAACAAGTGCCGAAAACCAGGCGACAACGGAAAGAATCGGGAGAAGCATGAGGGCCCAACGTTGGTCTGAGGGGTGGCGAGCGACTGAAAGCAGCACCGCTGAACAAGGATAGGCAGCGATACGTCTGGGTTGTAGCAGCCGCCCTCCCTCAGAGTTAGCCCAGTTTGCCCCGCTTTTTTCCCGCTTTGTCCTGCCGCTTTTTCTTGTGCGGCTTTGGCGTGTCCCCGCGTTCCTGCCGGGGGCCGCGGCCTCGGCGGGGGTCGAACCGCTTCGGTCCGGGCCGCTTTCCACGACGCTTGTTCGGGAACGGCTTGTCGAAAACATCAACCGCAGACGCTGGAGGAGGTGGGGGAGCGAAGTGGTGCAAGATCGCCGCGGCAACGGCTGTGGGGGGGTGGCCTGCCTCAAGCAGCCGTTCGATCAGTGGCGTTTCCTGGGGTAGTTCGTCGGCCTCGAGAATGGCCAGCAGTTTGCCGAACAGGGTGTCGGTGCGACGGCTCTCCACGGCCTCTGGAGTCGGCATCTTTTCGCGGCGAATCGTCGTCCGCGTGAACCGCTGGATCGACTGCAGCTTATGAAAGCCGGCCCCGGAAACGAGTGTCACGGCGCGACCCGTGCGGCCCGCCCGACCGGTCCGGCCGATGCGGTGGACGTAGTCTTCCGGGTCATAAGGCAGGTCGTAATTGACGACCAGTTCGAGGTCATTGACGTCGATGCCGCGGGCGGCCACATCGGTGGCAATCAGAAACGGAAACGCGGCCTTCTTGAAGCCGTTCATGACGCGGGTCCGCTGGGTCTGGGCCATGCCGCCATGAAGCCCTTCGGCCGAGCAGCCACGGGCCGAGAGGTTGTCGGCCAGCTGCTCGACCATTTGCTGGGTGTTGCAGAAGATGACACCACTTTTCACGTCGTAATAATCGATCAGCCTGGCGAGGGCATCAAACTTGGCATGGTGCCGAACTTCGAAATAGACCTGATCGACCAGCGGAGGGCCGTCGACTTCTCGCGCGGCAATCGTGACGGTTTGGGGATCGCGGGAGTAGGCCTTGACGAGTTTCTGAATTGGCGGGCTGATCGTGGCAGAGAAGAAGACGGTCTGACGGTCTTCTGGGGCCGCTGCCAGAATGGTCTCAATGTCTTCGCGGAACCCCATGTCGAGCATGCGGTCGGCCTCGTCAAGGATGACGATCCGCACTGTTGAGAGGTCAAGCGTGCCCCGGTTGAGGTGGTCAGTCAGCCGACCGGGAGTGCCGACCACGATGTGCGCACCACGTTTCAGTCCCGCCAGTTGCCGTTCATAAGGAGCCCCGCCGTAGATCGGCAGCGACCAGAGGCCCTTTTTGAAGGCGGCCAGTTTGTGCACTTCATCAGCGACCTGAGTGGCCAATTCCCGGGTGGGCGCGAGAATGAGCACCTGGGTGGCAGCATGTGCGGTGTCGACCTGTTCGATCGCCGGAATGCAGAAGGCCGCTGTCTTGCCAGAGCCGGTTTGCGACTGGCCAACCAGATCGTGACCCTCAAGAAGAATGGGGATGGCCGCGGCCTGAATGGGAGACGCCTCTTCGAAACCCAACTGGCCCACCGCCTTGAGGAGGGGACTGGAGAGCCCCAATTCAGGGAAGGGGAGGTGGCTGCCGAACGAGGCAGGTTTCTCCGATCGGTCCGTCTGGCCGCCGGGCTTTGGTGCCTTTCGCGCAGGCTTTCCTGACGCTTTCTTGATGTGACGCTTTTTCACTGCGATATCTTTCGTGGCTGGAGCGCCCCAATATTTGCTTTCGGGAGCACACGCGAAAGGGGTGCAAACGTCGACCCGCCGGAGGATCAAGGCGAGTCGAGGCAGGTCGTGAACGGGGCCCAAGGCCCGGCCTGCATCGAAGAGCGTCTTCTCGAACCGTCAGAATCGACTCTAATCAAGCCGCTAGCCGAAGACAACGCCGTAGCGATCAGAATGCCTCGTCAGAACACCTTCCCGATGCAGCAGCGAGGGCCGAGTAGCGTTGCCTTTGTGGTGACGGAACTCGGTCTGTTGGCTGCGGCGGCCTTTTTCGGTGGCCCTGCCTGGACGGGAATGACCGTTCTGGCCTGTCTGGCTGAGGTGGGGGCAGGAAGCCAACTCTGGGGGCTGCTCACGTTTGTCCCTGCCTTCGTCTGGCTGGCTGCGGCGGTCCTGACGGAGAACCGCGAACTGTTCTTCCCGTTCGCCATGGCCGTGGCAGCCTTCCTGACCGGCCGGCTGCGTGTCCGCTCAACGATGACCGCGACGGTTGCCGGCACGGGAGGCGTGATCATATTTCTGGCCATCCGCATCGCCCAACAGGCCACTGTCGGGGTGCTGATGGTTGAGGCAGCGGTCGCGGGTCTCATTCTTGGGTTTATTCTGGCCGGGGCTCGCTGGCTGCCCAACACGGCTGGAGTGCTGGCAGGCATGATGGCGATCGCATCGCTCCTGGCCTACCTGGGGCTCGCGTTCTGAGTTTGAACAGGCTGCAGGTGGTGCTGAGCCGGTCTGCTCACCAGCCGCCGAGGGCCCAGCCAACGGCGAGTGCCAGGCAGATGAGGGCGGTGAGCACGACCCAGAGCGGTTTTGATCCGTGCTGAAGGTCGTCATCGGTGAGGTAGTGGCCGCAGGCTGGGCACTGCGGCGCGTCGTCATACATTGCCTCACCACAGGTGGGGCAGTCGATGGTCACCGCGTCCTCGTCGTCGAGGTCATCCTCCCAGTCGGCGTCGGCCCAGGTGTCTTCAGGTTCGTCGAGCATGAGCGGGTGGGGGGTGAGTGTGCCGTTCAGGCAGTTCGCCGGTTCAGCGGCTGGCCGCTGGCCACCGTGGTGCTGCCGGCGAGATGCTTGGGTACGAACGGACAGTGACGGCAGCCGGAACCGCAACAGCTGCCGCGTCGGAGGTGGTAGGCCTCGGTGAAGACGACGTACCCGTTTTCAAGGTAGCACTCGGCGATGGGCTGTTGCCCGGTCATGGTGGGCGCGGTGTGCCGTTGACTGTTCTGCTCGTGCTCCATGTCTGAGGGTGCCTTGTGTCGTCCGGTGTGGCCTGCCTTACCGTGTGTCGTGGGGCTCACCGACGCAAGGAGCCGCCGACCCTGACACATTGACGTGAGTCTACAACGAACCCCAAAACCAGGTGTGGCAGGCCCAAGCTGAAGGCTGGCCCTCGCGGCTCGTTCGGGCCGGAACAGGACTGTCAGGTCGATGGTTCAGGGATGTGGCCGGTCAGGTCACGATCAGCCGCGTCGCGGCAACGGCCGTAAAGGCCAGCAGCAGGGTGTCAAAAAGTTTCTGGGGAAGGCGGCGGACCACCAGCAGGCCGAGTACGAGGCCCAGGAGGACCAGTGGAGCCAACACGAAATCAGTCAGCAGGGTGCTGCGGTCAATCAGGCCCAGGCTGGCACTGAAGGGAATCTTGCTGATGTTGAGGACGAAGAAGAACCAGGCACCGGTGGCCACCAGCCGGAGTTTGGGAAGCGAGACAGCCAGCAGGTAGAGGGCGATGACAGGGCCGGCGGCATTGGCCAGCATGGTGGTGATGCCACCGAGAATGCCCATAGTCCAGGCAAAGGCTGCGGTGTGCGGGGCCCGGCTGAACAGTTCGGGTCGCCACATCCGGGTGAGTTGGCCACCGCAGAGCATCAGAATGATGCTGCCGATCAATGGCCGGAAGGTGCTCTCATCAAGCCGTCCCAGCAACGCCCAGCCGATCACCACGCCAACGACAGCGGGCGGCAGCAGCCGCAGCACATAGCGCCAGTCGACTTCGCGGCCGACGAGCCAGACGGCACAGCAATCGCCTACGATCAGCAGCGGCAGCAGCACGCCGGTTGAGGCCTTGGCGCCAAACACGTGGGCAAAGACCAGAACATGCACAAGGCTCACCCCCGCCAGGCCACTCTTGGAGATCCCAACGCCGAGGGCACCGAGGGCTAGCAGCAGCCACGAGGTCAGCGGAAGTTCGGGCATCGCGGTGTCGAGGTGGGGGGGCGGTGGTGGTGGGCGAAAGCCCGCATTGAGTGCAAGTGTCCACCGAGGCTATCCTCTGACAAGTCAGGTATGCCTTCTCTGCGGGATGAGACAGATGATGAAACAGCGACGACTAACGGCGGCCGGCCGGGGATGCCGGCTTCTGGCCTGTATGGCGTTGGGAGCAATGTTGGTCGGGTGGAGCCTGGCCGGACAGCGGTTGCTGGCTGCACAGGAGGCAGCAGGTCCTGCGGAATTCGCTGCCCCAGAGTCGCCCATCCCATCGCGGGAAGCACTCCGGCTTCAGGTGCGGCCCCTGACCGCCGCTGAGGTGGCAGATCGGGCAAAGGTCTGGCGAGATCGCCTCAAGGCCAAAGTGGCCGAGATCAGCACGATCCGCCTCCAGCAGGGAGACCGGGCTGAGTCGGCGGCGGTTGGGGCTGAACTGGCCCGGCTGCAGGAAGAACGGGAGACGCTGATTGACCGGCTGCGGCTGGTGCTCGACGACTGGGAGCGGAAGGGTGGAGATCCAAAGGAGTTTCGTCTCTACGCCGCCGCCGTCAGTGGCATGGAGGTCGACCTAGGCAATGCCCGCACGGTCATCGCCTTTGCCAAGGACTGGCTGCTGTCAGCCCAGGGTGGGCTTCGCTGGCTGACGAACCTCGTCAGTTTCCTGGTCATTCTGTTCGCCGCCTTTCTGCTCTCCAGAGTGCTGAGCCGACTCACCGGGCAGGCGCTGACTCGCATCAAAGGGGCGTCGTCCTTGCTGCGGACCTTCATGGTCAACTTTGTGCGGCAGGGAACGCTGCTGCTGGGGCTGGTCGTGTCGCTGTCGGCCCTTGGCATCAATACCAGCCCGGTGCTTGCGCTGATCGGTGGTGCCGCCTTTGTGATTGGTCTGGCACTGCAGGGCACCCTTTCCAATTTTGCGCAAGGGCTCTTGATATTGGCCTACCGCCCATTCGATGTTGGTGACGTGATTGATGCCGGGGGTGTCAGCGGCATCGTCGACTCGATGAACATGCTATCGACGACGATTCGAACCTTCGACAACAAGTTAATGATCGTGCCCAACGGCAAGATTGGCGGAGACGCCATTACCAATGCCACGGCCAGTGACACCCGCAGGATCGATATGACGTTTGGGATCGGGTATGGCGACAACGTCGAGGCGGCCCAGGCAATTCTGGAGCGGGTTGTGATGGCCCATCCGTTGGTGCTGAAGGATCCGGCCCCGCTGATTCGCATGAATGAGTTGGCCGACTCTGCGGTGAACTTTATTGTGCGGCCTTGGTCGAAGACTGGCGACTATTGGACGATCTACTGGGAAGTGATGGCGGCGGTGAAGAAAGAGTTTGCGGCTGCTGGTATCTCGATTCCATACCCGCAGCAAGACGTGCACGTCTATCAGGCCAAGTAGGAGCAGCTGGTTGGTGCCTCGTGCCTGGAAGGGTAATGCTGCCGGATGACGGCCCTTGACCTGACGCTTGTGCTTGCCGGCTCCTTTCTTGGTGGCTTCGTCAATGCGATCGCTGGGGGTGGAGGACTGGTCACGCTCCCCGTGATGCTGGGGGTGTTTCCGAATACGCCGCTGCCGACCATTTTTGGCACGACCAAGGGCGGTATGGTCTGGGGCACTGCCTGGGCCGCCCGTTCGTATGCAAAACGGGTGTCTCTACCGTGGCGGCGGCTGCTGCCTGCAGTCGGTCTGGCGGCGGTTGGGGGGCTCGCTGGCGCGTGGGTGCTGACGCAGGTGCCCTCCGAATGGCTGCGGAAGGGACTGCCAATCGTGCTGGCGGGTGTCTTTGCGTACACCCTGACCAATCGGCATTTTGGCCGTGAGCACGCACCCTTGCAGACACCGCGTCACGAAATGCTCTGGGCTGGGTTGATCGCGCTCGGGCTCGGGTTTTATGACGGCTTCTTTGGGCCCGGCACCGGGAGCTTTTTCGTGTTCCTGTTTGTCCGGGTGCTGGGCTATGACTTCTTGCACGCGTCGGCCGCAGCCAAACTGCTCAATGCAACCACCAATCTCGCGGCCATCACGATGTTTTCCCTCGGCGGCCTGATCTGGTGGGGCCTTGTCGTTCCGCTGGCCGTGGTGAATGTAGCCGGCGCGACCCTGGGTACCTGGCTGGCCCTGCACCGGGGCAGCGGGTTTGTCCGGCGGGTCTTTCTCGTCATGGTCGCGGGGTTGATTCTCAAGACGGGCTACGACGCCTATCTCAAACCCACCCCAAGAGAGCCAGCGGGCGACCGAGTTGCAGTCGCAGCAGAGGCAAGCCACTGAGCCTTGCAGGCGGCAATGCGCCCGTGCGGCGGTCAGGGGTGTTGGCCGGTTGACCGCGCAATGGCTTCGGCGACGGAGAGGGTGCCAAGGTTCGGGAGCCCTCGTTCACCACCAACGCCACCGGCGGGCCAGTCGGTGGGATCGGCGTACTGGCCAGTGTCTCCGTAGACCTGCTGGAGTCGGCTGATTTCAGCCCGAAGGTCCGCGAAGCGTTGTTGAACCGCGGCAGGGGCCTCTTCAGGAGACGGAAAGAGCAGGTTGTGCTGTTCGGTGGGGTCAACGGTGAGGTCGAAGAGCTCCCAGGCGTTTTTTTTCCAGTAGTGAATCAGTTTATGGGTGGCCGTCCGGACCCCGTAGTGGGCCCGCGTGTTGTGGTGGCCGGGGTCGTGGTAGTAGCGATAGTAGATCGTTTGCCGCCAGTCGGTGGGCGTATCACCTAACAGCAATGGTTTCAGACTGCGGCCCTGCATGGAGTCGGGGATGGCGACGCCGGCAAGGTCAAGAAAGGTTGGAGCGAGGTCGATGTTGGCGACGAAGGCATCGGGTCGCAGGCCTGATTGAATGCCGGGGCCACGGGCCAGCAGGGGCACCCGCAGGCCGGGCTCATACATGAACCGCTTGTCGTAGAGTCCGAGGTCGCCCAGATACCAGCCGTTGTCAGAGGAATAGATGACGATCGTGTTGTCGGCCAGGCCGCTGGTGTCGAGGTAGTCGAGAACCTCGCCAACACTGTCATCGACACCCTGAACGCAAGCAAGATAGTCCTGCATGTACCGCTGGAACTTCCACTTCACGAGTGCTGGGCCGGTGAGATCATGTCCGTCTGCCGTGACAGTCGTGGGCTTCTGATTGAGCCAGGCATTCTGTTCGCGGGCGGAAAGCCCCTCGGGAGGAACGAGTTTGAGATCCCGCCGGGTAAGGTCCTTGGCAATCGTCTGCCGGTTTTCTGGGAGTGCAGCAGGCCGGGTGGCGTAGTCGTCCCAGAGGGTGGCTGGCTCGGGGAACGTCTTCCCGGCAAACCTCGCCTTGTTGATGGTGTCGGGGTCCCAATTTCGGTGTGGCGCCTTGTGGTGCAGCATCAGGAAGAAGGGCTGGTCGGTGGGCCGGGTCTTCATGAACTCGATGCCGAGTTGACCGGTCAGCGGGGTGGTGTGGCCAGTAAGGCTGAGCGTTCCGGCGGGTGTCTGAAACTGGGGGTTCCAATAGGCACCCTGGCCAGGCAGCACGATCCAGCGGTCAAAGCCGGTTGGAGTGCTGCCCAGATGCCACTTGCCGATCATGCCGGTGTGATAACCAGCAGCCTGCAGCCGCTTGGCCACCGTGTCGCGGCTGCCATCAAATCGATTGAACACCGGCACGCCGTTGCGATGGGAATATTGGCCCGTCAGCAGCGTCGCTCGGCTGGGGGTGCAGATGGAGTTTGTGACGAACGAGTTGGCAAAAATGGCCCCGGCTGCACCGAGGCGGTCGAGGTGGGGCGTGTCGTTGACGGTCGAGCCGTAGGCTGAGATTGCATGCTGGGCGTGGTCATCGCTGAAAATGAACAGGATGTTGGGCCGGCGGGCCGTGGCGGCAGAGACCTGGTTTGCCGCCATGCCTGCCAGGCAGATCAGCGCGATGGCCGTAGCAACGAGGTTGATGTGCGAAACAGGTGATTTCATGGTGCTGTGTTCCCGTGAATCGTGGCATCGGCTTGAGATGCCTTAAGCCACGGAGCTGGAGACGATACGATACAGCGAGTGGAAGTTCCTCGCCTCATTCATGGTGGCATTAAGTCTATCGCCTGGCTCGGTCCGGCCTTACAGGAAAGTTGGAGTTGCGATGCGGTGGCTGCTTAACACGCTGTTCTGGGGGCTGATCAGGATCATTCTGAGGCTCCGATATCGCGTGACGGTCGGAGGGCTTGAGGCCGTCGGTGATCTCACCGGGCCGGTCCTCGTGCTGCCAAACCATCCCTGCTACATCGATCCTCCGACGGTGATGTCGCATCTGGCCTGTGGGCTGAAGCCGCAGTTGCGTCCGCTGGTCTATTCCGGCACCTATCGGGTGCCGTTTCTCCTGCCGCTGATGAAGCTCGTGGAGGCTTATGAGGTGCCAGACCTGGCGGAGCAAAGTCGATCGGCCGCCACCCGAACGCAGGAGTTGATCGACAGTATTGTCGAGCGGGTTCAGGCGGGTGATAGTTTCATCATCTATCCATCAGGGCGGCTCCAGCGAACGAACCGAGAAATCATCGGTTCAGCCCGGTTTGTTCATGAGTTGGTCAGCCGGTGTCCAGAACTGCAGGTGGTGCTCGTCCGAACCCGTGGGCTGTGGGGCAGCCTCTGGGGATGTGCCCGCAGCGGACAGCCGCCTGACTTGACGAAGACCGTGCTGCAGGCGACCGGCTGGCTGTTGGCGAGCCTGGTTTTCTTTCTGCCTCGCCGGCGGGTCCACCTGCACGTCGAACCGATCACCCGCGACCGCCTGCCGCTTGAGTCGCGGGAATCGTTCAATCGATTTCTGGAAGATTGGTACAACGTCGACGCCCCAGATGATCCGATCTTTGTTCGCTACAACTGGTTCTTCGGGCCGACGACGGGGGCTTATGCACCGGCGCAGGCAGAGACGGTCGATGCAGCGTCCATTGCCAGCAAGACCATTGGGCAGGTCAATGAACTGGTGGCCTCCTTTCTGAAGCGTGATCTCGATGAGTCCGAGTGCCAGGCCGCGACCCGCCTGGAGGATCTGGGCCTCGACAGTCTGGACCGGATGGAACTTGCCCTGCGGATCGAACAACAGTTCGGCTTCCAGAGTGACGCGGTGGTCGACACGCTTGGCGGGCTCTGGGCGTTGGCCGATGGAAAGCTGGCCGGCCCGGAAACCGTCAAGCCACTTGCTGTGCCCAAGGCGTGGTTTGCGCCGATGGCGGGGGGAACCTCGCGGAGTGGGGCAGACTGGCTGTTGGACGAGACGGTGGCAGCGGCGTTCGTGCGGCGGATGCTCGAGGTACCGGAGGCGGCGGCCACCGGCGATCCGCTGTCGGGCCTTTTGTCTCGCCAGCGTTTGCTTGTCGGAGCGACGCTGATGGCCCGACGATTTGCGGCCATCCCCGAACCTCATGTTGGTGTGATGCTGCCCGCAAGCGTCGCGTCAGACCTCGTCTTTTTTGGCCTTCATCTCGCTGGCAAAACGCCGGTGATGATGAACTGGACGACCGGCCCGGCGAATCTTGCCCACGGGATCGAGGTGACCGGCGTCAAGCAGGTGATTTCATCGAGTCGCCTCGTCGATCGGCTCGGTGTTGAGATTGCTGGAGCTGAGTACCTGTTTCTTGAGGACGTCAAAAAGACGATCGGGAAGGCTGAGGCGATCAGCACAATGCTCACCGCCCGCGTGCGACCCGGGCGCCTGCTGCGAAACCTTCCGAAACAGCAGGAAACGGACCCGGCCGTCTTCTTGTTTACCTCGGGTTCAGAGTCTGCACCCAAGACGGTACCGCTGACCCATCGCAACCTGCTGACCAACATCATCGACAGCCTCGATGTGCTGAAACCTGAAGCCAATGACCGACTGCTCGGATTCCTGCCGCCGTTTCACTCGTTTGGGTTGACCGGCAATGTGCTGCTGCCGCAGTTGGCAGGGATCCGGAGCGTGCGGTATGCCGACCCAACTGATGCGGCCGGACTGGTCCGCCTCATCGACGCATATCACCCGACACTCCTGTTTACGACGCCGACCTTTCTGAGTTACATCCTGAATCATTGCAGTGGGAATGAACTGGCGAGCCTGCACAAGATCATCACCGGTGCTGAAGCCTGTCCGGAGTCGACCTATACGCTGTGTCGAGAGAAGGCGCCTGAGGCCATGATTCTGGAGGGGTATGGCATCACGGAATGCTCACCGGTGGTGGCGGCCAATCGACTCGACAAGATCAAGCATGGCAGCATCGGCCGGCCGGTTGGGCATGTCGAGTCAAAGATTGTGCATCACGAAACCCATGAGCCCGTTGCTGAGGGCGAAACCGGCATGCTGCTGGTCCGTGGAGCATCGATCTTCGAGGGCTACCATGCTTACGAAGGGCCGAGCCCGTTTCTCGAGGTGCAGGGTGAGCGGTGGTACCGAACGGGTGACCTGGTCTCGGCGGATGGCGACGGGTACCTCCGGTTCCGCGGACGCCTGAAACGGTTTCTCAAGGCTGGTGGGGAGATGATTTCGCTGCCGGCGATTGAAGCGCCACTGCAAAAGAGGTTTCCCGCCGATGAGAACGGCCCCAAGGTGGCCGTCGAAGGGATTGAGACTCCCGGTGGCCGACAGATTGTCTTGTTCACGACAGAAACACTCACCCTGCGCGAGGCCTCGGACATCCTCCTGGAAGCCGGGCTGCGGGGTGTGATGCGGCTCGATGAGGTTCGGGTAGTGGACGCCATCCCCGTGCTCGGGACGGGGAAGACCGACTACAAGACGCTCCGAGCCTGGATCGAAGCCGAAAAGACCACATAGGGCGATAGGGCATAGCATTACCGTGCCGTATCTGGCCCGCATTCCCTCAGCGCGCGCTCCGGGCTTTTGTGTGGTGAAGCTAACGTGTGGCGGTGCTGCCTACGGCGTGCCGAAACAAAACAGGTGTCGCTCGCCTCGCACGAACAACTGGTTGCCAACCGGAGCGGGGGTGGCGTCGACGCCCTCACCGAGATCATTGGTGGCGACCACCGTAAGTTCAGGTCCATCCTCAATGACGGTGATCACGCCACTGCGGTCAGTCAGGTAGAGATGGCCCCCAGCGGCGACAGGAGAGGCATAGGTGCGGCTGATCCCGGGAATGCGTTGACGCTCGTAGTGGGGCCGGCCCGTGGTCGCATCGAGGCAGGTCAACAGCCCTGATTTCTCCTTGTAAAACCACAGCCTGCCAGCATGCAGCAGCGGCGAGGCAATGTCTGGGGTGTCTCGGGTCACGCTCCAGTGAATGTGCTCAGTGCCTTCGATGTCTCCCGTTCCGGTGAGATCAAAGCAGGCCAGAAACGAGCCACGAAACCCGCTGCCAATGTAGACCCGTCCTGCAGTCGCGACGGGGGTGGCGACTGGGCGTGACGTTTGGCCCCCGCACCGCCAGCGTTCCCGCCCGGTCGCAAAGTCATAGGCCCGGGCCTTGGTTTCGCCGTTCATGACAACCTGCCGAGAGGAGTCGGCAAGCGTGACAACGAGTGGCGTCGCCCAGCAAGTCGGTTCGTCGCGGGGAACCTCCCAGACCGTCTCGCCGTTCTGGGCATTGAGGCAGAACAGACGGGAGGGCCCCTCGTGATCCCAGGGAATGAAGATCTGGTTGTCAGCCAGCGTTGGGGAACTGCCCTCCCCGAATTCGTTCCGGGTCTGCATGTCACCGAAGTCGCGGCTCCAGATGAGCGTTCCATCAAGGGTGTAGCAGAACAGACCTTGCGAGCCGAAGTGGGCATAGACGTGTCTGCCATCGGTACAAGGGGATGCGGAAGCATAGCCATTGGTGCTGTGAGTTCCTTCGTGGGGAACGGCAGTGACGGCGGTTTGCTCCCAGACGAGCCTGCCGGTTGCCCGGTCCAAGCAGAGCAGCCGAAAGTCGCGTTGGCCATTGCCTGCCAGGGTTTCGACGGCTGTGGTGACGAAGACGCGGTCGTTCCAGACCACGGGCGAGGAAGAGCCTCGCCCGGGCAGCGGTTGGCTCCAGAGGCAGGTCTCGGTTGGACCGAAGGAGGTGGGAGGTGTGGCGGTGGGGCTTGCTCCAGTTGCCAGCGGGCCGCGCCAATGGCCCCACTGGGCAAGCGGATCTGCGGCACCAGCCGACAGCGGCAGAAGGGCGATCCCAACGCCGATGGCCCGGGCCAGGAACGAGGGTCGGGAATGCAGGTGCGGTGGCATTGGTTTTGCTACACTTTCGCGGCGAGGTGTTGACCCGTGAGTATGTCGCGTGACGGTGGCACCAGCGTATCCGCTTTTCTGTTGTTGAGAGAAAGAGAACGACCCGATGGCTGCATTTCCTGAAGTTCCGAAGATTGCCTACGAGGGCCCTGATTCCGACAATCCCCTGGCATTTCGCTGGTATAACGCTGACGAGGTCGTGGCCGGCAAGACGATGCGAGATCACCTTCGGTTCACGGTGGTCTACTGGCATACGTTCCGAGGGACCGGCAGCGACCCGTTTGGGGCGGCTACTCTGCAGCGGCCGTGGGATGACGGCAGCGAGTCGGTCGAGAATGCCTGCAACCGGGCCCGGGTCTCGTTTGAGTTCTGTGAAAAGCTCGGGGCGCCCTTTTATGCCTTCCATGACCGGGACGTCGCACCAGAGGGGGCGACCCTGGCCGAGAGCCATGCCAACCTTGATGCCGTAGCCGCGGTGCTCAAGGAAGAGCAGGAGCGGACAGGCATCGGGCTGCTCTGGGGGACGGCCAACCTCTTCAGCAATCCCCGCTACATGCATGGAGCGGCGACCTCCTGCAACGTTGAGGTCTACTCCTACGCGGCAGCCCAGGTGAAGAAGGCGATGGAAGTAACCAAGGAACTGGGGGGCGAGAACTATGTCTTCTGGGGCGGTCGCGAAGGCTATCAGTGTCTCTACAACACCGACATGAAGCGGGAACTTGACCATCTGGCTCGGTTTTTCCATATGGCGGTCGACCACGCCAAGCAGATCGGCTTCACCGGGCAGTTCCTGATTGAGCCAAAACCGAAGGAGCCAACCAAGCACCAGTACGACTCAGATGTCGCCGCCTGCCTCAACTTTCTGCGGGCGTATGACCTGACTGATTCCTTCAAACTGAATCTCGAGACCAACCATGCCACGCTGGCCGGTCATGAGATGATGCATGAACTGGAAGCCGCCGGTAGCCAGGGCTTCCTCGGGTCGATCGACGCCAATACCGGTGACCTGTTGCTGGGCTGGGATACCGACCAGTTTGCGACAAACTACTATCTCACCACCCAGATCATGCTGGTGCTGTTGAAGTATGGCCTCAGCCCGGGTGGGGTGAACTTTGACGCCAAGGTTCGCCGGGAGAGTTTTGAGCCGATCGACCTGTTCCATGCCCACATCGGCAGTATGGATGCCTTTGCCCGAGGACTGAAGGTGGCGGCGGCAATCATCGAGGATGGAGCCCTGTCGTCGTTTGTTGCCGACCGCTACCAGAGTTGGGATGGCGACCTTGGCAAGAAGATTGAGGCCGGGCAAAGCAGTTTTGCCGAACTTGAGGCGGTCATGCTGAAGAAGGGCGAGGCAGCGGCGAATACCAGCGGCCGGCAGGAAATGCTCGAAAACGTCTTCAACCGGTACCTCGATCGCCGGTAAAGGCTGCAGCCTGTGAGCGAGTTGACGGTTGTCCATCCAGCGGAGTTTGGGGTTGAACGGCTTTTGTCCGAGTGCCGTGAGACCCGCACTCGCCGGAGTGGTCCCGGTGGACAGCACCGCAACAAGGTTGAGACTGCTGTGGTGCTTGAGCACCTGCCCTCCGGCCTGCGGGCCGAGGCGGGCGAGCGGCGGAGTCAGGCTGAGAACCGGGCGGTTGCCGTGCGGCGGCTGCGGCTGCGGCTGGCCTGCGGGCTGCGGGTTAGGCGGGTGCCGAGTGAGCCAACGCCGCGGTGGCGGCAGCGGGTGCGGCAGGGGCGGCTGCAGATATCTGCTGAGCATGCTGACTACCCGGCACTGGTGGCCGAAGCGTTTGATCACCTCGTGCTTCAGAAGGCCGACATGCGGGTAGTGGCGATTGATCTGGCGGTGACACCAACCCAACTGGCTGGCTTGTTTCGGAAGGACTCGATGGCCTGGGAACAGCTCAATCGGCTGCGGACCGAGCACGGACTGCTGCCGCTTAAATAATTGCTCTGCAGAGCGCCGGCGAAGGTGAGTGAATACAAGCCGACGGGAACGCCCCGGACGCCGTTCGGGTGTTTGGTGAGTCTGACCAGCAGGGGCGTTGCCAGGGAACGCGGTGGCTTAATCACCAGGAAGAATCGCTGCATGGCCTAGCCCTACCAGCC
>WTHB01000015.1 GCA_011523305.1 Planctomycetaceae bacterium | reverse complement strand
GCCGTGACACTCACGGCATAATCGTTCAGTGGAACATTTTTCACGATCGCCGGCCCGCCAGGTGCGTTCAGATCAACAATGTCCAGCCCCTGGCTTGAGGCCGCCACAAAAAGATAGCGGCTGCCCGCAGCTGCCACCCCAAGGGCATACCCGTTGTTGATCGGTTCGACTGTTGCGGTGATGACGGGGTTGGCAGGATCAGCGAGGCTGATCACCTGAACGCCCCCATAGTCATCCGCAATGAAAGCCTGGCTTCCATCGGCAGCGATCGTGATGCCGACGGCCGCGCCTGGTGTATCAAGGTGGGCAATCGCCTCAGCCTCAGCCGGACTCGCCAAACTCGTCACAACGATACCGCCGGCCCGGTCAGCCGTGATTGCGAACTGGCCGTTTGGCGAGACGGCTGTGGCGGTTGCGGCGTCCCGTGAGGCAATTCGCCGAATCGTCTGCGCGGGCTTCAGCAGGGTATCAACGCCAGTCGCACCGTTGGCAAAGCCGTTGGTCGGCTCCCACGCCTTGCAGGTAATGACGTCGGCCAGGCCCGCAGCCGATCCGGTGGCGGGCTGAAAGTAGAGCCGCGTCTGGCTGTCGGCCTGCAACAGTTGGGCCGCTGTCGGCGAAACGGGGCCGACCTCGCCCCAGGTGATGCCGCCGTCGACGGAATAAAACAGCCGGCCACCTTGCAGTTGGGTTCCGGTGATCGCGATGCCACCGGCGGCACCGATCCCGAGGTCCGCCACCAGGATGCTGCCCTGCGTCTGTCCAGCCAGTGGTGGGGCAATATTTGCGACGACAGCCGGTAGGCTTGCTGAAGCAGCGGTCGCAATCGAGGGCAGGTCGGCCGAACTCGCAAGTGCCAAGCGTCCTTCCAATGGCTCGAACGCCGCCAGGCCTGCGGGTGCATGTCGCCGTTTTCGTTTGGCTGGTTTCATGGGTTATCCACGTGCGCGATGCCTTCTCTGGTGAAATCGGCTTATCACGCCCGGTGATTCAAGAAATAAGCCCCGTTCCGACGGTGCGTTCTAGCTGATCTTTCCTGGAAACTAGCAGGATTTGTTCATTATCGCGACATTTCGGGGGCCTCCTAAAAATCCGCCCGCAGTGCATTTTTCCGCCCACGCCGGTTTCGGAATCCCGAATAGCGGGCGTGTCATAACCGCACCCCACTAGCGCGTCGGTTTCCAGCCTCTTATCCCCGAGCCAGCGGTTTGAATTGAGACCTTCCCACACTGTCTCAGGGGATCAACCGTCGATGCTGTACCCCATCCGCTCGATCACTGGCTGGAGGATGGGCATCACCGGCTCAAGCTGCTTTCGATAGTTCCGATAGCGTTCGACCGACCGGCTGTAGAGCTTTTCGGTTACCTGGGCATAGCTGGCGGTTCGCACCCCGCTGGTGTGTTTGTGGAACTCCAGGCAGCGGTCGTTCCATTCCAGCCCCGCAAACGCCAGCAACCGCCGCGAGGCCGCCTCTTGATCCTGGACGATCTCCTCGTACTTCACCGCCAGATAGTTCAGCTCCAGCTGCTCGCGATAGTGGTCGATCAGGTCGGCCACCAGCACGTAGTGTTCGGCGATGGTCTCGAGGCTACAGGCCATGCCGTAGCCGTGGCTCATCTGGGTAAAGAAGCTCGACAGCACCGAGTCGAGCGGATGCCGCTGCAGGTGAATGATCGGCGACTCGGGGAAGAGCAGGCTGATCAGCCCAAGGTGCGGTCCGTTGAAGGGTGTCTTGTCGGTGAAGAACCGGGGGCCGTTCTGGGGAATGCCGTGGACCTGAGCCTCCTGCAAGTAGAGGTCGCGGAGCATGCTTGAGGCCCAGCGGCGGTCGCCCATCCAGCCCTCGATCAGGCACTCGGGATAGTTCAGCGGTCCGGCCAGCAGGTTTTGCGAGGCGGCACAGACGCGGTCGATCACGAACAGTTCGCCGCCGGCGGCCACCTCGGGGTGGCTGGCGAAGATCTGCTCGGTCAGCGTGGTACCCGACCGCGGGAAGCCGATGATGAACAGCGGCTGCGACTCGCCCGACCGCACGGTGGCCCGGGGCACCAGGGGCATTCGCTGACGGATAAAAAACCGCCGAAACCGGTCGAAGAACTTGCGGGCCTCCTCCCGCTGATAGCGGCTGCCCAGTTGCTGAAACCGCTGCTTGGCGGTGGTGCAGGCGGCAAAGGCCTCGTCATAGCGGCCCAGCCGGTCGAGCAGGTTGGCCTGCCGCAGGCCAAAGGCGGGGGCCTGATGCGGCTGGGCCTCGGCTTGGGCCCGGGCAGCATCGAGGGTGGCCAGGGCCTCGGCATACTGCTTTCGGCGCGAGAGCACGTCGGCCCGCACCATCGCAATTTCAAGCAAGGCCGGGTCAATCATCGCGGCGCGGTCGAGCAGTTCATCAGCGCGGTCGTATTGCTTGTCAAGCTCGGCGGCGTTGGCCTGGGCCACGAGGTACCGCACGTTGCTCGGCTCTAGCTGGCTTGCAGCGCTGAAATGTTCGGCGGCCTCGTCGTAGCGGCCCTGGCTCGACAGGTTCAGCGCCAGGCTGGTCAGCAGCATGCCCGAGGCGGGGCCAAAGGCCAGGGCCTGCCGCAGATGGTGCTCGCCGGCGGGGTTGCGGTGGGTCTGGCTAAAGACCAGGCCCAGCAGCCGGTGGGCATCGGGGCTTTCCGGCATCAGCCGCACGGCGTTCCGGGCCAGCGGCTCGGCGCCGCCGAAATCTCCCCGTTGCCGCAGCAGTTCGCCGAGGGCATAGGTCAGCTGACCATTGTTGGGGTCGGCGGCCAGCCGCTGGCGAACTTCCGCTTCGCTGATCTGCTGTGGGGGTGGTGGGACGGGCATGGCTGTATAGATGGAGTGCGTGCAATTGCGGAAAAAGGGAACCTGTCGCTCATCCACAGGCTAGCCGAATCTCTCGCGGCGTCACGCTGACGAGTCGTCCACTTGGCCAGTTTGGGGGGGGATGCTGGTCGAATCTGAGCCATCAGCAATCAGGCCATAAGGGTGGCTCCTGATCTTAGTTTGACCCCGGCGGCAAAGTTTCGCTAATTTACGGTTTCCTGGATCTCACCCGAGAGCCCGGGTTCGATCGCTGAAACCATCTGCGTTGGGGAGACCCTGCGCGGATCCTTTGCATTTCCAACGTGTCCACTTACTGATTGACGGTCATATGTTTTCGCCGCTTCATCGCTTCTTGGATAGCTTCCGTGTTCCCCGTCGGCTTCGTCGTGGGGTCAGTGTCTTCAGCCTGTCGCCCCGCCGCTGGATGGGCCCCCGCAGCACGGCTCCGTCACTGTCCACGTCCCTCAGCACGCTGGCCGCAGGTGAGGAACTTGAACAGCGAAAGGTGCTCGCCGTTGACGTCGACCTGACCGGCACGGTGCTCACCGTCGCCTTCGACGATTTCACTGACGACGCCGTTACCCTTGAGATCACCGATACCGGCTATTCAACCACTGGGGCTAACGTCTCCTCGGGCACCGGCACCATCACCAAGCTTGTCGTGACGGACGCCGGCACGGCGAAGACCTCCGACTTCACGCTTGCCAACGCCGCACAGCCGCTCAACGCCGGGCTGTCGATTGGCTCCAACATTCTCCAGGCGACCATTGCCGCCCCGGTCGACACCGATGGCGGCGACGTCTCCATCGATTCATCACAGTTGACCCTTGCGGCCGACATTGCTGCTGGCGGTGGCTCGCAGACCTACAGCGGTGCAGTCACGCTCGCGGGCGACGTGGTGCTTTCACGTGAAGGCGAAGGCAGTGTGATTTTCGACTATGGTCTAGTGCAGGTGGTCGGCAGTGCCACGACCGCGGGGCTGGCCCAAGGCGTGGCGGTGTCGGCGGATGGCAGCTATTCCTACGTTGCCGATGGTACCGGCCTCAGCATTTTTGACGTGAGCAATGCCTATGCGCCCGTGCTCGCTGGCAGCTATGCGACAACCGGCAACGCGGTTGGTGTCACCCTTTCTTCGGACGGCAGCCTTGCCTACGTAGCTGATTTCCAGGGTGGGCTTGTCATTCTGAACGTTTCTGACCCAGCGTCCCCAACGTTTGTCAGCAGTTTTACCGATAACGGAAAAATTTCGGCGGCTCAGGGCGTGGCGATTTCGTCAGATGACCAATATGCCTACGTTGCCAGCCGTTCGAACGGCCTGCGAATTATCGATGTTTCGACGCCGGCGAGTCCATCAGCGGTGAGTATCGTCAATGCGGGCCAGGCGAATGGAGTTGCGGCGAACGGCAACTATGTCTACCTCGCAGATGGTACGGGAGATAATTTTCGGATCATTGATGTCACCACACCAGCGACACCGACGGAGCCAGGAAAGCTCAATCTCAATGGCAACGGGCCTGCAAAAAACATTGCGGTCCTCGGCAACTACGCCTACGTCACGACCGAGGGGTCCGGCCTGCAGGTTGTCGACATCAGTGACCCAGCCAACCCGTCAGTCGCTGCGACCTACGGCACAACCCAGCCTGCTGTCGGCGTGACGATTGCTCCCGATGGCAGCCACGTGGTCGTCACCACCGGCGTGTCAGGGAGTGGCGCTGTGCTGACCCTCGATATTTCCGATCCCACCAATCCGACGCTGAGCGACACCGCAACACTTCCGGGCCTGGGTGCCGACGTGGTCGTGGCGGCAGATGGTTTTGGCTACGTGGCCGATGCCGCTGAGGGGCTGCAGAGTCTCCTCTTCGGCCAACAGCAGACAGCCGGCAGCATCACCTTTGACAGCACCATTGACGGTGCCCACGACCTCATCGTGCTTGACGCGCAGGGCACGAACACCTTCAGTGGCGAGATCGGTGGCAGCACGCCGCTGGCCAACTTTGGGGTCGGCGGCACGGGCATCACCCGGTTTGCCGCGAATGTGACCACCACTGGCTTGCAGCTCTATGGTGCACCGTTGCGACTGCAGGCCGACGTGGCGATGCAGGGCTCAGAGGTTGCGTTCTTTCAGTCCATTGATGGCGATCAGAACAACCTCACGGTCAACACCTCGAACGGAACGCTGTTCGACGGCGTTGCCCTTTACGGCGTTGATACCCTGACCGTCACTGGCGATGCCGCCTTATCTGGAACCTTCTACGGCCAAGATATCGACCTTCAGGGCAACCTCACGCTTATCGGTGACGCCTCCGTGGTGGCTGGCCAGACAGCCCCCAACCTCACGGCGGTCAATGCGCCAAACTTCACGTTCCCGGTTGAGACTCCTGAGAACGGCACGGGCGGTAATGTGGCCCAGGGCCGGGGAACGGTCGTCTCGCCCGATGGCCAGTTGGCCGCCATTTCTGTTCAGGGAACGGGCGTCACCCTGTGGGACATCAGCGATCCGACGAACCCCCAGAACATCACCGACACCACCAACCCGATTTTGTGGGATGCAGCCAACGCCGCTCCAATCGGTGGTGCCGCTGCGACTGCGTTTAGCCCGAGTGGAAATGAACTCTACATCGCAGCCTATCCGGCTTACGGGGCCGGGCCGATCACTTTCGCGTCACTCGACATTTCGAATCCAGCCAATGCGACGATACTGGACACGCTCAACACAACGGAACTTGGCAACAGCTCGGCCTACGCAGTCCAAGTGACGCCCGACGGGCAAACGGCAGTTGTTGGAATGCTCGGCAACAGCAACGTCACGGGTGCTCTTGCGATTATTGACCTGAGTGATCCGAGTAACCTCACAATTTCGAGCAGGTTTAGTCTTGGTGATGTAGGTGCCTCCAACGCAACTCAGGCCGTCGCGCTCTCCGCTGACGGGCGGTATGCATTTGTTGGCGGGTCATATAGCACAGTCTTCTCGATTGTTGACATTTCTGATCCGACCAGCCCCTCGCTTGTCTCGCAGAACACAACAAGCACCTCCCTCTGGACGATCACCTCCTCCTTCAATGATCGCTATGTCTACCTCGGCGGCGATCAAGGCATCTCCGTCATCGATATCACCGATATTTACAATCCAGTAGAGGTTGATTTCGAGAGTTCGTACTTCAACGGTGTTTCGAATGTCAGCCTTTTCACCTATGGCATTGGCCTTTCGGCAGACGGCCTGACGCTGTTCGCGGGCTCGGCGGGATCGTTCACCGACACCAGCACGTCCGTGGTGGCGTATAGCGTTCAAAACCCGGCTGACCTCCAGTTTGGCGGGTTTCTGAGCCAGTCGGCTGTGGGGCTGACAAACGGTGGCTTCATCAACCGGGTGACCAATACCCCCGATGGCCGCACACTCGTCTTCAATACCTTCTCGTCCGGCAGCGGCGACGACCCTGCCGACTTCAATTTCTATCAGATTCCGTTTGACAGCGTGGCATGCGGTACGGTGACTGTCGCGGGCACGATTGATGGCAATGGCGGCAATCACTCGCTTCTTCTTGAAACGGCATCGGGTTCGGTCACTGTCGGCGGTGAAATCGGTGGCACGCAACCACTGAAGGATGTGCGGGTGCTCGATCAGGGCGTCACGACGCTCAGCAACAATGTGACCCTCACGGGCAGTTTTGACACGCTGGGCCAACTGGTGCTAGGCGGGGACACGACGATCACAGCGGACACGGTCATTCTCGATGGCGGCGTGGAAGCCGCTGGCAACAGCCTGGGGATCAACACCACAACGGTCACCCTTGATGCCGCAACCAACAGTTTCAGCAACATCGCAAACTTAGAGGTGACGGGTGCCGCGGACCTGTGTGGCACCATCGCGACCACTGGCGACCTCTTCATCGGTGGGAAGGTGGCATTGTTGGGGACGACCGCACTGAGTTCTGGTGCCGGTGAGATCAACATCTCATCGTCCGGTGCAGTCGGTACGGGCATTTATGGCTCAGGAAAAGCCCTCACCCTTGGTGATGCGAACCAGACAGGCACGATTACGACAGGAGCAATTCAGGTAAGCACGTTGGCAATCGGCGCTGGCAATTTTGACATTGCGATCAATGGCGGGCAGGTGCCGTCGTTGGTGTCGACCGGCTTGACAGCGTTTAAGAACACAGGAAATGTCACGCTCAACAGTGTGTCGCAGACCTTTTGGAGTGGCGTCGATACGACCGGTGTTGCCAATACGTTTATCGCCGGATGTGTCGCCACGTTTGCGGCTGATATTACGCTTGACAATGTGACGCTGCTGAACAACTCCTATCCCGCGGGAGGCTGGTCGCATCGGTTTGACACGCGGTGGACACAGGTTTTCTCACCCATTGCTGGTGGCGCGAACATCTCCATCAGTAATCTCAAGGCAAATACACTCGTTAATCCAAAAATCGAATTTGATATTGGAAACGATTCGCCCAACACCATCACGCTCGCTGGTTCAACTGAAAGTACAAGCCCGCTGTACTTTAAAGGCGTCGGTTCGGTGGATGTGACAGGGGATGCCACGCTTGCCGGCGGGATCTTCGCCCAAAACCTCGTGTTTGGTGGTAGCGGTGTGCAGAACAATACGGCCCCGTCCCTTGATTTCCAAGGGAATGTCACCCTCACTGGGCCGATGCAGATTGAAGGCAACACGGCGACCTTCGCCAGCGGTCTGGAAGGGTCGGGCAACGACCTGACAATCGACTTCACGCAGACCGCGACCGTTGATGGATTTGCGAACGTGGCGAATTTCACGTCGCTGGGTGGAACCACCCTCAATGGCACCTTCAGCACCACTGGCTTCCAGAACTACGCAGGCAATGTCAGCCTGTCTGGCGACACCGTGTTGCAGGCCACAACGGTTGAGTTCGGCGCTGGCTTGGCCGGCAACACCAACAACCTGACGCTGTCGCCATCGAACAATTTCATCAAGCTCGATGGAATCCAGCTTGCTGACGTGAACGTG
>WTHB01000180.1 GCA_011523305.1 Planctomycetaceae bacterium | reverse complement strand
CCACCACCGCCCATGCCACCGCCACCGATGCCACCGCCACCAAAACCGACACCACCACCACCACCACCGATGCCACCACCGCCGAACTGGGCCAAAACAGGAACGCCAGCAAATGCCTCGGGCAGCCGCAAGGTCAGCGGTTTGGCAGTGCGGTTGGCCACCACAATCTGGGCCGAGCGGGAATCGTTTGGAATGTATTTGATCTCAACGAGCCCCGCGGCCTCCGCCTCGAGGACATCCTGCGGGAGTTGTCGCTCCGCGACGGACTCAGCGGCAACACTCGAGGACGCAAGAAAGCTGGCGCACGTGGCCAGCAGAGCAACTCGCACGATGAACCACTTCATGTTCAGAAGTCCCCAGGGGGGGTCGAAAAGACCAGGAATCCGAGCCTGGTCGCTCAGACGTCTCCCCGGTTCGGCGGCGTGACCGAACAGTGCTGCGGGCAGACAACTCCCCAAGTATTGCTTCGGCTCGGCACATAAGAAAACCGAACAGCGACACTCGTCTCGAGGGGACGGAGCGGTTGCGAGCTTTTCCCTGCTTGAAGCGGTTTTAACGCTTGGAGAACTGCGTACCCCGTCGGGCGCCGCGGAGGCCGTACTTCTTCCGCTCTTTCATGCGACCATCACGGGTGAGAAAGCCACCCTGTCGCAGCGGTTCGGCCAACTCGGCATCGAAGTCTTTCAACGCCCGGGCAATGCCCAGCCGGCAGGCACCGGCCTGCCCGGTCGGACCACCGCCACTGACCGTGATATCAACATCAACCGACTGCTGCCGGTCGACATGACCGAGGGCCCCGGCCACGAGTTCCCGATCCTTCACCGTGGGGAAATAGACTTCCAACGGCTTCTGATTGACAGTCACTACTCCCGTGCCAGCACGCAGCCGGACCCGGGCAACCGCGGTTTTGCGACGTCCCGTGGCAATCACATTGCCGGCCAGATCGATACGCTTCTTCGCGGGGGTGGCGGCCGGAGCCGGAGGGGGCGCCGGAGCAGCGACGGCGACAGGTGTTTCTGCGGAGGGGGAAACAGGGGCCGGAGTAGCAGCAGGTTCAGGCGTGGAATCGTTCGACATTCGGTCAGGCTCCATGAGCAACGAAGAAGTGCAGGGGATCAATGTCTCTTGGTGAATTTTTCTCTCGAAAGAACCGCCACAAACGGGGGCGTCAAACGCCAACTGTTGAGCGGGTGCCAGCATCTCTGGGCTCGGGTTGCTGTGCCAGATGGGGATGCTCCGTGCCTGCATACACCTTCAATTTGCTGAGCATGACTCGGCCAAGCTTGGTTTTCGGCAGCATCCGTCGGACAGCCTCTTCCAGAATAAGTTCCGGGCGGCGTTCCCGCCGGCTCTCAGCAGTTTCGGTTTTCAGGCCCGTGTAGCCGGTGTACCAGCGGTACTCCTTCTGCTCCCACTTCTTCCCACCAAACTCGACTTTTTCAGCGTTGATCACCACCACGTAGTCACCGGTATCAATGTGGGGCGTGTAGGTTGGACGGTGTTTGCCCATCAATATCATCGCCAGATCGCTTGCAAGGCGACCGACGCGTTTGCCTGCGGCATCGACCAGCCACCAACGCTGCTCTACTTCACCCGGCTTGGCCATGTATGTTTTTGTCATTCTGTCACTCAATTCGTCGCTTGTCCGAAAGACCACTCAAGTTGTGGGTTGGTTGGCTGTACAGCCACCATTCGCTCCGCGGATTTCCGGCTAGTCTACTTCCCTGCGGCGGGAGTCCCGAAGGATACCAATGCCTCGCCGCTCCCTCAAGCGGCCTCCGTGCTTCCCGGCTGAACCGCGACTATTTGCCTGTTTCCCGTCGAGACGCCACAATCTGCCAGCGGCAGCGAAGGGCCATCACGTGGGCTGGTACCGCCGCCTCATCACGTTCCCTTCCACCCTCCATCGTTCAGCGGAAAGTAGCGGAATGAAGATCGCGGTCGTCAAAGAATTGGTTCCCGGTGAACGTCGCGTGGCCTTGGTGCCAGCGGGCATTGCCCCCCTCGTCAAAGCTGGCCACACGGTGCTCGTTGAACGAGAGGCTGGCGCGGCAGCCGGATTCGCGGACGCTGACTACGAGGCCGGCGGGGCCCAGCTCGTCAGCCGGGACGATGCTTTTCAGGCCGACTGCGTTGTGGCTGTGCGAATTGCCGGCGCCTGTGCAGACCAGTGGGCTACCGACCAGGCTCGGCTAGGCCCGGCTACCACCCTGATCGGCATGGCCGACCCCCTCGGCAGTTGGCAGACCTGCCACGAGCTCGCCGCCACCGGGGCCACCGTGTTTGCCCTTGAACTCGTTCCCCGCATCACCCGGGCCCAGAGCATGGACGTGCTCTCCAGCCAAGCCAACATTGCCGGCTATCGCGCCGTCCTGCTGGGCGCGACGGCGCTTCAGAAGATTATTCCGATGATGACAACTGCCGCCGGCACCATTCGTCCCGCCAAAATTCTGATCCTCGGAGCGGGCGTCGCAGGCCTCCAGGCCATTGCCACCGCCAAGCGACTTGGTGGCCAGGTCCTGGCCTACGATGTTCGCCCGGCAGTCAAAGAGCAGGTCGAAAGTCTCGGTGCGAAGTTTGTCGAACTTCCCCTAGAAACCGGCACCAGCGAGACCACGGGGGGCTACGCCAAGGCGATGTCGGAGGAGTTTTATCAGAAGCAGCGAGAGCTGCTCGGAAAGGTGCTTGCCGAGTGCGACCTGGTGGTGACCACCGCCCTCATTCCCGGCAAGCCAGCGCCGACCCTGATCACCCATGAAATGGTCGCCGGCATGCAGCCGGGCAGCGTCATCGTCGACCTGGCTGCCGAGCGGGGCGGCAACTGCGAGGCGACCACGCCGGGCGAAACCTGCACCGTCAACGGGGTCACGATTCTGGGCCCCACCAATCTGCCGGCCGAGGTGGCGACCCACACCAGCCAACTCTATGCCCGCAACGTTACCACCTTCCTGCAGCACCTGATCAGCTGCGGATTCCCGGAGGGCACCAGCGACGACGAAATCTATCGCGAAACCCTGGTGACCCAAGGGGGCGAGCTAGTCCACAGTCGAGTGCGTGACCTGGCGGGCCTACCTCCCCGGGCATCAAACGCAGTCGCTGACACCCCCGCGGAAGCCGCGTCCGCAGCGGAGCCGACTCCTCCTGCGGCCTCGCCGCCCGCCTGACCGACCGCTCGCCCAGGGGCTCCTGCCCCATTGCTGAATCCCCCGGCCCACGACTCACATCCCGTTCTCGACCTCACTGCTCCTCCGTCACTCCAGGATCTCGCATGACCATCGACGTTCTGCTGCACGCCCTGCCCCTGCTTGGGGCAACCGAAACCACGGGCGAGGATCCCGCATCAACATTTATCCGCCTGCTCACGGTCTTTCTGCTGGCAATGTGGGTTGGCTTTGAGGTGATCACCAAGGTGCCACAGCGGCTGCACACCCCGCTCACCAGTGGGTCCAACGCCATCTCCGGCATCACCGTTGTGGGTGCCCTCGTGGTGGCCGGCAGTCTGACCACCGGCTTCGGCACCCTGTTCGGGCTGCTGGCGGTTTTGCTGGCAATGATCAACGTTGCCGGCGGGTTCGTTGTGACCCACCGAATGCTGGAAATGTTTAACCCCAAGAAGAAATAGGGGGCACGCCCCCGTCTCCGTTGTCCTCTCCCCCGTCCACCGATCCGAAGGATTCCCATGTCGAGCCAGGCCTGGATCAATCTCGCCTACCTCACAGCCTCGATGCTGTTCATTGTGGCCTTCAAGCAGATGAGCGGGCCGCGAACAGCGGTTCGTGGCAACCTGCTGGGGGCTGCCGGCATGGCGATTGCCATTCTCGCCGCCTGCTTTGAGCAGCCCGTCGTTGCCAGTATCGGTCGCCACGGCATCTGGCCCCTGCTCTTGCTAGGCCTGTTCGCGGCCGCTGGCGGTGGTATCGGCGCGACAATGGCCCGCCGCTGGCCGATGACCGGGATGCCACAAATGGTGGCATTACTCAATGGCTTTGGCGGGGCGGCCTCGATGCTGGTCGCCGCCGCCGAACTGACAAGCACCCGCGCGGTTGCCCGGTTTGCCGAAGGTCCGTCCCAGGCTCAAGCCGCAGCCAGCCTCGACCCCTGGACGCAGTTTGCGGTTGCGATCGGACTGGCCTGTCTGATTGGCTCGGTCACGCTTACCGGAAGCCTGGTTGCCTTCGGCAAATTGCAGGAGCTTCCTCAGTTTAAAAAGCCCTGGATGAATCCAAACCGACACTGGATCAACTTGGGGCTGGCCGTGGCTGCTGTGCTGCTGCTCTGGGGGGTCTTCAGCACCTCTCAGTTGCTCTTCTTTATGCTCCTGGTCGTGGTCGCTGCCACGCTTGGGGCAACGCTGACGCTCCCGATCGGCGGCGCCGACATGCCGGTCGTGATCTGCCTGCTCAACAGTTACTCAGGACTCGCTGCGGCTGCTGCCGGTTTTGTGATCGACAACTCTGTTCTGGTGATCGCCGGCTCGCTGGTCGGAGCCAGCGGTCTGATCCTGACGGCCATCATGTGCCGAGCGATGAATCGCTCACTCACCGGTGTACTCTTCGGCGGACTGGGAACCACCGCGTCAGTGGCGGCTGATGATGTCTACGAGGGCAAGATCAAGGCTGCTGAAACTGAAGAACTGGCCATGGTGCTTGAGCAGGCCGACCGGGTAGTGATCGTGCCTGGGTACGGGCTGGCCGTCGCTCAAGCCCAGCATGCGGTTCGTGAACTTTCCGACGTTCTGGAGGCTCGAGGCACCACGGTCGAGTATGCCATCCATCCCGTCGCCGGCCGGATGCCAGGACACATGAACGTTCTGCTGGCCGAGGCAGATATTCCCTACGAAAAACTTCGGGAAATGGATGACATCAACCCAACCTTTCCCGAAACCGATGTGGCGATCGTCATCGGTGCCAATGACGTGGTCAATCCGTCGGCCCGCACCGACCCCTCTAGCCCCATTGCCGGCATGCCGATCCTCGATGTCGACAAGGCCCAAACGGTGATCGTGGTGAAACGGTCGCTGTCTCCCGGGTTTGCTGGCATCCCCAACCCCTTGTTTGCTGCCGACAACACTTTGATGTACTTCGCCGACGGCAAGAAGGCATTGATCGACCTGACCGCTGCAATCGCCCAGGCCTAAGGCCGCCGAACGCTCAGTTAGAGCACCGCCGCCCAGAGCGAGTCTGAAACCAGCAGGCCGGCTCGGGTGAGTCGCAGCGTCTGACCATCGTCCTCGGCGAGGCCGGCTGCCACCCAGCCAGCGACCGGCTCGCCCGCCAGTTGCTCGATGCTGAATCCGCTAGCAGCCGCAAAGCGATCGCGGGAGACTCCGGCACGGCGGCGGAGCCCCACCACCAAGCGTTCGCGGGCTGCCTCCTCCGGCGTCATGGAATCGACCTCACCGGTAGCATCCTCACCGGCGAGCAGCCGGTTCATCCAGGTGGTGGTGCTTCGATGGTTGGTCGTGCGGGTGCGGCCATCGAACCGGGCCGCCCCAGGCCCGAAGGCCTCCCAGGGCTGGCAGTCCCAGTAGGCCTCATTGTGGCGGCAGCGGCCGGACGGACGGGCAAAGTTCGATACTTCATAGTGTTCAAACTCAGCTTCCGAGAGTCGATCGATGGCCAGTTCGAACATCGCTCGCTCTGTTTCCTCAGGCACGGGCTGGAGCAGGCCCCGGCGACGCTGGCTGGCGAACGCAGTTCCCTGCTCCCAGGTCAGGCAATAGACCGAGACATGCTGCGAGCCAAGGGCAGTGATCGCCTCGAGGTCGCGCTCCACGGCTGCCAGGTTTTGCCCGGGCGCGGCAGTCATCAGATCGACACTTACCGTGAAGCCCTGCGTCAGCAAGCGTTCCGTCGCCCGTCGGACATCCGCAGGACAGTGGTCCCGATCGAGGTTGGCCAGCGTGTCAGCAGCTAGCGACTGGGCTCCGAGACTCACCCGAGTCACCCCGCAGTCGCTCACTGCGGCGACGAACGCCGGGGTCACGTCGAGCGGATTCGCCTCAATCGTTACCTCTGCGCCCGCGGCTGGCTGGAGCCGTCTGGTGAGGAGCGCAAAGAGTTGCCGGAGACCGTCCGGTCCAAGATGCGAGGGCGTTCCGCCGCCGAGGTAGAGCGTGTCAATGCTCAGGGGCTGCACCACTCGAGTGAGTTCCTGCTCCAACGCCATCAGATAGCGATCAATCAGATCGTCCCGCCCCGCAACCAGCGTAAAATCGCAGTAGCCACAGCGGTGGCGACAGAACGGTACATGGACGTAGGCGTACCGAATGGCGGTGGTCACAGCCACACCTGCAGCCGGCCATCAAGCAGGTCGGGCAGTTTCTTGGCAAGGATCCGCCGAATCCTCTCGTCGGTGTAGCGGGTCGAGTAATGCGCCGCGATGATCACCTCATTGTGGAATCGCTCCCGCCTAGCCAGAAAATCTTCCAGGTGCATGTGCCCATACTTGTGGATCTTCTCACGGCGATGGCTGCGGGCAACAAATGTCATTTCGGTGATGAGGATCATCGCCTCGTACATTGCCGGACAGCGATCGAGCCCATCGGGGTTGGAGTCACCTAAGTACGCGACCAACGGTGTCCGGACCTCGTGCGTGACATCAACGCCGGAGAGTCGCAGGTCACGAATCTGGGGACCGGGCAACCCCTGATATTCGTGCTTAAGTTTCTGCCGCCGGTCCCAGACGACATACCCCACGCTGGGAATGGTGTGGCAGGTATTGGAAACGGTGACGACATGCTCCCGTGAGAGCTCGATTTCATCACCCGGCCTGGCTGGCAGCAACTGGCAGGGCAGCCGCCCCCGGTCAAGTCGTGAGACCGCCCGCAGCAGCCGCTCCACCGGTTCAATGGCGGTGTCCGGTAGGTAGATCGTCGGTGGGTCCATCTTCATCATGCGGCGGCGGGCCACATAGACCGGTAGGGCCGCAATGTGATCGAGGTGGGTATGGCTGATGAACCAGGTTGAGGTTGCCATGAATCCCCACGGCTGACCGCCCAGGTCAAAGCCGAGCTTCAGTTCCGGAATCCTCCAATAGCTCTGGACGGCTGCCCGGGAATAGCCCTCAACCGTGATGCCTTTGTGGACGAGGGTACGAAGCGGAGCGTTTTCGATCATGCTGGCGTTTACTTCTTGGTTTTTAAAAATCCAATCGTAGCTGCTGCCAGAGCAGGAGCGTTCGGAAGACCGCTGAAGCCGGCGGATGACTCCTCAGAGGAGAAAGCCGCACTGTCCCGCAGCCCGTGCCTCGTTCGCCGGTCCTCAGCCTGACGACGCCGCCAGCGGCCGCCGCTCCAGCCAGATCTCCGCAAACAGGGCGTCCTGCCGGGTTGTCAGCCGACCCCGACGGACCAACTCGAGGGCTGCCAGAAAGATACCGACCACACGCATCCGAGGCATCTCGTCATCAAAAAGCGTTGTGAATGCCACCTTTTCCTGTGTCTGCAAAAGCTGTTCGATCCTTTCAATGTGCGTCTCAATCGGCGTGTCATCATGGATAATCTGCCGCGGCTTCCGCCGCTCTTGCCGCTGGAGAACTCGGCTGAAGGCACCGACCAGATCCCAGACCTGAACGTCTGCAAAGTGGATCTCTGCCGGTGGCCCCTGCTTGGGCAACTCTTCCGTGTGAGCTCGGACAAATCGCGACTCCCACTCCCGGGCTCGATCCTCAAGCAGAACTGCAGCGTCACGGAACTGCTTGTACTCCAGCAACCGCTCGACCAGGTCTTCACGGATGGGCTCCAGCGTCTCTTCCTGCTCCTCCGGACGCGGCACGAGGGCCCGAGCCTTGATTTCAAGTAGCACGCTGGCGAGTTCAACGAACTCTCCCACCTGCTCAATCGCTAATTCTTCAAGCACCTCCAAGTAACCCAAAAACGCCTCGACAATCGTGGCGATGGGAACCTCCGTGACATCGACCTCGTGCTTTTTGACGAGGTACAGCAACAGATCGAGCGGACCTGCAAAAACGTCGAGATCGACCTTGAATGCCACAGCAACTTGCCTCCGGAACCAATGTCCTTCTTTTGGCGTCCCAGAGCGTTCGTTGTCAATGCCGCCGTCCTCACGGGAGCGTGGCTTCAGGTAGGATACGGGACGTGGCAAAGTCACGCTGTTCGCCCCCCAACCGCAACCGATGTCCGCTCCATCACCCCACCCTGACAGTCTCTGGGCTCCCTGGCGACTGGCCTACATCACCGGCGACAAGGCCGATGCACCGGCTCCTGAGCCGGCTGTCTGGCGGCCCGGGGCCGACACCGACTGTTTTCTGTGCCGGGCGGCAGCGGTCGCAGCAACCCATGACCGCACCCTGGGGGTGCTGGAACGAACTCCGACCGCACTGGTCCTTCTCAATCGCTACCCCTATGCCAATGGACATCTGCTCATCGCGCCGCTTGACCATCGGGCAATGCTGGCTGACCTCACGTCGGACACACTGCTCGAGTTGCAGCAGCGTCTGGCTGACTGGTGTGGCCGCTTGCAACTTGCGCTGCAGGCACACGGGCTCAACATTGGCCTTAACCTCGGACAGGTTGCTGGGGCCGGGGTCCCAGGCCACTTGCACTGGCATCTTGTGCCCCGCTGGCCTGGTGATGTGAACTTCATGACGAGTGTGGCCGGCGTACGGGTTATCCCCCAGGCACTCGACGCCCTCTGGGAGCAACTGAGGAGCACTTCATGACCGATGCTGACCAAACGGGCTCGCCGCCAATACCTGCTGACTGGCACGCCCGCGAGCGAGCCATTCTTGCCCCGTGGGCCATGCATGCTACCGATTCGGCCGGCCGCGAACACCCGGAAGAATCCCACCCGTTCCGCAGTCCTTATCAACGAGACCGAGACCGGATCGTCCACTCGGCCGCCTTCCGCCGGCTGGCCCACAAGACGCAGGTCTTCACCGACTATCCCGGTGACTTTCATCGCAGTCGCCTGACCCACACGCTGGAAGTGACCAGCATCGCTCGGACACTGGCCCGCACACTTGCCCTCAACGAAGATCTCGTTGAGGCCCTCGCTCTCGCTCATGACATTGGCCACCCACCGCTGGGGCATGCTGGCGAGGACACACTCAACGACCTGCTCACGGATGAGGGGGGCTTCAGCCACAACAGCCAAGCCCTGCGGATCATGACGCTGCTGGAGCAGCGGTATCCAGGATTCCCTGGCCTCAATCTCTCCCGTGAAGTACTCGATGCCCAGGCGGTGAGGGCTCGTCAGCCCGAGGCCCCCACTCCTCTGCTGGAGACCCAGGTGGTCGACGCGGCCGATTCCATCGCCTATGACACCCACGATGCCGATGATGCCGTGGAGTTGGGGCTTGTCACGCTGGAGGAACTTCTGAGTCTGCCGCTGGTGGCTGCCGCCGCCCGTCGGGTGACCGAGCGGTTCGGTGAACTGGGGCCGTTGGCCCTCCGGCGGGCTGTTCTCCACCAATTGATCGAAACTCAGGTGGCCGACCTCATCGCAGCAACCGCTCGCCGACTTCAGGCAGAGCAGTTCGCCTCTGCCACTGCCGCCAGGACAGTCACTCGTGAGGATGGCCGACTCGTCATCCACGAGCCTGAACTGGCCGCGGGCAAAAAAGAGCTGGAGCGATTCCTCTTCGAACAGGTCTACCGCAGCAGCCGGGTCATGGAGGTGCGGGAACGGGCCCAGCAGCAACTTCGGAATCTCTTTGTCTGGTACTGCGAGCACCCACACGACATGCCGCCCCGATACCGCCAGCGGGTCGAATCAGTCGGCCTGCGACGAAGCGTGGCCGACTATCTCGCCGGAATGACTGACCGCTTTCTCAGCCGTGATGCCCAGCGACGGCTGGGCTGAATCACTCTTAGGGGGCTATCGCCCACAAAACCGGCCTCCTTCGCCCGTTCCGGCACCCCTCGGGTCCATGGACCCGGCCTGACCGGCTCCGTTCTGGCACAACGTGGCCGATCGAGGGAATCCCACCACGGCAACCGCCCTCTCCCGCAGACTGGACAACGGCATGGTACGATTGTGTTGTTCCGATTACGGCGGCAGTCCCCATGGCAGGACTCGGTCGCCCCCCTTATTATTCCCCCCCCAAAAAAAACTAGAGCTTACCCCATGACACTCGTTGTTCTCCGCACCCTCTTCTTCTTGGTCTCAATTGGAATCGCAGTCCTCATTTTCAATTCCGCACCGATGCGTTCTGCCCCCGGCTGGGTGCCTTGGGCGGTACTTGTCACAATGGTAACAATCCCCTTGGGAGCCATCGCCGCTGATCTCTGGATCAAGCGGAAAGATCTCACCGTCATCACGTCGATTTACTTCGGCCTGCTGATCGGCGTGTTCCTGACCTACATCGCGATCCTGGCTCTCAGCCCGCTGCTGGCCTCATTCGCAGCCTCACCGGTCGTCTCATGGATTCCCCCGATCCTCGGCATGCTGCTGTGCTACATCTCCACGAGTGTGCTCCTGCAGACCCGCAATGACTTTCGATTCATCATCCCCTACGTTCAGTTCGCTCGCGATGTCCGAGGCCTTCGACCAAACGTACTTGATGCCAGCGCCATCATTGACGGTCGTATCGCCGAACTGGCCGACACAGGCCTGTTTCAGAGTCGGTTTGTGGTACCAGCAGCCGTGATGGAAGACTTGCAGCATGCCGCCGATGCAGGGGATAAGGCTCGTCGGATGCGGGGTCGTCGCGGCCTTGACGTCCTCGACCGCTTGCGGAGTACGCCGACGATCGAAGTCGAAATTCTCTCCGTCCGCGATCAGGCGGCTTCGACTTCTTCCATCGATTCAGAAGTCGTTGAACTTACTCGGGAACTTGGTGGACGCATCATCACCAACGATGCAAACCTGATGAAGATCGCCAGCGTCCGCGGCGTTCCAGCACTCAACGTGAACGACGTCGCCGTAGCGCTGCGGCCTTCCTACGTGCCAGGCGACATGCTTGACGTCAAACTCGTCAAACCGGGTGAGGAGCCTGGCCAGGGGGTCGGGTTCCTGGAGGACGGCACCATGGTGGTAGTCGAACACGGCCGCGACGTGATCGGCCGAACCATCTCAGTCAGCGTGACGAGCACCCTGCAGACCTCTGCCGGCAGGCTCGTCTTCGCCCGGCCCGAAATGCACCGCGGCTGAGCCCTGCGGACGATCGGTCAACGAGCGCCGCTGTCGCCTGGGAAACAGGTGCCCGTCTCGATGCAGTCTCTGCATAAGATTGGGAGCCATCTACCATCTGTATGCATATATCCTGGAGACCATCAGCCGGCGCGTGCCGGTGGCTCAGGGTCTTCCACCGTGGACCAAAACCCCTCTCGGAGAAGCCCATGCCTCTGCTCCGCTCTTCGGCCGTCCGCAAAACCGCCTATCGAGTCTCACTGTTTGGAGTTGGCCTCCTGTTCACGGTTGCCCTCGTTGCTGATAGCCAAGCGGCGTCACCTGCGGGCTCGCAGCCCAATGTGCTATTCATTCTCTGCGACGATCTCCGGCCCGATGCCGTCGGCTGCCTTGGCTCGAAGCATGTCAAAACCCCGCAGATTGACGCGATCGCTGCTGACGGAGTGCGGTTCACCAACAGCTTCTGCACGACGTCGCTCTGCTCGCCAAGCCGGGCGAGCATTCTCACCGGCCTCTATGCCCACGCCCACGGCGTTCGCAACAACTTCACCGAACTACCGGCTGATCTGCCGACCTGGCCAGACCAGCTGCAGCGGGAGGGCTATGCCACCGCCTACATCGGAAAATGGCACATGGGCGAAGCCAACGACAGCCCACGCCCCGGCTTTGATTGGTTTGTCTCGCACAAGGGGCAAGGCAAGTACTTCGACACCGAGTGGAACGTGAATGGTCAGCGGCGTGAAACGCCCAAGGGCTACTACACCACGGTCGTCACCGACTACTGCCTCGACTGGCTTTCCACGCAGCAGGACAGGCCGTGGGCGCTCTGCCTGGGACACAAGGCCCCGCATTCTTTCTATTTCCCTGAGCCGAAGTACGAGCATGCCTTCGATAACGTGACCGTTCGGTATCCAGCCAGTGCCTTTCAGCTCGACACGCAGCCCGACTGGATCAGACAGCGACTCCCGACCTGGCATGGTATCTACGGCCCATTGTTTGACTGGCGAAAGAACTTCCCGGACCGTCGCCCTGAGGCAGTTGCTGACTTTGAAAACATGGTTCGGGCCTACTGGGGCACGGTACTTTCGGTCGATGAAAGCCTGGGACGGCTCGTTACCTTTCTCAAAAAGACCGGACAGTACGACAACACCCTGATCATCTTCATGGGTGATAACGGCCTGTTAGAGGGCGAACACGGCATGGTCGACAAGCGAACCATGCATGAGCCAAGCATTCGGGTGCCACTGATCGCCCGTGGCCCGGGCCTCCCCACGGGAGCAACGGTGACCGGCCAGGTCCTCACCGAAGACATCGCCCCGAGCATTCTCGACCTCTGTGCCGCGCAGCCACTGGCTGACATCCAGGGCCGCTCCTGGCGAAAACTGGCTGGGGACGCCGAGACCGACTGGCGAACCGGCTGGGTCTATGAATACGACTACGAAAAGCAGTTCCCCTACACGCCGAACATCCGGGGCATCCGGACCGACCGCTGGAAGTTCATCCGCTACCCGCACGGTGATGGCACCCCTGATCGACACACACCGGAACTCTACGATTTGAAAACCGATCCGCTTGAGGTGACCAACCTCGCCGAAAATCCTGACTTTGCTGCGAAACGGGCTGAACTGGAACAACACCTGGCGGCCGAACTTACCGCCCTTGGCCTCACCGCCGCGACGGACAAGATGCCGATTGACGAGGGCATCAAAACGGAACTCCCGGATGAGAACATTCGCTGAAGCTGTCGCTCGCTCCAAACTCGTTCGGATCGCAAACTATCGAGCGTCTCTTTCACCACAAAGGCACGACGGACACGGGGCGAGGCAGTTTGTGGAGCGTCCAATTTCCAGAGTGAACTTCGTGCAGTGGATCTGCTACCTGCTCGCCGCTGGTCTCTCCATGAGTTGCCCCACGGCGGCGGCAGAACACCCCGGTATGGTGGTCTATCGTGAGCACTGTAGCCACTGTCACGGCGACGCCGGTCGCGGCACGGAAGACTATTCCGACCCACTGGCGGGCAGCCTCTCGGTCAATCAATTGGCCGCCTACATCGACAAGACGATGCCGGAGGACGACCCGTCGCTGGTGACCGGCGACGCGGCCCGACAGGTGGCGGAGGCGATCCACGCCGCGTTTTACTCAACGCTTGCGCAGGAACGGAACAAGCCGGTGCGGCCTGAGCTCTCCCGGCTGACCGTACGACAGATGCGAGAAACACTGGCAGACCTTGTCGGCAGTTTCCGGGGGCAGCCGCCGAAAACAGACAATCGCCGCGGCCTGCGGGCTGAATATTTTAGTAACCGGGGCTTTGAGAAAAAAAACCAGGCCTTCGACCGCATCGACCGGCAGGTGCGGTTCGACTTCGGTGCTGGATCACCAGATGCTGAAAAAATCACCTCAAAGAGGTACTCGATCCGCTGGACCGGGTCAGTGGTACCACCGGAATCGGGCCACTACGAGTTCATCGTGCGGAGCGACCATTCGGTCAAGCTCTTTATCAATCGGGCCGGGGACGAGCCGGCGACAATCGACGCCTATGTCAGGTCAGGAGACGAGACCGAGTTCCGGGCCAGCATCGATCTGCTGGGCGGCCGGTCCTATCCGCTGCGGCTGGAGTTTTCCAAGGCCAACCAAGGGGTCAATAAGCCGGATAACGAAACCGCGACGCCGGCCACGATTGAACTGCTCTGGAAGCCACCGCACGGTGTCATTGAGACCGTCCCCGAGCGGTGCCTGCTGCCAGCCGACAGCCGAGAATCATTCGTGCTGACGACGCCCTTTCCTCCCGACGACGCCTCGATCGGCTACGAGCGGGGTGTGCGCATCTCGCCGGCGTGGTTCGCGGCAGCGACGGCAGCAGCGATCGAGACGGCCGACTATTGCCTGGAACACATTGAAGAGCTCACCCGGTCGAAGCGGAATGCCCCTGACCGGGCGGTCAAACTCAAAGGCTTCGCAACAACCTTCGCTGAACGGGCGTTTCGCAAGCCCCTGACCGCTGACCTCAATCAAGCCATTGTCGACGCTCCCTTTGCGACCGCCCCTAATCTTGAGACCGGGCTCAAACGGTCGCTGCTGCTAACGCTCACCTCGCCGCGGTTTCTTTATCGGGCGCCCGCCCTGGCAGCCGATGGATCACTCGCACCCTCTGTCATCGCCAGTCAACTCTCGTTCGGGCTCTGGGACTCGCTACCCGACGAAGCCCTGACCAACGCCGCCCGCAATGGCCAGTTGCAGACCCGCGTGCAAATCCGTCAACAGGCCGAGCGAATGCTCGCTGACCGGCGAACCCGGGCCAAGCTGCACAACTTTCTGCTTTCCTGGCTGCGGGTCGACCATGGCCCTGAAATCATCAAGAGCCAAGAACGCTATGCTGGCTTCACACTCGAGATCGCAGCCGCGATGCGGACGAGCCTCTCGCTGTTGCTCGACGAGATCGTCTGGAGTGAGGGCTCAGATTTCCGCCGGCTGTTCACCCACGATGAAGTCTTCATCGATGGCCGGCTAGGCCCGCTCTTCGGCCTGTCGTTGCCGGCCGACGCCCCCTTTCGCAGCGTGCGACTCGACGACGGCAGGCGGGCCGGGTTGCTGACGCACCCCTACACGCTCAGTGTGCTGGCCTATGCCGACGCCAGTTCACCGATTCATCGGGGAGTCTTTCTGGCCCGCAGCGTGCTGGGCAACGTGCTCAAGCCCCCGAAGGAGGCGGTCACTCCGCTCGCAGCTGACCTGCATTCCTACCTCACGACGCGACAGCGAGTGGCCGAACAGACCAAGCCGGTCGCCTGCCAGACCTGCCACACGATGATCAACCCGCTTGGCTTTGCCCTTGAAGACTTTGACGCCATCGGCCGCTACCGCACAACAGAGCGGATCGGCAACAGCGACCAGCCGATCGACGCCTCGGGCGGCTACCAGCCCCGCGTCGGCGAGCCGTTGAGTTTTCAGGGCGGCCGGGAACTCGGCGTCGCCCTTGCCGTCAGCCGTGATACCGCCGAGGCCTTCGTCCAAAATCTTTTCCACGCCGTGGTCAAACAGCCGGTCCGGGCCTGGGGTCCCGACACCCTCGACCAGCTAGTCGACCGCTTCACCGCCGCCGACTACTCCATCCAAAAGCTGCTTGTCGAGATCTTGCTGGTAGCAACCTCACCGACAACAGGTGGTCCGGTAGCGACGTCCCCATAGAGAACCGCTGAAACGAGAGGACGAACGTCCTGCCTAACGCCGACGTGTGCACCAGAGCCCTCTCGCTGGAGGCCTTTGGAACCCGAGCAATTACGACAAAAAGAAATGGTGTCATCCGAAACAAATCGACGCCGTAGAATTGTGAGCTGGATCACCACACAAGCCTTACCAGTCAACCACCGAATCATGCTGACCCGTCGCACCATTCTGAAACAGCTTGGCATCGCTCCAGCAGCCCTTCCCTTCCTGGGCAATCTCCCAAGCTTCGCCAGCGCTTCGGCGAGCCGGCCTCGGCAACGGCTGGTGATCGTATTCAGCCCTGACGGAGTGGTAAAAAGAAACTTCTGGCCCGAGCAGGCTGGAACCTTCACCACGCCGCCGCCGGATGTCCAGCCTGCCGCACTGCCTCCGATCCTTGCGCCGTTTGAGCCGTTCCGCGATCAACTGCTGCTGGTCAAGGGGGTCCACAACCAGGTACGGGGCGACGGCGACGGCCACATGCGGGGCATCGGCTGCCTGCTGACCGGAATCGAACTGTTCCCGGGCAATATTCAGGGGGGAAGCGACACACCAGCCGGCTGGGCCAGCGGAAAGTCAATCGACCAAGAGATTCGTGAATTCCTCCAGGCTTCCCCAGAAACCACGACCCGCTTTGGCTCACTGGAATTCGGGGTACTTGTTCCGAATAAATCCGACATTTGGACCCGCATGGTCTATTCCGGCCCCAACCAGCCGGTCGCGCCCATTGATGACCCCTACCAGATGTTCAAAAAACTTTACGGCCAGACGAAAGACCGTGAAAGCCTCCAGAGTGTTTTGGATGATGTCCGTGACGACCTGGCCAGGCTTGCCGCGAAGCTGCCGGCTGAAGATCGCAAGTTGCTGGAGGAACATGCGGAACTCGTGCGAAACTTCGAGCGGGAATTGGCGAGTCATCACGGGCCAACCAGCCATCCGGTGCCGGTGCTTGAGCAGGGTGTTGTCGAACAGAATGATCAGATGCCAACAATCAGTCGAATGCAGATTGATCTGCTCGTGGCATCACTGCAGGCCGACTTCACCCGAGTGGCAACACTTCAGTTCACCAACTCGGTCGGTCAGCCGAGCATGCGTTGGCTTGGCTTTCAGGACAAGCAGCACGACCTGTCACACAAGCCAAATTCTGATGCTGAGGCTCAGGAAAAACTCACGAAGATCAACGCCTGGTATGCCGGCGAAATCGCTCACCTTGCCCACCGGCTCGCCCAAACACCCGAGCCGGGAGGCGACGGCTCAATGCTCGACCACACCACCATCCTCTGGACCAACGAACTCGGCGAGGGCAATTCGCACTCACACAATGACATTCCCTGGGTCTTCATTGGCGGGGGGATCGGCTTCTCGGGGGGACGGATGGTCGATGCCGGCGGTGTGCCCCACAACAGGCTGCTGCTGTCGATTGCCCAGGCGATGGGCCACGCCGGACTCAGTCGTTTCGGCAATCCCGACTACTGTAGCGAGGGGCCGCTCACGGGCTTGGCCTGAACCACACCCGCCGGCTTGAGGTCTGCCGACGGACGCTCGTCGGGTCTCCAAGCCTGGGGCATGGTGCGTTGTCGGTCACCCTGTCGTGGGGCATACTCGGGGCTCTCCTCAGGAGCCTGCCTTGCCACGCCCGTCGCCCCAACCCGTCTGTAACACCGCGCCGACAGAGCGGCTTGTCTGCGCTGGCTGCGGGCTTCTCTGCGATGACCTCGATCCCGGCGGCCTCGCCACAACTAGGTGGGCCTGCCCGGCCGCTGCGCGGTGGTTCACTGCTGCGGATAACACCCCAGCAATCACGGCAATCGATGGCGTCTCTGCAACGCCTCCTGAAGCACTCGACCTGGCGGCTCTTCGTCTCCTGACCGCCCGCCGGGTGCTTGTCACCGGCCTGACTGCTGCCCCCATGGAAGCCCTGCAGCCTGCTTGCCAGATTGCCGACCTGCTGGCGGCCGCCATCGACGCGGGCGGCTCGGACACCGCCGTTCCCACCGGCCCGACCTTTGCTCGGGTGGGGGAAGTGACCGCTGCCTTCGAAGAACTCCGTGACCGGGCTGACCTGATTATTTTCTGGAACTGCGACCCGGCAGCCACCCACCCTCGGTTCATTGAGCGTTTTGTGCAGCCGGCGCGACCGGCAGGTAGCCGACGGACGATCAGCCTCGGCCCGCACCCGGTGATGCCAGCCTCTGCCAGCCACCTTCATTTTGCGCTAACAGCGGACGAAGCCTTACCCGCAACCCGGCTTCTCCAGACGCACATCCACCACCATCCAAACGACCTGCTTGAGGGCCGCCTGGGCACTATAGTGCCACAACTTGCCGCCGTAATTGATGCGGCCGAGTGCATCGGTATCGTGACCAGCACGCAGGCCGACCCCACAGGCCTGACCGCTTGGAGCCTCGCCACGCTGGTGCGGATGCTGGCCCACCGAAAGCCGGCCTTCCAGATTCCACTCGGCGTGGGAATCGCGGCTGGCGGCGGAAATGCTGCCGGCGTAGCCGCTAGTTGCACCTGGCGGTACGGAGCTCCCGGAGCACTCGCTGCCGCCGATCGGCAGGGTAGCCTCTTCCAGCCCGCGGAGGCTGATGCAGTGCGACTGATCAACCGCGGCGAGGTCGACTGCGTCATGGCTATCGGGGGGCTCACCGCCACGATCGAAGCAGCCCTGGCAACCGCCGCACCGCCGCCAGCACTCATCCACATCACTGATGTTGCCCAGTCCACACCAGCAGTTGAGAGCGTCGTTCTGGCCACCGCCAGCCTCGCCCGGGCAACCAGTGGCACGATGCTGCGGGAGGACGGGCGGCTGATTTCGTTGACCCCGCTTGAACCAGCCACGCATCCGACGCTTGAAGACCTGCTGACTACCCTCGCCGAACGGCTTGCAGAGCATCCGCCCGCGGGAGGTGCCGAATGAACCACCCTGCCACAGAGCCCGGCGGTCACGATCCCTTCGTGCTGCTCGGGGGGACGATCCATGACCCCGCCAACAATCGGGACGGAGTCGTGAGTGATCTCTGGATTGAGGACGGCACGATCGTCGCGGCCCCGACTGACCCCAGCCGCTTCCGGCGGGTCGACGCAACGGGGTTGGTCGTCATGCCGGGCGGCGTTGACCTTCACAGCCATGTCGCCGGCCCGAAGGTCAACGCTGGGCGACGGATCGCCCCTCATCTCGCCCGCAAACCCCGCACCAGTAGCCAGCCAGCAGCCGTCCCCACCATTCAGAGCACGGGGGCGCTCTACGCAGCCCTCGGCTACACCACCGTCTTCGACGCCGCCATCGCCACGGGAGCAGCTGCCATTGCCACACTCGAGCTGGCCGAACTGCCGATTCTCGACAAGGGCTTTTATCTACTGGCTGCCGATGATGCTGACCTTCTGGCCGCTCTTGATGCTGGTGACCCTGCCGTGATTGGCCGCCTCATTGGCGATGCTGTCGAGCAGGGCGGAGGCTGGGGAGTGAAGGTCGCCAACCCCGGTGGCCCCACGTTCTGGAAACAACGCCGTGGGGACCATCGCGATCTCGACACGCCACTGCCAGGATACGGTCTGACCGGACGCACGCTGCTCGAGCGGCTGGCCCGCGGCGTGGCCACAACGGGCCTGCCCCATCCTCTCCATATCCACACGGCCAACCTCGGCCTGCCAGGAAACTGGCGGACGCTTGCCGAAACGATGCAGACGCTAGACGGCATCCCCGCTCATCTGGCCCACGTGCAATTTCACAGTTACACCGGCGGAGAACTTGACGCCGACACGTTTGGCTCAGGGGTCGCCGAACTGGCAGCCTGGTTCAATTCCCACGAGGGTCTTACGCTCGACGTTGGTCAGGTGCTCTTCGGCGAAACCGTCGCAATGACGGGTGACTCCGCGGCAGCCGAGCATCTGGCCCACACCACCGGAGTCCCCTGGCACTCCCACGACCTCTGGCTGGAGGGAGGCTGCGGTGTCCTGCCGATCACCTACAAGGAAAAAAGCCTGATTCACGCCTGGCAGTGGGCCATTGGGCTGGAGTGGTTCCTCTCCGTAGACGACCCCTGGCGACTGGTGCTCTCAACCGATCATCCCAACGGAGCCCACTTCACCGCCTATCCGGTTCTGATGCAACTCCTCGGTGATGCCAGTTTCCGCCGAGCTGCCTTCGAGCGAATACATCCCGCTGTCCGCGACCGGTCGCCGCTGGCTGACTTCGACCGTGAATACTCGCTGCAGGAACTCTGCATCATCACCAGGGCAGCACCCGCTCGGATCGCCGGCCTGCCAGACAAGGGGCACCTCGGCCTGACAGCCGACGCTGACATCACACTCTACCGGCCCAACGACGATCTCGCCGCAATGTTCGCGATGCCGGCAGCGGTCTACAAGGCAGGCCAGCTGGTCGCTGAAGCTGGCCAGTGCCGGAGTCTCTCACCAGGGCGGCAGCTTCGGGCACTGCCAACGCAGTGACCCCGGTTCAGACAGTCTCGATCGCCTCGACAAGGGCAGCGAGCGCCGGCTGAACTGCAAACACGGTGGCTGCCCGTGCGCGGGCAGCCGTGGCACAGGCGTCAGCCTGCTCTCGATCCTCCAGCATCTGGATCGCCCGTCGGGCCAATTCACTCTCCGGCACCGGAGGCACCAGTCGGCCAGCCCCCTCCTCGCCGAGCAGGTCCCGGCTCTCGGGTGACGTGACCGCCACCACGGGAAGTCCATGCGCCAATGCCTCCGGCAGGCAACCGCCATAGGCAACGGAGCCCGGTTGCAGCACGAGTTGTATCTGGGGCAGCAATTCAGGCAGACAGGGCAGGTGATCAAACCAGTGCAGCCAGCCATCAATCTCCTCAACTCGGGCCCGGCGGAGCAGCCGTCGCTTCAGCCTGCCACTGCCCACGAGAATGTGCTCCAGATCCTGCCGGGCCACCCCCATCTGATCGATGCCCCAGAGCAGCCGTTCCAGCCGTGACTCGGCAACCAACGGGGCAACGCAAAGAGTCCAGGGTTTGGCCGGGTCGAGCTCCAACTGCGTGGCTAACCGCTCACGATTGCTCACGTCGGCGAAGGGGGAAGCCGCGGGAGGAACCAGCCGAATCTGGCCTGTAGCCTGCGACCGCCGGCAGCGGTCGGCAACCGACTCGGCGGTCACCAGCAGCCGTTCAGCGGCAGCGACTGCTGTCGTTTCCAACCAGCCCTGTGGTGGCTGATCGAGACGGAGCAGTGTCCGATAGGGAGGCCGACCGGCCGCTCGCCAGCACTGGCGGGCAACAGCCAGTGGGCATGCCGTTTCCCGTCCCCAGCCGAGCACCACAGCAGGGCGTTCCCGCTGCAGCGTCGCCAGCAGGCGGAAGGCAGCTGACGCATCAGGCCGTGGCCGTCGAGACAGCCGCACCACCGACGTGCCAGCCTTGCCGAGACGGTCGGCAAGGCTGCCGCCGCTGGTGAGAACGGCGACGGTCACCTGCCATCCCGCCGCTTGGAAGGCTGCTGCAGCCAGTTCGATCTGCCGACCAACACCGACTGGATCGTGCTCACAGGCAACCATCAACAGTCTGGTATGAGGAGAAGCAGGCATCGGCATTCCGGCAGAACAAAAGCGGTGTCATTCCGCCTGGGGCAGGGGCAGGGGTGAGCCTGGTGGCGAGGACAGATCGGCCGGCTCGAGGGTGCAGATTTCCGGCAGGTTCCGCCAGGCTCCGTCGTAGTCCAAACCATAGCCAACCACAAAGGCGTCGGGAATGTCGAATCCAACATAGTCTGGCACCAGCGCTACCTCAGTCCGGGCCGGCTTCCGCAGGAGCACGAGGGTTTTGACAGACGCAGCACCATGCGACCGGAGGGCTGCAACCAAAGCGGCCAGCGTGCGGCCTGTATCAAAAATATCATCGACCAACAGTACATCCCTGCCGGTCAGGTCAGGTAACAAGTCGAGCCGGAGAGCGAGGCGACCAGGCTGCGTGACGGCACCGCGGTAACTGCTCGCCCAGACCATGCCCACCTCCAGTGGCCCCTCCAGCCGCCGCAGCAGGTCGGCAACCAGCACAATACTTCCCGTGAGCACTCCCAATAGGGTCAGCGGCCGTCCGCCACAATCCCGGCGGACAGCATCTGCCAGACGATCAATGCCGGCAGCAAGTTCTTCCGCAGTGAGCAACTGCCGCATGGTGACTCCTTGAAGGGAGCCCGGTCGTGTCGTAACCGGGGCTGGTTTTTCTGGATCGGATTGCTCTGGTAGAACGCAGGACTACAGGTTCTCTCCCACGGCAAGCGCTCGCCTATGTCATCCCCCACTGCACTCGGTTGGTCAACCTGTAACGTTGGCGGCCATGCCTGCGACCTGTTTCAGCCTTCAACGGTTGCGGCAGAGGGGCAGGCCATCCTCTACCTGCACGATCTCGACGGCCAGTCTCCCAGAAATCTGCCGCCCCTCCAGACGGTCCTGGAGCAGGCCGGATTGCCTGTGCTGGCTCCGCAAGCCCCCGGCTCCTGGTGGCTGGGGCGACACTTCGACCCGTTCGATCCGGAGCTCTCGGCCGAGGCATTCCTGCTCGGTCCCGTGCTCACTGAATGCCACCGCCGATTTGCTGCGTCACCCCCGGGCATCGGCCTCCTTGGATACGACATGGGAGGACAGGCCGCGTTGCAGCTGGCGTACCGCTACCCTGACCGCTTTCCAGTAGCCGCTGCCATCAGTCCGGCGATTGACTTCCATCTCGGCATGCAGCACGGCCATGAATGGCCTGACGGCGAGCGGTTTGCCTCCCTCTGGGAGATGTTCACCGAGGTTGAGGAAGCCCGCCAAGAGACTGCCCTGCTGCACATTCACCCGCTGAACTGGCCCCGCCACCAATGGTTCGCGAGCGGCCCTGATGATTTCCGCTGGCATGACGGTGCCGTGCGGCTCACCAGTAAACTTGTGGCACTTGGAATACCACACACGGCACTTCTCGATCGACCGACTGGCAACCAGCCGCTGGAAGCCTTCGCCGCCGAAGCGGTCGCCTTCCTCGCGGAGGCACTCGACAAGGAAGCCCGGCGACTGGCCTGATGGTTCAGCGTGGTGGGGTCGTCCCCGGAAAACTCGGCAGGCCGCCCCCCCCGCCAAGTTGCTCAAAGTCGAGATACCGTGCGTCCTGCACCTCAACCCGGTTGTGCTGCCGCCAGTAAAGAATCTTGCCTGCAGAGGCACTCGATGTTGGCCCGCCAATGCGATCCTGGCGAAACAACTGTGCATCGGTCCGGCCATCTCCCTCAAAGACCAACAGGTCCTTCATCTCGCTGTAGGACAGCCGGGCACTACGGGCCGTAAAGGCCGCCCCTTCAACCAGCACGTTTCCGCCTGCCGAGAGTTCAATCGTCCGAGTATCCCGACCGGGAACCGGGGGTGTCTGGCCAACGGCCAGCACATCGCTGGTCACGGCGACAACCTGTTCAGGAAGCCCCCCCGGAGCATGCAGATCGAGGCTCTCTTCCCAATGCGATACCGGTCCCCAGATGGTTTCCACCCGCTGCTGAAATTCCAACTGCCGCCGGTTCATGTTGCCGGTGAAGCCCCGTTGGAAGTCGACCCCAAGGAAAGTAATCCCGTTGGGATCGGCTGTGGCCAGCGGAGCAGATTCCGCAGGAACTGCGGGCGAACCTCCCGGCAGATTCGTCGTTCCCAACGGCAAGCCGCCGCCACCCCGTCGAGTGCTGGTCAGTCGACCGGGCCCGGTACCCCGCACGTCGCCGGAACGTCGATCAAAGAACAGGTCTCGTACAAAGAGGTGTTCTTCTGAATCGACCCTGCCCGCAACCTCGGTTTTGCTATCAATCCGCACGCCCTTCCCGCAGGCAATGCGAGCAACATCGGTCGGCTGTGATCCACCTGTCTGCCTCTGCTGATCAAATGAAAGTGGCTGGGTGAAGATGCAGTCGAGCGACCCTGCATGCAGGGATGTCCCCCCGCTGCCGGTCTGAACGCGATCCACAAAACGGGCCGTCTGTCCGTCAAAATCCATCCGCCCTTGCCAGGTGATGGCGAGCGGTTCGTCGGCTGTCGGCTGAGCCTGCGGACGGGGCCCGCCTCCACCCAACACTCCCAACGCCTCAAGGCCAGCACCTCCGGGAACTGGCACGGTGAGCTGGCCACCACCATCGACTGTCACGTGGTTCCGCCCCCGGTCGAATTCGATGAGCGGACCCTCCAAATCCAGTTTTTCAGCATGCACCGTGGCCGGCCGTCCCGAGACGATCGCTCGCGCATCGAAGCGGGTTGGCCGAGTGACCTGGAGTTGATCGCCGCGGATATCGATTCCACCCCCAGCAACCGCCTCACCAGTCACTTGCTCAACCAGTTGCACCTGCCCTTCCAGGGACATCTCTTCGAGTTCATTGCGATCCGGCGAGAGCACCACCAGCCCCCGAATCAGATCACCGGTTGCCAGCAGTTTGCGGGCCGCTGCCGCCGGTGGCCGAATGGTTGTGGGGGGACGGCGAACTGCAGCAGCGCGGGGTCGGCTCGGCTGGGGTTGTGTCGGGGCACTGCCAGCTGCCGGAGCAGGCGGTGGTGTAGCAGCAGGCTCACTGACAGGCGACGGGGATCCTGCCACCTGTCGGAACCAAAGTTCCATCCGGTCGGTCCGGGCGGCTACCTCGGGAACATCGACCTCAACCACTCCGCGGACCAGCATTCGCAAAGGCCGCAGGGACGCCGGATTGGGCAGCCCCTGGCTGGTAGGTGCCGCTGGCTCTGCGTTCTGCTGCTGAAACCAGAGATGCATCTCAGCACCACTCAGGCGGCCCTGAGCATCGACGGCAACCTCTGCCTGGCCTGCCAACGAGGCCACATGCCCCTGCTCATCAGGACGCACCCGCAGCCATTTCTGCCAGCGGGTTTCAACCGCCGGTGGCCGCGACCCCATGGCTCGTAGCCAGCCAGGCCCGACCGCCATCAAGGAACCGGGAGAACGCTTCGGACCGGGGGTGTAGTCGATCGATTTGGCCTCCATCTCGAGACCGTTGGCAACCACCGACACCGGCATATCGCCATCGAGGAGAATCCGCCGCGTCTGGACCTCGTAGCCCAAGCGTTCAGTGCGGACCTCAAGCCCCGCCGCACCACTCTGGACCACTGCCGGCGTTCCGCTGGCCTGGATCTCGGTCACCTGCAGCCCACCGGATGAGTTACCGTTGCCAGCAGCCTCCGGCGGGTTTCCCAGCATGATTGCCAGCACATGGCAGGACAGCCTGTCCCCCCCCTGCTCGACCTCACCCCGCCGCACCTCAACAGCATCTTCAAGCGTGATCACATTGGCCGATAGGTTGGTGGTGAGGTTGCCGGTGCAGGTCACCAGCACCGGCAACGCTTGGGTCGACGCCCCGGCAGCATCCGTTTCTGGCAGCAGCGTCGTTGCAGCCCCTTCCAGACGTAGTTCCACCTCACGTTCCAGCCGAATCGTATCGACACCACCGATGTTGGGACCACGTCCCGATCCGTCCGGCTGCGGCAGCAGCGTGGCGACCAGGCCCCGGCCTCGTCCGGTCGACCGCCCGTACCGAAACTCAACTTTTTCATTCGTGCGGATTTCAAACTCGTTGAGTTCGAGGTCGCGGGTCACAACCTCCAGATCGTCCTGACTCTCCGCTGAACTGGGAGTTCCCCGAACCGTCACCTGACCGCGGAGGCTGCCCCCGATGAGCCGGGCCAGCCGCCCTGCCCGCAGATCGAGCGGTTCGTCAAACTCCAGAACAGCCCCCTGTGGTGCTCGCATTACCACGGTCCGGCCGGCATCCCCGGCAGCCCGTCGCTGTCCATCAGGCAGCACCACCAGGGTGCAGGGCGCCAGGTTGACGCGGCCATCGGGCAGGGAGTGGTACTGTTTGAACAGCAGCCGCATGCCCCGACTTTCCATCACAATCGGCTCGTCATGTTCCCAGGCTCCGGGTGGAAACAGTTGCCTGATCCGATCGAGCCGCCGATCGGCCCGAGCCCGAATCGCCGCCACCTGCTCCGGCGTCAGTTCTGCCGTGCCCCCCGACTCACGGTAGCGGGGCTCGACCCACGGCACGATGGCCAGCCGGTAAAGTCCTGCTGCGGCCAGCACGACCAGAAACACCCGCACAGTGCGTCCGAACCGCTGTTCCATCAGGCGATTCCGTCTCCGCGGTAGTGGCTGATGAGTTCCTCCCAGCACCCCCGGGCCCGCAGGAGTCGCTCGACCGTTTCCCGGACGGCGCCACGACCTCCGGGAAGTTGCGTCACCAGATCGGCAGTTGCCCGCACCTCAGCGCAGGCATCGGCGACTGCCACGCCAACGCCAACCCGACGGATGACCGGCAGGTCTGGCAGATCATCCCCCACAAAAACGGCTGCTGGCCAATCAAGCCCACAGGCATCAAGCAGTTCCCGAGCCACCTGAAGCTTGTCGCCAACGCCCTGCCGAACGAAATCGATGCCCAATTCCGTGGCTCGCCACTGCACGACCCGACTGCAACGGCCGGTGATGATGCCGACTCGCCCTCCCGCCCGCTGCCAGAGTTTGATCCCGAGGCCATCGCGGATGTTGAAGGTCTTCTGCTCTACCCCATCTTCTGTCCACGTCACTCCGCCATCCGTCAACACGCCATCGCAGTCGAGCAGCAACAGCCTAACGGCAGCAGCAGCGTCACAAACAGGGTCTGACTCGTCACTGATCATCGGCTTCTCTGCACAGGGCGAAAAAACGGAGTGGTCGGCACGTGACTGGCAGTGCCCCGACGAACACGATGCTGGTGGTTTGAAAGGACCAGTGTCAGCCCCTGTCAGGCTGCCACCCCACGAGCTGCTGCCCCGTCGGCGTGGGCCACTTCCACACCGACAAGGTCAACGACGTCAATCAGGCCACAGGGCCGGCCAGCCTTATCGACCACTGGCAGTTCACTGAGGCGGCGGCGTTCCAGGATGGCAATCGCCTCTTCGAGCCGACTCCCCTGCCGCGCACAGGCGGGCTGCTTTGTCATGACGTCACCGATGGGGCGGTCGAGAGCGTGATCATGCCGATGTTCAAACAGTCGGGCGAGGTCGCTGTCGGTGAAGATGCCCTCAAGCCGACCAGTCGCAGCGATGATCATGACCGCACCGGTCCGCCGATCGGGGAGCGGACGTGCAAACACGCTGCGGACCGTCTCATCGGGGCTGGCGGTGCGGCAACGTTCCAAGGGCCGCATCGCATCCTCGACGCGGAGCAGCCGCATTCCCAAGCTGCCGCCCGGGTGACGGGCTGCAAAGTCATCATGACTGAAGCCCCGCAGGACGCTCGCCACCAACGCAAGGCTATCGCCCAGGGCAAGCATCACGGTCGTGCTGGTGCTTGGAGCCATGCCAAGTGGATCAGCCTCCCCAAGACGTCCGGTCCCCACCACCACGTCAGCCGCACGGCCAAGCGTGCTGTCTGCCCGAGCCGTGACGGCAATCAGGCTGATGCCCCGCGTCCGAATATGGGGCAGAATTTGCGTTACTTCGTCGGTTTCGCCCGACTGCGAAAAGGCGAGCACGAGATCATCTCGCCGGAGCACTCCCAGATCGCCATGCATCGCCTCGGCGGGATGCAGGTAATGACTCGGCGTGCCGGTCGAGGCCAGCGTGGCGGCAATTTTCCTGCCGACCAACCCCGCCTTGCCCATGCCTGTCACGACCACACTGCCGGTGCAGTGGTGAAGCAACCGAGCGGCCCAACAGAAGGCCTCGTCGAGCGTCTCAGCCGCCTGGGCGACGGCCGCCGCCTCGGCCTTGAGGATCTGTTGCCCCTGTTCAAGCAATGCCACATCGGTCATTTCAGCCACCGTCATCCTCCTGTCCGCGGTTTTCACGGGCGACCCACCTAGGGGGGAGGGATGATAGGCCGACTGGGCAACGGTCACAACGGGCATTTCGGCCCGGAAATCGCGGCAGAATCCGAGGGGGCTTCCTCGGGGTGCCGAAGGGTTCTTTCCCCGGGGTACTGAACTGCAAACTATAGGCCCAAGCCCACTCCGCCGGGTCATCCCCGGGTGGCCGCACAAACCGTGCGGCCACCCGGTTGGACCATTTTTCATGGAGTGGCGTCATGGGTGGCAAACAACGAAAGCCGTGGCCCCAACGCCAAGGCACCCACAACTCAGCCGTAGCGTTTCGCCATCTCTTCCAGGGAGATGACCGGCACCCTGCCGGCATTCCCGGCTTGGCCAAACTGCACCATGCGTTCGGCACAGACCTTCTGCATCGCGGCCCGGGCCGGCTTTAGGTAATCCCGCGGATCAAACTTCTCCGGAGACTCGCTGAGGACCTTCCGGATCGCACCCGTGATGGCCATACGGCAGTCGGTGTCGACGTTGATTTTCCGGACACCGTTCTTGATTCCCCGCTGAATCTCTTCGACCGGCACGCCATAGGTCTGCGGCATCTTCCCGCCATACTGATTGATGATGTCCTGCAGCTCCTGGGGAACACTTGACGAACCGTGCATCACCAGATGACAGTTTGGCAGTTTGGCATGAATCTCCTCGATCCGCTTCATGGCCAAGACGTCACCGTCTGGCTTGCGGCTGAACTTGTAGGCACCGTGACTGGTGCCGATCGCGACAGCAAGGGCATCCACCCCAGTCGCCTCCACAAAACGGGCAGCCTCATCGGGATCGGTCAGCAACTGATCGTGCGAGAGGACACCCTCGGCACCATGGCCATCCTCGGCCTCGCCCTGCCCGCTTTCGAGCGACCCAAGACAGCCCAGTTCTCCCTCGACTGAAACACCCCGGGCATGGGCCTGCTTGACCACCTCTGCCGTCACCTTGACGTTGTAGTCGAAGTCAGCAGGTGTCTTTCCGTCTTCCTCAAGCGACCCGTCCATCATGACGCTCGTGAAGCCATTGTCGATCGCACTGGCACAGGTGGCGGGTGAGTTGCCATGATCCTGGTGCATCGCGACGGGAATGGTCGGATAGAGTTCGGCGGCGGCGAGCATCAGATGCCGCAGGTAGTTGTCCTGGCTATACGAGCGGGCCCCCCGAGAGGCCTGGATGATGACGGGCGAGTCAGTCTCTTTCGCCGCCTCCATGATCGCCTGAATCTGCTCCATGTTGTTGACATTGAAGGCAGCCAGTCCGTAATCATTCTCGGCAGCATGATCGAGCAGGATACGCAGGGGAACCAGGGGCATAGGAAGACTCTCCGTCAGCGGGGTGAAAGGGAACGGTCAATTCCCCCACAGCATACGGGATCGGCCCTCGTGCTAAAATCCCTTCCAGCGGGAGTCGCCTGGGCGGCAAACCGGGAGAAACAGGGATGGACATGCGGCCAACCAGAGACTCGCTGAAAAGCTTTTTGTTCGTGGTCGGCGGCTGGATCTGCGTCGGCTTTGCCGTCATTGGGGCCGTGCTGCCCCTGCTGCCAACCACCCCCTTTCTGCTACTGGCCAGCTGGTGCTTCTACCGCGGCTCGCCGCGGATTCATGCCTGGCTGCATCGTTCTCGCTGGTTCGGCCCAACCCTGGACGACTGGCACGAATACCGGGGCATTCGCCGGACCGTAAAGTATCGAACACTTGGCTTGGTGGCTGCCGTTGTCATCTCGAGCCTCTTGCTCAACAGCCTGCCAGGCTGGCTGAAATATGTCGCACTCGGGGCGGTCTGCATCGGCGTCTACGTAATTGCCACGGTACCGACCCTTCCCGACGACACCCCCCGCCCACCCCGAACGATTCTGACCGAATGAGCCAGCCACCTGCCGCTGCCTGTTCGCGATCACGATGACGCGATACAACTAGGGTCGGTCGGGACGATTTCATTTCCTTTGGACATTCCTCCAATGAAACCCGCGCACGGCGTCTGGGCTCTCGTGGTCCTCCTGATCATCGCCCATCAGGACATCTGGTTCTGGGACGACACCACGCTCGTCTGGGGCTTCCTTCCTGTCGCGTTGGCCTATCACGCCGGCATCTCGCTGGCAGCGGCCGGCACCTGGTTCCTGGCCACCCGCGTCTGCTGGCCCGGTGACGATCCTGCCGCGTCAGCCTCAGGAGACGATGCACGATGACCCAGCTGTTGATCATCGCAGGCTACCTCGGGCTTTTGCTGCTGTTGGGCATTGGCGCTAGCCGTTTGTTCCGTGGCACCAGCCAAGACTACATGCTGGCCAGCCATTCGATCGGTCCATTCCTGTTGCTGATGTCGATCTTTGGCACCACCATGACAGCCTTCGCCCTTGTTGGATCAACCGGCGAGGCTTTTAAAGAGGGTGTGGGGGTCTATGGCATGCTGGCCAGTTCCAGTGGCATCATCCACTCACTGTGCTTCTTTCTGCTCGGTGTGAAGGTTTGGAAACTCGGCAAGGCCCACGGCTATCGCACGCAGGTGCAATTCTTTCGGGACCGCCTCGAGAGCCGCTGGATTGGTGCCCTGCTTTTCCCGGTGCTGGTGGGCCTGGTCATCCCCTACCTGCTCATTGGCGTGATGGCCTCGGGCACCGTCATCAACAAGGTGACTGCCGGTCGCATCGTGAACGGACAGGTCGTAGGTGGCACCTTCGCAGAGGGCACCTTCCCGGCATTCCTCGAGCAGGGAAGCAATCCCAACACGCCGGATCAGCCCCCCAGCTTTCTCTATGGCTCACAGGGAGGCCTTCCCAAGCCGGTGGCCTCGCTGGCCATCTGTGGCATCGTGCTGATCTACGTCTTCCTCGGTGGCATGCGGGGCACCGCCTGGGCCAACACCTTCCAGACCCTGTTCTTCATGATCCTGGGGGTGGTCACCTTTGTGGTCATCGCCTGGAAATTAGGAGGCCAGCCGAGTTTCTGGGCAAGCCTGCAGGCAGCCAGCGTCGCCATCCCGCCGGAGAAACTGACGCGGCTGCACATTCCACCCGAGAAGTTCTTCACCTACATGTTCGTGCCTCTGAGCGTTGGGATGTTCCCCCACCTCTTTCAGCACTGGCTGACTGCCCGGAGCGCTGCCAGTTTCAAATTACCGGTCGTCGCCCATCCGGTCTTTATTGCGATCGTCTGGGTTCCCTGCGTCCTGATTGGCGTATGGGCGACCAGTGATCTGATCAGCATTCCACCACCCGTTGCCGCTAACCCCAACGCCGTGCTGCCGTTCTTGGTACAGAAACTGGCCGGCCCGGTGTTGGGAGGACTACTGACAGCGGGCATCCTGGCGGCGATCATGTCCTCGCTGGATAGCCAGTTCCTCTGCCTCGGCACGATGTTCACCGAAGATGTCGTGCAGCCCTTGCGGGGCGAGAAGCGGCTCTCCGACCAGCAGGAACTTCTGGTGGCCCGCCTGTTCATCATCGCAATCGTGGCAGTGACCTACGCCCTGAGCCTGGCGGAACCCCGCCGAGTGTTCACGCTCGGGGTCTGGTGTTTCAGCGGCTTCTCCAGCCTCTTCCCGCTGATCGTTGCCGCCCTCTATTGGCCACGGCTGACGCGTGCCGGCGCCTATGCCTGCGTGATAGCTGCTGCCGGCAGCTGGCTGTGGCTGTTTGCCGCTTCTGACTTCGCGGCACAGCCTGACTTTACCGTGAACCTGCCGGTGCCAGCCGTAATCGACGCCGACGGCTGGTGGCAACTCATGCCGGTGGCAGCCATGATCACAGTGTCCACGGTGGCGATGATCGTCGTGTCGCTACTCACCAGCCCGCCACGTCGCCAGACGCTCGATCGCTTCTTCCCGCCGGCCGGGTGAAGAGTGACCGGCCTCAGTTCGCCTGGTCAGGGACCAATTGAAGGGGGGCACTTCGCGAGAAAGTCTCGGGGACCTCGCGTGGTGTAGTACGGATAGGCCACCGCACCGCTTGGGGGCCCAGGGGGACAGGTCGCACCGTAGTCCGAGGCCTCCAGTTCGCACCGCTCCTCAGGAGTCAGATGGTGCTTTGCCAGTCCGCCATACCGTCCCACATGCCGCTGGTGACACCGACCCGCAGCGCAGTCCCGGCAGCCTGGAGTCCGGCAGCCGCCAAGGCCACAGCGGCCATCTTCACAGCCAGCCGTCGGGCAGATGCCGCCTTCACAGCCGGTGCAGGGCGCCTCAGCACAGTGCTCGCAGCCATCCTCGCAGCCGACCGGACAGCCACCGTGGCCATGCGAATAGGGGCCGTCAGCATTCAGCAGGAACAACCGGTCAATGATCGAGCAGCCACTGGCCATTCCCAGCATGGATACGGCAAGCAGGCAGGCAGAAAGGTGTCTCATGGCTTCGGGTATCCTGGGCAGGTTCGGCCTTCTGGGCCAACATGGACGGCACACCAGATGCCGCTCTCAAAGGCCACAACTGCGGCCACCACCTCAGGTATCGGTCAAACCGGTTCCAACGATTAAGAAAACCGTGACGGTTTTTTGGCTTCAGGGATGCCTCCAGGAACCCCCGCGTGCCACCCGTCCTTGGAATCAGGCCCCGTCAAACTGCCCCAGAATGAGCGAAATGTTCTGGCCGCCGAACCCAAAACTGTTGGACAGCACCCGGCGGCAGGATGCCTTTCGGGCAGCATTGGGAATGTAGTCGAGGTCACATTCCGGATCAGGGTTTTCGTAGTTGATCGTGGGCGGAAGGACATCATCCCGAATCGCCAGCAGCGACACGATCGCCTCGGTCGCTCCAGCCGCTGCGATCAGGTGCCCCATCATGCTCTTCGTGCTGGAGACGGGAATCTGCGGGGCACGTTCCCCAAAGACCGTCTTGATTGCCAACGTCTCAACCCGGTCGTTGACACTCGTACTCGTTCCGTGGGCGTTGACGTAGTCGATGGCCTCCAGACCAAGGCCCGCATCGGCCAGAGCCATGCGGATACAACTGGACGCCCCCCGGCCCTCGGGATGGGTGTCGGTAATCCGATAGGCGTCAGCAGTTGAGCCATAGCCAAGCACCTCGCCAAAGATCGTGGCACCTCGCCGCCGGGCATGTTCAAGTTCCTCCAGCACCACCATGGCGGCGCCTTCACCCAGCACAAAACCGTCGCGTTCGTAGTCAAACGGACGACTGGCCCGGGCCGGTTCATCGTTTCGGGTCGACAACGCCGTCAACAGATTGAAGCCAGTGACACCGAAAGGATGGATCATGCTGTGGGTTCCGCCGGAGAGCATCACATCAGCATCACCCCGCCGGACCAATTCGGTTGCCTCTCCAATGGCCTGGCTTGAAGCTGCACACGCCGTCAGACAGTTGAGATTAGGCCCCTGGGCATCAAACAGGGCGGCCAGATGGCCAGCCGGCATGTTCGGTTCCTGCTCCACTTCCGTGAGCGGCTTGAGGGTTTCGAGCCCCAACCTGGTGAACTTCGCCACATCGAGGGAGTCCCCTTCGATGGAAGCCATCATCATCTTGGTGAAGGAATCGAAATCTTGCTGCCCCTCGCCACTTCCGAGATAGATTCCCAGCCGATCAGGCGCGGAAGTCAGGCCCCCTTCCAGCCCGGCGTGTCGCATCGCCTGGAGCGCCGCTCCGGCGGCAAATTTTGTATGCCGGCCGCAGTTCTGCCACCGGTCTTCTGACTGTCCCTCATCGGCAACCGACCAGTTCTTCACCTCGGCGGCAATTTTGGTGGGAAACCGAGAGGCATCAAACACGGTGGTGGGGCCTACGCCCGAGCGACCTTCCTTGAGGTTCCCCCAGAGTTCCTCCACGGTGACTCCGAGTGGTGTTACACACCCCATGCCCGTGATCACAACCCGCCGACGACCAGCCACCATTGCGGTTCCTCCACCTTCGCTGTTCCGGCCGCGTCACTGACGGCCGTCCACCACGATACCGTTCTGGCGGCGATCAGCCTACCAGTCGGGGCGGGAGAGCGGATTCCCGGCCTCATCCCGACCAATGTCGTAGATGTGCATGTGATCGAGCCACTTCAGCAGTTCATCGGGCTCAAACAATTTCGGCACCCCTTCGCCCGGCTCAAGATGGGCGAAGAACAGTTCCGCCTCACCCTGGGGCTGCTCATTTCCTGCCGTATCGACCACTGCACTGCTGACGCTCGCCAGGGAACCGGTCGGTTTTAAGTCGAGAATGGTGGCACGGAACAAGAGCGTGTCACCCGGCAGGGCATCATATTGAAATTCCGCCTTGGCCACTTTAGCCAACACGACCCGCCGACCAAATTCGAGGGCATCGGCAACCAGCAACCCTGCCGTCTGCGCCATGCCCTCAACAATCAACGAGTTCGGCATGAGGGCAGCGCCGGGAAAGTGGTCGTGCAGATGTTCTTCTGCGAGGGAAACGTTCTTGACCGCAGTCGCCTGCTTCCCGCGAACAAACTCAGTGAACCGATCGACCCAGAACCAACGCATACGGTTGCCGCACTCCCTTCACCAACAACGTTACGCGTCACCTGCTCGCACTCGCAGCAACAGGCGACACCCTCATCCCGGGGTGCCTCACTCGCCCCGGCATCTGCCAACGCTGGTTCAGCCCGCGAGTTTGCTCTGCACGTACCGAACCATGTCTTCGACCGTCAGCGTGTTGGGGAAATTCTGCACGCTCGGGTTCTCTTCGAACTTGGTCAGATCGACGAACGGCATTCGCTCCTTCAACGCGGTCAGGCCAGCTTCGTTGAGCTTGCCATTGACGACGTAGTCCGTACTCGACAGCACATCTTCGGGGAAGAGTTCACCCCGTGGGATCTTGATCCCGAAGGCTTTCTCAAGCCGGAACACGATGTCAAGGAAGTCAATCGACTCCGCACCAAGGTCACCGACCATGGTGGCCTCAGGGGTCACCTCGTCATCATCCACACCAAGGGCGTCAACGAGGGCGGCTTGGACTTTTTCAAAGATTTCATCTCGAGACGGCATCGACATCTCACCTTCAGGGGGAGTGGGAACCTGCGGAAACAACGTAGGTTGTAATCTCGGCGTTTCACCTTGGAAAGCCGAACGGTGGAATTGCTGGCCCGCGACAGCGGTACAACCGTCATGTTCGGCCCCGAGACCTGGCCCAGAGAAGCACGAAAACCGCCACTTTTGTGCCAACCGGCCTGCCGCTGGCCAGGCGTCAGCCTGCTGTGCGACGGAGCCAGCGGCCGCTTCAGACGCTGGTCGACTGGGTCGCTGGCACCGCAGCGGTTGCCGCAACGCCATAGACCATGTGCCGATCCTGGGCTCCGGCACGCTCGGGCGGATTGAGTACTGACCAAAGTCGCCGCATCTCCGCCCGAACCCGAACATCAATGGCGTCCCCGTGCGGTCGCCGGTCCGCGAGGTTGTACCGCTCCAGTTCCAACCGTGCCGTCAGGCTGGTTCGGTCACCCACCATGCCACTGGCCTTGACCTTTGTCCGGGTGGCGTCCTGCGACAGCACTTCGGCATGCACGGTCAGCACTCGGCCCGGTTCGACAAAATCGCCGTACTTCACATTGCGAGCAGTGCGAAGCACCACGATGCTGTGGGCAAAGTCCTCGCCCAGACGAATCGTCCAGGCTGCAGCCTGCGTCATCGCCTCCAGCATGAACACGCCAGGCAGCACCGGAAACCGTGGAAAGTGATCCCCGAGATATTCCTCAGCCAGAGAGACCGCCTTGACCGCCGTGATGCTCTTGCCGGGGTCGACGTCGGTGATTCGATCAAGCAGGGTAAATCGCATGGTAGACCCGCGTCCGCGTGTATCAGAAAACCCTTCGCAATACTCGGTCGAACGAACCTGTCCGACCGACGTCGCGAGTATAGGGGTTGGCATTCGCCCCACAACCTAGGGGCCGCCGTTTTGACCGGTCTTTCTGTCAATCTGCCAGCCTGACAGCCACCAGAATTGGCATCACCGGCAGGGTCTCGCAACTCTCACCCTCCGGGGGCGGCCAAAACAACGACCGGGGCAGGGTGTCCACCGCCCTGAACCAAACGCCACGAAGCACTCACTCGCCGCTATCGGAGACGCTCTTCCACGCTGGCGGTGAGGCTCCACCCGGCCGCCACCGAGTTTGGCACGCTCTTTGCAATTTCAATCTCCCAACGGTTTTGGGAAACGGCCTGATCCGGTGCCAGTTGCCCAGAGCGGTGGCGTCTGCGAATGATTCCGCTGCTCCAGGGACGGCGGTCACCGGTTTCGGCCTTGTCACGTTCTTGGGAGATTCTGCCATGCAGTTGCTTCGTGTTGGGTACGCGCACCCGCTGGAAGACTTGCGCGATGAGATGGATCGGCTCTGGAACTCGTTGACCACAGCCCCGCCACTTCACGGCTGGACGCGGCAGTCAGCCAAGGAAGCCTTCCCGGCGATCAACCTCTTTGAGACCGCCGAAACGGTGGTGCTTGAAGCCGAACTGCCCGGCATCGATCCGGACGCTCTGGAAATAACAACGCTCGGAGACGAGGTGACGCTCAAAGGTCACCGAGATGAACCGGACGTCCTGTCACAGGACACGCCAACGGAGAATACAGCCACCCCAACCTGGCATCGACGCGAACGTGGCATCGGCGAGTTTGTCCGGCGACTCAGCCTGCCCACCCTGATCGATCCCGAAGACGTCGAGGCCCGGCTTCAGGATGGCGTGCTCACTGTCACCTGCCCGAAGGCGGCTGCCTGCCGTCCGCGAAAGGTCACGGTCACCAGCACGTGATGACAGCCGGACTGCTGCAACGTCTGGCTGCAGTATTCGCCCCTGATTGGTTTTGCACCCCTCTTTCATTTCTACAACTTGCACAACGAGGAGACCTCCCATGATTGCTTCTTCACCAACCAGTCCCGCAGAGCGGAACCAGCTCTCTGGCAGCAGTGCTGAACAGCGCCTGACCTATCGGCCGAATGTCGATGTCGCCACCTGCGATGACATCCTGGTTTTGATCGCGGACATTCCCGGCTCATCTGCTTCGGCAATCGACGTGCAGGTTGAGGACGGCGTCCTGTCGATCGACGCGGCCGTGCCAGCCCGCTCCCTTCCCGGTACGGCCGTGCGGCGAGAGTACGGCATCGGCGGCTACCAGCGTTCCTTCCAGATCGGTGCCGACTTTGACGCCAGCCAGACTGCAGCAACCTATCGCAACGGCGTGCTCACCATTCGGGTGCCGCGACTGGCCGCGGAACAGCCCCGCACAATTCCTATCACGGCCGGCTGAGCCGACCGTGACGTCCTCCGGTTTCAGGTGACGTTTCCTTTTCCCTTTGAACGACATGAGGAGCAGACCGATGAGTTTGATTCCCTTTCGCACAAAGCGTTCCCTAGGCATGGAGCCTGCGTCCTTTTCCACGTCCTCGCTGACCGATTTCCGAAACGAAATGAATCGTTTATTCGAGGGCTTCTTCAATCGGCCATCCGTGGCTCCGGGCTGGTTCGAGACCATCGAGCCAGGCCGGTGGCTACCAACCATCGACATGGCCGAGTCGGATGAAACGATCCGGGTGCGGGCCGATCTTCCGGGCATCGACCCAAACGATGTCGATGTCAGTGTCTCGGAAGACCGGTTGGTGATCTCGGGTGAAAAAAAGACCGAGGCTGAATCGGTGGGCAACGGCTGGACCCACCGGGAAAGTCACTCTGGCGGCTTCAGCCGGGCGATCCCCTTGCCAGAAGCCGTCGACCCCAGCAAGGTGGCAGCGCACTACGACAAGGGGGTCCTGACGGTCAACCTGACCAAGTCACCGACAAGCGCCTCACGCAAGGTGCCGGTCATCACCGCCAGTTGATCCCTCCAGTGCCCAGCCGGCAGCAACCGCTGCCGGCTGGGTTCTCGCTGGCACGCTGCGCATAATAAAGGGAGGTTTTCCTTCCGTTGTCTGGCCAGCCCTCATGCCGCTGCACCTTTCTATCCGCACCCATAGCTCCGCCGGCTCGGCTTCTTTTGGGGGCGTCTCCCTAGCTGGCCTGGCAGAAGCGATCAACGCTCCGTCCCAACATGCTGCCCCGGGCGACATCCCCATTCTCTGTGACGGTCAACCGGGCAGGCTTGCCGACCATTTTGATGTCGCGGGCGACCTCGGGGACGGCGTGGTCCAGTGCAGCGGCGACTTTTCCCGGGTGCATTTCCTGGGAGCAGGCCTGAGCCGCGGAACGATCTACGCGACCGGCGATGTTGGCCGGCACGCCGGCGAGGGCATGACTGGGGGCCGCCTACAGATCACCGGCTCGGTGGGCGACTGGTTCGCCTGCGGAATGGCGGGGGGGGGGGTCCAAGTCGGGGGGGATGGCGGGGAAAACGCCGCTGCGGCCCGGCGCGGGTGTCGTAAAGGAAGGACGGGGG
>WTHB01000047.1 GCA_011523305.1 Planctomycetaceae bacterium | reverse complement strand
GCAGGTGCGGCATTCCCGCGGTGCCAACGGCGGTCGAATCTACCAAGGGCTGACCTGAACCGCCATTATCCGCAATGAAGCCACCGCTGTGGCAGTGACGTCCGGCTGATTCGCTTCATTACTCAGCCGGGCCCGATTCAGAAGATTCTTGAGCACGTTGGTGAGCCACTGGAGCCACCGCACGTGTCACCGGCTCGAGGGCCACCCGTCGCTTGGGATGCCTTGGTGCAGGCTGAGAGTGACAACAGTCTTTATCAAGCCACGCCCGACGACCTGCCCGTGATCGACATTCATCGCCTCTGACGGCAGGTGCTCTTCCTTCGTGAAACGCGATCGCGCTGCCGCCTGAAGGCGATTCGACAGCGGTTTGCGCAGTGGGCAGAATTCTGTCAGGAAGTCGGCTTTTCAGCTGCGTTTTTTGGGTTTGCGTTGTCACCGGGGGTTCGGCGTATGATCCCCGCTCTTGGCGTGCTTAGGGGGACGATGGCAGTGAGTTGGTTCGCTGCTGCCCTGCACCCCAACGTCCGGTCTACCGCGAGGTTCCCTGTGAACTCCCCGAGCTCCCGCGGCTTTTACTGTCTCAATGTCACACAGTTTCTCGGCGCCGCCAACGACAATATCCTCAAGCAGCTCTTGGTGTTTGGCTTGGCAATGGGTGGCATCTGGGAAGGTGTCTTAGGGCCGGGAGGGCAGGCGTGGGCATCCCTCTGCTTAGCGATTCCATTTGTCACTCTTTCTGGGTTTGCCGGTCAGTTCGCTGATAAGTACAGCAAGCAGCGGGTGAGCATTGTCACGAAGTGGTCTGAAGTGGCGATCGCACTCACGGCGATCTGGGGACTTTGGCTGCAAAACGTGTGGCTGGTGCTGTTGGCGCTGGTGGCAATCGCGATCCAAAGCACGTTTTTCTCACCGGCCAAGTTTGGCATGTTGCCGGAGATCGTAGCGACGGAAAAACTCAGCCGTGCCAACGGCACGGTCAACATGTTCACCTACCTCGCGATCATCATCGGCAGCGCGGTTGGGGGGCCGTTGTATGAGTGCTACATCGGCGCCTACGGGGACATCCTGAAGTGGCTGCCCGGGATCGCGATTCTCGTCGTCGGGGTGCTTGGCACAATCGCCTCCCACGGGATTCCCCCGTTGACGCCACAAAACCCAGAGAAGCAGATCAATATGGAACTCTTCTCAGGGTATGTCCGCACCTGGCAGGCGACGCGGGGCACGGCTTTGCGGTCGGTGTTGGTGGCGTGGACGCTGTTCTACATGATCATCGGTGGTATCGCGGTGCTGATCTTGCCGGACTACAAGGAGATCTTGGAGATCACGTATCTGCAGACTTCCCTGCTGATGGCGCTGCTCGGGATTTCGATCGGCGTCGGTGATTACGCCGCGGGGGCCCTCTCCGGACATCAGATCAAACCGAGCCTGATCCTCTACGGAATCGTGGCGACCACCGTGGCCTTTCTCGCGCTGGGCATCGCTCCCCCGAGTTTTGCGGTGGTGACGGGGTTGCTCGCCGCGGGCGGCTACATGTGTGGATTTGTGATGGTGCCGCTGCAGACGATGGTCCAGCATCTCGCTGCTGATGGCGACCGCGGTCAGGTGCTTGGGCTTTGGAATTGCCTCTCCTTCGTGGGAGTGATTGCCGGCAACGTGGTGTTCATTGGAATCAAGAACACTGGGCTTGCTTCCGATCGAGTGTTCCTGGTGTGCGGAGGCTTTACGCTCCTCTTCACGCTGCTCTACCTGTGGCGGTGGGGCAAGCAGTTTCGAGAATCGCTGCCTACCAGCGTATGATCAGAGTTCTGGGCACAGAGGGCCCTTGGGGCACAGGAAGTCGGCTTTTCAGCTGCGTTTTTCGGTTTCTTGAGGCTCGTGCCGTCGCTCCCTCGCCCGCCTGAGAAGCGGAACAAGGCTGTGGGGCTTCTCCTGGCCGACGCGAAACTTGCGAAGGTGCTGTTGACCTTCCTCTCCTTGGGCTGATTCGGTCACGATCGACTTTCGGGGGCGTGGATGGTCGCGGGCGAAAAGGCTGATCCTTTATCATGTTCACGAGGAACAAGACTTCACGCCACTGTTGCCCGAGGCCGATTTGATGCTGCTGATGCTTCCCGACCTGCTCACCAAGGGTGAAGTTGCCGACATGGCCGCCCGGTTTGACAACGCGGTCTTTGAGGATGGCCGGGCGACGGCGGCAGGCGGTGCCCGCCAGGTGAAGGCCAACCGGCAGATCGACCGGCAGTGGCCGGGCCTGCGGCAGTTTGAGGCGATTCTCAACGCCGCCCTGACGCGGTCGCCGGTGCTCGCCGAACGCCTCTCACCGGCGGCGTGCTCGCCGACGATCTTTGCCGAGTACCACCCCGGCGACTGCTACGGTCCTCACACCGATGCGGTGCTGGCCGGCCAGCCGCCGATCCGCCACGACATCTCGGTCACGCTGTTTCTCAATCCACCCGACAATTACACCGGCGGGGAACTGCGGCTGCATCTGCCGGGCGGCGATACCGAGGACGTCAAACTGCCGGCCGGGTCGGCCGTCGCCTATCCGACGACGCTGGTGCACGAGGTGCTGCCGATCCGCAGCGGCATCCGCCGGGTGGCAGTCTTCTGGCTGCAGTCGTTCTACCGCGACAGCGAGATCCGCCAGATCGTCGCCGACCTGCGGGCGAGCCTCACGATGCTCCGCGGCCTGCCCGGTGCCGACCCGCTGCCACTGGCCCGGGCCCTGGCCAACCTCGAGCGGAAATTTATCGGGCAATAGGGCAGCATCCACGGAACGATCGCACAACCTGGCAGGGGATGTCGTCAAAAAACTGTCGCCCCCCGCTGTTTTTTCCGGCCATTTTCTTGTTTCGGCGGGAGTTTTGCGGTCTGCTTCGGGAAACCAGTGTGCAAAACTTGGATGGCTGCGCGACCGTGTGGCCAGGTTAGTCTCGCCCCGACACGCAAGCCGATGCCTACTTCTCGACACCACCGAACTCCCGCTGCTGTGTCAGGCAGCCCACTCACGCTCGAAACCCTTGAGCCCCGGCTCGCCCTATCGGCGACTGCCGATTCGGTCACCATCAGCAGCGGCAGCCTGCCGACGCTGCTGCCGCAAATCGAGGTCTCGCACTTCGGCCAGGACATCGCCTTTGCCGACGAGCACGGCCAGCCCGACAAGGCCAAGTTCACCGCTTGGGCTGAGGACTACATCTCGTTCATCACCAACAGCGGGGTGAGCGTCGCCTACATCAATGTCGGCGACTATTCGATCGACACTAAGAACTACTACGCCTACCTCGACCCGACCAACGGCACCGACGGCGTGCCCTGGATCGTCACCGAGTTCCTCGACAAGCTGCCGGCCGGGGTCGAAGCGGGGGCAATCTCCTACCTCGACGCCGCCGACGCCTGGAAGGTCTACGACGAACGGAATTTCGCCGGCAACAACCTCACCACCGACGGCCAGGCTGGCAGCCCACCCAAGAACAACCTCTATCAGTCTTTTGAGCTGATCAACTGGATCAACCACGAACAGCTGCAGCGGGGTGGCACGAAGTTCATCACCCACTACCAGGCCGACGGCGAAGGGGCAGGAGCCTTCGAGACCGACACTTATTACGGTTTCGGCGGTGCATCGCCCTCCAAGGCTGACCCCTACGATCCCATCCACAATCGGCTGACCCCGGATGAAAGCTGGACCTGGACACCAAACCCAAGCGGCCCGGGCGGCACCAACGCCGGCTGGCCGGTGGCTGGCTATGGCTACACCAAGTGGCTCTGGAACCACTTCATGCCGGGGGTCGACGCCGCTGCGGCCACTGCCGCTGCCGGCAGCCAGCCGCTGAGCGGCTCCGGTGTGCCCGATGTCATCTTCAGTGACGCCGAGGCGACCGATTCGCATACCTGGGCGGCGGGCGCGGCAGCCCCCTATCGGTTCGGCATCATCAAGTACGCCCAGACCTCGTGGCTGCGGTATAGCCCCGGCCCGATGAAGGCCTACACCGAAAACTACTGGTTCGGTGAAAACCACTACCAGCCCGGTCCCGGCTCAAGCATCGCCCCCGACGGCACGATCGAGATCAACGGCATCGCCACGCCGATGCTCGAGGGGCCGACCACCGCCAACAGTTTTCAGACGCCCCCCGAGGTGGTCTTCAGCACGCCCACCAGCGGCACCCCCGCCGCCGGCTTTGCGGTGATGGGCACCGGGGCGATCGACCTGGCCGAGGTCGCTGCCGGCAGCCATGCCTTCTTCGGGGCAGGCATCGGTACCGGCTACTCGACCGGAGTCTGGGTCAGCGATGGCGGCAGCGGCTATGCCAAGGGAAGCCCGACTGAACTCAACGTCAGCTTTGACCCGCCGCCGGGGCAGCCAGCCAGCGGCCGGGTTGCAAAGGGTTTCATTGATTCCGTGGACAGCTCGGGGAAAATCCTTGGCATCACCGTGACCGACCCGGGTGAGGGTTACTCCAGCGAACCGGCCGTGCACCTGCCGCAGACCAGCGGCCAGCCGGCGACGGCGGTCGCCCGGCTGCTACCGGAACACGGGTATCCCCGGCCGGTCTTTCCCGCCGCCCCGGCTGGTGGCCGGCAGGTGGTTGGCTACATCACCGTTAACAGCCAGAGCTACAAGCCAGGCCAGATCAACGGCCTCGTGATCACCGACCCGGGCGCCGGCTACGACCAGAGCATGCTGACGCCGAGCAATCCGGCCAATCCGCTGGCCGGTCCGGGCGGGCTGACGGTCAGCTTCAGCACCACAGTCGGCAGCGACACGTTCTTTGCTGATGAAGCCCTCCGCAGCCAGTACCCCGCCACCGGCGGCGTCTCAGCGGTCTCGCCCGCACCGCCGATCCATCTGCCGGTCAACTCCGGTCCCGAGCAGGTCGACCACATCATCCTAACCGTGCTGGGTGACGGCTATGGCGCCACCACGAACAAGCCGTCTTACACGCTCACCGGCGACCCGGTCGGCACAAAGCATTTTCTGACCGGCGGCCCGGACAAAAACGGCATCAACCCCGATTACAACACGGCATACGCCCCGGTGCTCAACCGGGCCGGCTCCTTTCCGCTCGATGCCAAGAGCGGGCTCTCGACCATCACCGTCAGCGATGCCGGCGCCGGTTACAGCGCTGGCGTGATCATCAGCCAAGGCGACGGTGGCAGCGGCTACGACCCAAAGACGGTCTATCCGGTGACGTTTTCCGGTGGTGGTGGAGTTGAGCAGGCCGCTGGCGTCCTCGAAGTCAACAGCAGCGGCGTGGCGACCGGCGTGCGGATTACCAACCCGGGCCGGGGCTACACCGCCGAACCGACGATGCAGATTCCCGCGCCGCCCGGTGGCACGGCCGCCACGGGAACGGTGCACCTGCTCAACTACCCGCGGGTGATGGTCAGCGGCGGCAGCTTCGTCGCCGGTGGTGGGACGGCGGCGGTGGCCTATGCGACCACCGCCAAGCCCGACCCGAGCCAGCCGGCCGATCCCGACACCGGCTACATCGTCAGCGGCATCGGCCTGACCGAGCCGGGGCTGGGCTATGCCACGCCGCCGACGTTCACGGTCACTGGGAACGCCACCGCCGGCCGGCCGGCCCGGGTCGAGGCCCTGCCGCGGCTGGCCACGGTTCACTCGGCCCACTGGCTGCCGACCATCACCGACGTGCTCGGGTCCCTGCCGGCCGACTGGAGCGGGGAGATTCAGGGCGGTGCCAACGTCTACAACTGGCAGGTGCCCAACGGCTACGGGCCGGGCCAGGTGACCGGCATCGGCCTCACCGCCAGCGGCAGCGGCTATGCGGCTGCCCCGACCGTGACCTTCTCCGCCCCCGCTCGCACCGGCGGCAAGCCAGCCACCGGCACCGCCATGCTTGGCACCGGCGACAAGGCGGGGCAGGTTGTCGGCATCACAGTCACCGATGCCGGCTACGGCTACACGGCGGCACCGGCGATCATGATCGCCGCCCCCTCAGCCGGCACAGCGGCAACGGCCACGGCGACCATCGGCGAGGTCAAGCAGCTCTCACCCCGGGCCTTCGACACCGCCTACGCCTACTATGCCAACCATCCCGCGCAGCTGGCGGCGATGTTCAATAACCCGCTCTATCAAGACGTCAGCCTGCCGAAGCTGCGGGAGAAGTTCTATTGGCCGCTCGACTGGAGCAGCTTTGGCTCGGCGACCGCGACCGACGGCAGCAAGACCCCACAGCAGGCGATCGCCACCTTCTCGATTGAGTCGCTCAACCGCTCAAACGTCAACCCGGCCGATCCGACCACCCCGGTGGCAACGGTGCTCGACGCGAAGTACCAAAACCCGGAGTCACTGCTTGAGCCCAACACCTACGGCGGCACCTTTGCGGGGCTGTCGTCGCTGTCCTATGAAAACTTTGTGTCGTTTTTGAACGAGGCGGCGACGATCATCGCCAACGAGGCGACCAAGGGGGGCACGGCGATGCAGCCGCATGAGGTCACCTTCCAGATTTACGATGCTGCCTTTCTGCCACTGGAGTGGCTAACCGCCCAGAACGCCAACCGCTGGACGGCCGCCAACGCCGCACCGGTCTTCACGAGCCCGGCTCACGGTACGGTGGCCGAGGGCAGCCCGCTGGAAACCGTGGTCTATCAGGCAACCACGAGCGACGTCGGCAGCACCGCGGCCGAGCGGCAGGTGGCGTACGCCATCAAGCCGGGCGTCGGCGACCACGACAAGTTCTCAATCGACCCCGACTCCGGCGCGGTGCGGCTGAACGAGCCGGCCGACGTAGCCACCACGCGGGAGTATCAGTTCACGGTGGTGGCCCGCGACGCTGGCGACACGCCGCTGGCCACCGAACAGCCAGTCACGGTCACGGTGCAAAGCAGCCGGATCAGCCGGCCGCAGCTGCGGCGAGCCACCACGATCAAGCTTGGCGGGCCGTTGGGTCCCAGCCCGATTGTCTTTTCCCGCAGCGATCTGGCCGCGGCCGCCTTGGCCGACAGCCCGGAGCTGTCCTTTGTCGTGACGGCGGTCGCCAGCGGACGGGTCGAAAAATGGGACGGCGGCCGCTGGGTCGATGTCTCGACGCCGCCGACGTCGGCCAATCCGCGTACGCTACTCCAACACCTCGCCCGGCGGCAGATTGGCCACGGTGACCAGCTTCGCTGGGTGCCGCCGGAAGACACCGGCAGCACCGCAACCGCCTTCAGCATCCTGGGCTTTGACGGCCGCGACCGCTCACCAGGCGAGTCTGCCATCGCGGTCACGGCGGGGCTGCCGGCGGTCTGACTGCACCAGGGCGGCTCCATTCACGGGGCCTTTGACTCCGAGTGCGGCAGGTTCCAGTGGCGCAGTCCTTGGCCGAGCATGGCGCCGAGTTTGTCGATGTGCTCACGGAACATCTCGTGCATCTGCTGCCGGATGGCGGGCGTCATGAGCATTCCGTTCTGCTCCGCTTCCTTCAGCGGATCGGGGGGGACCAGCCAAGCGAGCTGCCGCAGCGGCGGCCGATAACGCTCGATTCCAGCGCCGCCGTTCCGGCCCGCGTCCGTGGCGCCGGCCGGGCGCTGGCCAGCAGCTCGCCGTACCACTCCAGCCCCTTGGTCCAATAGGGCCACACCATACGGCGGCTGGTGAAGAAGTAGACCTCTGTCTCCGGCAGTGCGACTTCTGGATGTTCGGCGAGGCACTGGGCGAGCCAGCGCGTGCCCGAGCGGGGAGCTCCTATGCCGAGGAAGCCGGGTAGCTACTGCTGCACGGCGCGTCTCCTAGCCGGCGCCTGCACCGCGGGGAGTCCGTGCCCGCGGCTCGCCGTCCTCACGAGAACAATTTGGGGATGCTGCGTCTCAGCCGGCGCCACAGGCCGCCGGCCAGCTTCGGCTTGGGCGTGGCTGTCCGGTTGAGTTCGTCGATGGATGGGAGCCGGCTCGGACGCGGCACCGGCGCCGGCGACATGTTCAGCAGTCCGTAAAAGGGGCCGAAGGGCTCGTCCAGCCTCCGCGCCTTGGAGTCGACGCCGTGAAACCGATCACAGATATGGAACGACCACGA
>WTHB01000175.1 GCA_011523305.1 Planctomycetaceae bacterium | reverse complement strand
CCCTCCAGCCCCCCCTCCCAAACCGCTTTGGCTCGGCCTCCTTGCGTTGGTGGCAACGCAGGCGGTGGTGGCCGCGGTTTTGTACACCCGCACGCTGCCGGAAATCGACGAGAGCCTCCGCGCGAAAACGGTCGCGGCCGTGAGTGGGATCACGCTCGCCGCAGCCAGCCTTGGCTGGCTGCTGACCTGCAGCGTCAGCCGACAGGCTGCCAGCCGGCCGGCGCTCGCCGTGGCCGGGGGGCTGGCAGCAAGTCTGTTACGGCTCGCCGTCCCGCTTGCCGCTCTCGGCTGGCTCCAACTGGAAGGGGGTGGGGGCCACCTTGAACAACCGCTGCGAAATTTTATTGCCGAAACAATCGTTGCCTCCTACCTCAGTCTGCTGCTGGTTGATATCCTTCTGCACACGAGTAGCCGTTCACACCGACCGGTTTCCGAATCTGCTGGTGTGCCGGTTGACGCGACCCCGCGTTTGTGACACGCTCCCGCTTTTCCGGATTCATTTGCCAGATGTCTGCCAACCCGATCTACCACCTCAAAGACGCCTACTTCTTCGAAGTTCCGAAGGGGCTCTGGCGGTATGACTGGAAGTCTCTCAGCGAGGTTCCCGCGTTTTTGCGCAACGGACACCCAGAGGTGACCGATGTCGCTGAGTTCAACCGAGCAATGGATGGGAAGGTGCTCATCCCGCAACCGTTCGGGGAAATCGACAGTCTCTACGCTCCGAAGTCTGGCTTGGCCATTTCGAAGTACATGATTCTGGAAGTGGTCGTTGCCGCAGTAATGCTTGTGCTCTTTTCCCGGCTCGCCAAGCAACTCAGTACCGGCGACCGGCCCCGAGGGAAGTTTGCCAATCTGTTTGAAGCGATCTTGGTGTTCATCCGCGACCAGATTGCCCGGCCGGCGATCGATGACCCGCCCGGCCATGGCCATGACGACGGGCATCATGCCGGTCCGGCCCACCGCGGAGACAGTTTCGTCCCGATGCTCTGGACGCTGTTCTTCTTTGTGCTTGGCTGCAACCTTCTCGGCATGGTGCCGTGGGCCGGATCGCCAACCGCCTCGTTCTCTGTCACGCTCGCCTTGGCTGGTGCCACCTTTGTGACCGGCATGCTCTCGGGCATGAAGCAGTTCGGCTTTTTGGGCTTTTTCCTCAATCAGGTTCCGCCGATTGACATGCCGACCTACCTGCTGCCGCTCAAAATCATCATTTCGTTCGGTCTTTTCCTGATCGAAATGCTTGGGCTGTGCATCAAACACCTGATTCTCGCCGTGCGACTGCTGGCCAACATGGTGGCTGGCCACCTCGTGCTTCTCGGCATCATGGGCCTGATCGCAGGGGCCGCTTCCGCCTCGACCGGCATGTGGGCGACGGTCACCGGCATCAGCGTTGTCAGTGCCACGCTTTTCAGTGTGCTGGAACTATTCGTTGCCTTCCTGCAGGCCTACATTTTCACGTTTTTGTCGGCCTTGTTCATTGGTGCTGCCGTTCACCACCACTAATGATCGGAACCAATCAAAAAAATACCCGTCTGGTCTTCAAAATCTCGCAATTTTGCATAGAACATGGACTCTCGCGAACATCTTTTTGGCCTCTGTGACCGAACTGCTGTCCGCCACCGATCTCGTTTCACCCCGTTCGGGAATATGGTTCCCGAATTCACGTTTGCAAGGAGTTTGACCCCGTGACACTTCGCTCGTTTTTCTCGGCCCGCTCGGCCAGCATGTTCGCCGCTGTTCTGCTTACGCTGGTTTGTGCAAATGTCGCCAGTGCCCAAGAAGCTTCTGGTGGCAGTGCCGCACTCATTGATCTATCAGCGGCCTTCGGGGTCGGCCTCGTCGTGATTGGTGCCGCATTGGGCATCAGCAAATTGGCCGCTTCGGCCTACGAGAGCATGGCTCGCCAGCCGGAAGTATCCGGCAGCATCCAAACTGCCATGATCATCGCGGCAGCCCTGATCGAAGGTTTCACCTTCTACGCATTGTTTATCTGCTCGACAAAGTAAGGCAATCCAGCGGGACGCTGGGCAGGAATGCTGCGAACCGTCTCCCCTGGGACGAGCCGCCACACCGGTGGCCACCTTTCAGGCGGATGTGGTCCTCAGGTTCCGACCAGCCCCCGATGTGTCGGGTGGCAGCGACGGGCGCAGGCCCTTACTCGTCGCTGCTGCCCGGCAGCAGTTGCCGTTGACTTTGGCCCGTAGTTCCAACGCTGGCAACATCGCAGAAGCGATCACCCTCGACAGGAAATCCATCATGACCGCACTGCCCAGTGCTCCCTCCTATGTCGACGCCCCCAACATGGTGCGGCGTCTTTGCTCGCTCGCATGCCTGGCCGCTGCATGTGCACTGGTTTGCGGTAGCTCTCTCCAAGCGGCCGATGATGGTCATGCAGACGAACATCGCAGTCACGCCGCCGCCCACGCTGAGCACGACGGACATGGCGACCATGGTGGGCACTCCGAAATCGGCGCCAACCCGCCGGCCGGTGTCTCTCGGGAGACGTTCGAAAGCCCGGCCGAGTTTCGCAGCGATTTGGCGATCTGGTCTTTTGCGGTGTTTCTGCTTCTCATGCTGCTGCTGACGGCAATTGCCTGGAAGCCGATCATGCAGGGACTGGAGAAGCGGGAGCAGGGGATCGCCGACATGATCGCAGCCACCCAGGCCTCCAATGAGGATGCCAAGAAACTGCTCGCCTCGTATGAAAGGCGACTCGCCGAGGCTTCGGAAGAAGTCAAGTCGATGCTTGATGAGGCCCGCCGCGACGCTGACAGCATGCGGCAGACAATTGTTGCCGAGGCCCGCCAGGCTGCTGAAGACGAAAAAGAGCGTGCCCGCCAGGAAATTGGCATGGCCCGTGACGACGCCTTGGCACAACTGGCAGAAAAGGCTGGCGACTTGGCGGTTGGCGTGGCCGAGAAGTTTCTGCGGGAGAAGATCTCCGCCGACGATCAGGCTCGACTCGTCCGTGAGTCTGTTGCCGGTCTCTCCTCATCCCCCAGCGTGAACTGATCCCACCAACCGGTCATCGAATCTGCATGAGCACCACGCACGTGAATCCGCAATCGGCAGTCTCCGCCCCCCGAGATATCGGCGCGGCCCGGTTGGCCAAAGTCTATGCTCAGGCCATTGTCGAAGCTTCCGACCGGCAGCAGTGCCGGGAGGATGTTATTGAAGAGTTGACGCAGTTGGTCACTGAGGTGCTCCCGCGGGTGGACAACTTGATTGCCGTGCTGGAGTCACCCCGCGTCTCGGTGGCCGACAAGGCGTCGATCGTCAACTCGACCCTGGCCGGCAAGGTGTCAACCACAACCTTAAACGTCTTGCTCGTGCTCGCTCAGCATGACCGACTCAGCATCCTTCCCGAGATCGTCGCGGCCGTCCGGCGCGAGGTCGATCGTCGCGATGGCCGCCATCAGGCCGTCCTCACCACCGCATCCCCCATCGAACCCAGCACGCAAGCCGACCTGCTCCGGTCCATCGAGCAGTCGCTTGGCATGCCCTTGGCGGCCACGTTCGCCGTCAATCCTGACCTGCTCGGCGGCCTCGTCGTGCGGGTTGAGGACACCGTCTACGACCATTCCGTTGCCACGAGCCTGGTTTCGCTCGCGGAGCGGCTGAAGCAGAGGAGTATCCATGAAATTCAACACCGACGAGATCGCCTCGGTACTGCGTGAGGAAATCGACCGTTACCAGTCAGGCATTGATGTCCGCGAGGTCGGGCAGGTGCTTGAGGTAGGTGATGGCATTGCCCGAGTCTGGGGCCTGTCCGGCGTCATGGCTGGGGAGATGGTCGAATTTCCCGGCGGAGTCACTGGCCTGGCCTTCAACCTCGAAGAGAATTCGGTGGGTGTCATCATCCTTGGTGATTACCTCAAGGTGAACGAGGGGGATGAGGTTCGCAGCACTGGGAAGTTGCTCAGCGTGCCCGTCGGTGATGCTGTCATCGGCCGCGTGCTCGACCCGTTGGGCAATCCGCTCGACGGCAAGGGGCCCATTGCCACTGATCTGCAGCGTCCGGTTGAAACCCTCGCTCCCGGCGTAGCAGACCGGCAGCCAGTTCGTGAGCCGCTGCAGACGGGCATCAAGGCCATTGACGCGATGACACCGATCGGCCGCGGTCAGCGAGAACTCATCATTGGCGACCGAAAAACCGGCAAGACGGCGATCGGTATCGATGCGATCCTCAACCAGAAGCACACCGGCGTGAAGTGTTTCTATGTGGCGGTTGGCCAGAAGGACTCGTCCGTGGCCGTCGCGATCGACGTCCTTCGCCAGCACGGTGCAATGGATTACACCACCGTGATCGTGGCAGGTGCCTCGGCGGCTGCTCCGCTGCAATACATCGCTCCCTATTCGGGCACCGCGATGGCCGAGCACTTCATGTACAACGGCCAGCACGCCCTGATCGTCTATGACGATCTTTCCAAGCAGGCCACGGCCTACCGGCAACTCTCCTTGTTGATGCGTCGCCCACCTGGACGCGAGGCGTTCCCTGGTGACGTGTTCTATGCCCACAGCCGGCTCTTGGAGCGGTCGGCGAAGTTGTCCGACGAACACGGCGGCGGGTCGCTGACATCGCTACCGATCATTGAGACGCTCGAAGGTGAAGTGTCAGCCTACATTCCGACGAACGTCATTTCGATTACCGATGGCCAGATCTACCTGCAGCCTGACCTCTTTTTCGCCGGCCAGCGGCCTGCGATGAATGTCGGTATCTCCGTCTCCCGCGTCGGTGGTGCCGCCCAAACCAAGGCGATGAAAAAGGTCTCTGGTGGCCTCCGGCTCGACCTCGCATCCTTCCGCGAACTCGAGGCCTTTGCTCAACTCGGCACCGATCTCGATGCCGCCACCCAGTCGCGGCTTGACCGCGGTTACCGAATGGTTGAATTGCTCAAGCAGGGGCAGTACCAACCACTCGATGTGGTCGATCAGGTGCTCAGCATTTACGCGGGCACCCGTGGCCATCTTGATGATGTCAAGCGGGACGAGGTTGCGGACTGGGAGGCCGGCTTCCTGACCTTCGTCCGCGAGCAGGCCAAGGAACTCCGGAGCCGACTCGAGGAGACCAAGGCACTCGACGACGAGACAGAGCGTCTCCTTGAAGCGGCGATTGCCGAGTTCAAGCGGCAGCGGCAGGGCACGAAAACCCCAGCACCGGCCCTGGCCGGCGCTGACTGAGCCACAGGAAGGATTCCCTCATGGCGAAAGCTCGAGCCCTCGACAGACGTCGGCGTTCCGTCAGGAACATCCGGAAGATCACCCGCACCATGGAGTTGATCGCAACAGCCCGGTTCAAAAAGGCAATGGACCGCTCGATTGCGGCCCGCGACTACACCCGGCAACTTGCCAAGATCCTTGGCAACATTGCCAGTGTCGGCGCCGGCGTTGACCACCCCTTGCTGGCGGTCCGACCCACCAACCGTACAGCAGTACTGGTGTTGACCGGCAACCGAGGACTCTGCGGCGGCTACAACTCCAATGTTGTTCGTCAGGCAATGGGCCTGCTGGGCCAGTGGTCGAGCGAGCAGGTCGCCACCCATGTCACCGTCTCGGGCAAGCGGGGCATCTCCGCCCTGCGGTTCCGGAAAGTGACCCTCGATGAGTCGTACACGACTTTCGAAGACAAGCCGGCATTTGATGAGGTGGCTCCGATTGGCCAAGCCTACCTCGATGCCTACTGCTCCGGTGCTATCGACCGCCTCGACGTCGTCTACACCCAGTTCACCAACATCGCCAAGCAGGAAGCCGTGGTGGAGACGCTCCTTCCGCTGAAGCCCCCGCAACAGGATGAAGAGGCCGAATCCCGAGCCCACCTTGCCTCGGAAGAGTACGACTTCTATCCCTCAGCAGAGAGCATCCTTGAGGAGATTCTGCCGGCGAGTTTTCAGTCACGGCTCTTCAAATGCTTCCTTGACGCTGCCGTCAGCGAGCAAGTGGCCCGAATGGTCGCAATGAAGGGGGCCACTGAAAATGCCTCTGGCCTGATCCGCGATCTTTCGCGTCAGTACAACCGTGCCCGCCAGTCACAGATCACCGGTGAAATCATGGAAATCCTCGGCGGTGTCGAGGCCCTCAAACAGTAACCCGCATATTCAACACACGGTGGCCCGCCGCCTGCGGCTGATCACCTCCCCCGTCCCACTCAATCAATCACCCGTTCCAACAAGGCTGAATCCTCATGGCAACCGCTTCCGCCTCCGACACCAACATCGGTAAGGTCACCCAAGTCATCGGCTCGACATTCGATGTTGAGTTTCCTGAATCGCAGATGCCTGCGATCTACAACGCCGTCCGCATCGACGCTGATCACAAAGGCGTGAAACTTAATCTCGTCGGAGAAGTGCAGCAGCACCTCGGGGGCGGCAAGGTCCGCTGCGTGGCCCTCGGCTCAACCGATGGGTTGATTCGCGGCCAAGACGTGGTCGACACCGGGGCACCGGTGAGCGTGCCGGTCGGCCAAGAAACACTCGGCCGGGTGTTCAACCTCTTGGGTGAACCAATCGACAACGCTGGTGAAGTGAAGACAAAGGAACGCTGGTCGATTCACCGTGATGCCCCGCCGGTCGACGAACTCTCCACCAAGACCGAGCTGTTTGAGACAGGCATCAAGGTCGTCGACCTCCTCACTCCGTTCGTTCGGGGTGGCAAGGCCGGCCTGTTCGGTGGTGCCGGGCTCGGAAAAACGGTCATTCTGACCGAGTTGATCGCTCGAATTGCCAGTGCGCACGGTGGGTACTCAGTATTCGCCGGCGTCGGCGAACGGACCCGTGAAGGGACCGACCTCTGGCTGGAAATGCAGGACGCCAAGATCGGCGACACTGGCCGCAGCGTCATTGAACAGACCTGCATGGTCTTCGGTCAGATGAACGAACCGCCAGGAGCCCGTCTGCGGGTTGCCTTGTCAGCCCTGACGATGGCTGAGTACTTCCGAGACACGACCGGTACCGACACGCTGCTGTTTGTCGACAACATCTTCCGGTTCTCGCAGGCCGGGAGTGAAGTGAGCGCCTTGCTTGGCCGGATGCCGAGTGCCGTCGGGTATCAGCCGACCCTGGCCACCGAGATGGGTGCCCTGCAGGAACGGATCACCTCGACCTCGAAGGGTGCGATCACATCGGTGCAGGCCGTGTACGTGCCGGCTGACGACCCGACCGACCCGGCACCAGCCACCGCGTTCGGCAACCTCGATGCCTTCATCTACCTGGAACGGTCGATTTCAGAGAAGGGCATCTACCCGGCCGTCGATCCGCTGGCCAGCTCCAGCCGGATCCTCGACCCGCAGTACGTGGGCGACCGCCACTACAACGTCGCTCGGCGGGTCCAGACCACCCTGCAGCGGTACCGAGAACTCCAGGACATCATTGCCATCCTCGGTGTCGATGAACTCTCCGAAGAGGACAAACTGATTGTTCACCGGGCCCGCCGCATGGAACGCTTCCTGTCCCAGCCATTCCTCGTGGCGGAGGTCTTCACCGGCAAGCCGGGCGAAATCACCAGCCTTGAGGATACGATCCGGTCCTTTGAGGAACTTGCCGACGGCAAGTGGGACCACCTGCCCGAACAGGCCTTCATGTACGTCGGCTCGATTGAGCAGGCCGAAGAGCAGGCCAAGAAGATGGCCGCTAAGTCCTGATCCATTCATTTGCCCCTCACTGCTGAGACATCATGGCTGACCAATCGTCCAAACGTCTGCTGCACTGCGTGATTGTCACGCCAGAGAAGACCGTGCTTGATCTCAAGGCGGCTTCCGTCACGCTGCCGCTTGACGATGGCAGCCGCGGCATCGCCGTCGGCCATGCCCCGTTCATCGGTCGGCTTGGTACCGGCGAGGTGCGGATGTCAGGAGTGGCCGGTGGGACCAGCAGCCAGACGAGCCTTCGCACGTTCGTGGAAGGTGGCTTCGCCGAGGTCGGCCAGGACGCCGTCACAATCATCACGCAGCGGGCGGTCGATGCCACCACCATCGATGCGGCCGAAGCCCAGGGTGAACTGGCCCGCATCACCGCCGAACGAGCCACGGGTGATGAGGCGATTGCTGCCCGCATGGCAGCCGAAACAGCAGCCCGACAGCGGCTGCGGGCAGCCCGCAGCTAGGCCGCTAACCCAGGGGCTGAAAACCGGTCGCCGACGACTCAGCCCGCTCAGTCGGCCCCGCCCGGGGTGCCCATCACGGCCTGAGCCCCCGTCAGATCTGATAGTCCGACTCTGCCGTGGGCGTTTCTCCCCGCATTCGCAGTTTGGGCTTTTCCAGAACGACCGTAGTGTGGGGATCGACTGATCGCGTTAGCCAGACATTACTGCCGATGACCGAATCGTGCCCGATCACTGTATTGCCCCCCAGCACGGTCGCGTTGGCGTAGACAACCACCCGGTCGCCGATTGTCGGATGCCGCTTTGTCCCTCGCACCAGGTGTCCATCTGCATCGGTCGCAAAGGAGACCGCCCCCAGGGTGACCCCCTGATAAAGCTTGACGTGGTTGCCGATCTCGCACGTCTCACCTATGACGACGCCGGTGCCGTGATCGATGAAGAAGTGATCCCCAATGGTGGCCCCGGGATGGATGTCGATGCCGGTGCGTGAATGGGACCATTCGGCCATCATCCGCGGAATCAGCGGAACATTGAGCCGGTGCAGCAGGTGGGCCAGGCGATGAATTGTCACTGCCTCCAGGCCCGGATAGCAGAAAATGATCTCATCAAGCGTTCGCACCGCAGGGTCGCCATCGTAGGCCGCCTGGACATCCGTTGCCAAAATCCGTCGCAGTTCAGGAATCTGTTCGAGAAACTCAATGGCCTTGGCCTGCCCGAGCGCCTCGAAGTCGGCTTCCTCCACACAGTGCTGCACCGCTTCCGGTACAGCAGGTACATCTCGACCGGCCGCCGCTGCCTCGCGTGTCGCAGAGAGGCTATGCCGCAACGCACGTCCAATCTGGATGGTGAGTTTGTCATGCAAGCCGTCAATCAGGTCGCCAACGTGATAGGTGACGTTCCCAAAGTGGAGATTCTCCCGGCGCCGATACCCTGGATAGAGAATCTCTTTCAGGTCTTCGCAGGCATTGATGATCGACTCGTAATTGGGCAGGGGACAGTGCCCGAGATAATTGGTCGTTGGCACCTCACGATAGGTGTCAACGATCCGCTGCGTCAGATCGGGAAGCTGCTCCTTGAGTCGAACATCTGTGGCCATGGCATACCTATTCAGCAAACCGCGGAAATCGCGCAATAATCACTGCCAATAAGGTCGACCCCCGTCCCCGCCGAAGTTGAGCACCGCGGCCATGTCCCGCGCAATCTCGCTCGCGGAACAGAAGCTCGGCGGGCAAGGCAAACCCTGCGGGCTGGCGGCAGAATGCTTCAGTCAGCTTCGCCGGCAGCCTGACAGGCAGCGGCCAGGGTCAGGCCACCGTCGTAGAGGGCCCGGCCCACAATGCATCCGGCAGCACCCGTGGCCGCCACGTCGCGAAGATCGTCTGCGGTGGCAATGCCGCCGGAGGCCACCACCGGGTGGGGTGACGCCTCGACCATTGCCTGGAGGGCCGGCAGGTTTGGTCCCTTCAGCATGCCATCACGGGCGATATCGGTGTAGACGATCGCCGCCAGCGGCAGGTCGGCCGACTCCGTGGCAAGATCGACAGCCTGCAGGGTACTGGTCTCGAGCCAGCCCCGGGAAGCAACACGTCCTTCTCGGGCATCGAGACCGAGGACAAGTCGGCCGGGAAAGGCTCGTGCCATCTCCGCGAATGCTTCACGCTGCTCGATGGCCACACTGCCAACAACCAACCGGGACACGCCCGCTTCCAGGTAGGCTTCGATTGTCTCGCGAGAGCGAATGCCACCACCAACCTGGCAGGGAACACCAGCAGCCTCAACCATCGCTGCAATCAGATCCCGCTGAATCGCGGCACCATCTTTCGCACCTTCTAGATCGACAATGTGCAACCGCCTGCACCCGGCCGCCGTGAACTGGCGAACCGTGCCGACGGGATCCTCTCCAAAGACTGTTTCCCGGTCATAGTCCCCCTGTTGCAGCCGGACGCAGCGGCCACCCCGTAAATCGATCGCTGGCCAGAGTTCCATGGTGAGGGCTCCTTTGATCAGACCGTCAAACGTGTTCGAGAAAATAACGCAGGAGCCGCATCCCCGAGGCCTGGCTCTTCTCGGGATGGAATTGTGTTGCCAGGAGTCGGCCCCGCATCACCCCGGCACAAAAGGGTTGATGATAATCCGTTTCGGCAAGCACCACCTCCGGATCCGTCGGGCAGGCATAATAGGAATGCACAAAATAGAAGTGCGGCCTCGGCTTGCCCGCTTCAGCGAAGGCGGAGGCCACTCCGCTCCCTGCTCGCCAGCCGACCTCATTCCAGCCCATGTGAGGCACCTTGAACCCGGTCGGCAGGTCGAACCGCACCACCTCACCAGCCAGCACGCCGAGGCCGTCATGACGTCCTCCCTCCCAGCCGGTCTCAAAGAGCAACTGCAGTCCCATGCAGATACCGAGAAAAGGCCGGTCAGCGGCCAGGTACTGCTGGATCGGCTCGACTAGACCACGCTGCCGCAGGGCCACCATGGCGTCAGAAAAAGCACCCACACCTGGCAGGACGAGCCGCTCGGCCTCCGCAAGCCGGTTTGGATCGGCAGTGATTTCTGCCGCCACGCCCTGCCGCTCAAACGCTTTCTGCACGCTCCGCAGGTTGCCGCTGCCGTAGTCGATGATCCTGAGCATGTCTGGAGTGTAAGCGGCCCGCGAGGGGAATAAAGGGGACCCCACCGTTCTGCCGGTGCACGTCACCTCAGCCGCCGGAAATGAATGGCTCGCGGGCCGGGAAACGCTCCGTCAGGCAGCAGTCCCCAGTCGCCTTTCTCCTCAGGGAGCACGCTCTGGATAGATCACACACTCGATCCGCCGGTTTCGGCGGCGACCGGCGGCTGTGGCGTTGGAAACGACCGGGTGATTGGCTCCGTGCGCAACGAGAAACATCTGGCTTTCATCAAGCGGTGTTCGCTCGATGAGAAAATCGAAGACCGTTGCCGCCTGGGCGGCCGTCAACTGATGAGCCGAATCCCAGGTGCCGGCGGCAATCGGCTCACTGTCGAGGTGGCCCTCAATCGCCAGAAAGTGGCCTGGAAAGACCCGCTCAACCTCCGCTGATACCTGGGTCAAGACGGCGACGCCGGCGGGCAGCAGGTTGGCAGTTCCGGGCTCGAAGAGCCGCTCCGCCGGAATCTCGATCCGGACGACAGCACCATCCAGACGCACCGGCAACGCATCGACCGACAACTGCCCCATGGCCGATTGCATGGCGGCGGCCGCACCAGCAGCCTGGGCTGCTGTTCCATCAGCAGGCGAAAGCGGCCGGGCAACCGCACGGCTGGCAGCGAGTTGGGCCGAGGTGCTGGCGAGTTGTTCCCGCACAGCAACCAATTCCTCCTGCATCAGCTGATTTTCGGTCTGGCTCCGAGCAAGCGCCGTTTCCAACTGCCGGCCATCGAGATGGGCATACGAAGGCGACTCCGGCAGGCTTGCCGTCGCGGGTGGCAGCGTATGGGCTGGAACAGCCACCCCTGGTGGGGGCTCCAGACTGATCACCGCCGGCGTGGTCTCCTTGCGCAGCAAGTTGTGCGAACATCCGAGCAAGAGCATCGGAAGCAGACCAACGATTGAAAACAACTGCCGGAAAATAGCCATTCTCGTTCGGTCACCAGCGGGAAGGAAAACCGCAACCGGAGACTAGAAAAGCTCACCTCAGAGAGCAAGGCCGGTGGCCCGCAACGGATCGGCCTCGAGGCAAGAGCAGGGGGCCGAAGAAGGGGTTTGGCTCGCCTCAGTCAGCCGATTCGCCCAGTCCCCGCAACCACCGCCAAATAAACAAGGTCACGGCGGTCAGAATGACAACCAGCCCGAGGACGAGGCCCAACTGCAGGGCATCGACGAAAAAGTCCTGGCTGAGCCTCCAGACCGGCCCCCAGAACAAGGTGATCAGGGCCGCTGCCAGGCAGAGGCTGGGGCCATAGGGAAGTTCGTTTTCGCGATGCCGGACAATCTGAAAGAGACCGTGCCCCAGCCCCAGAAAGGTCGCCAGAAAAAAAGTCAGCACGGCAGGCTGCCAGCCGAGCCAGGCTCCGACCATCGCCATCAGGGTGACATCTCCCATCCCCATCGCCTCCCGGCCCAGGGCCAAAGTCGCGCCACCCCGTGTTAACCATACCAGACCGGCAGATACGGTGAGCCCGATCAAAGCACTTTGCAGAGCCGCAAACCGTAGCCCTCCCCACCAGGCAGCCACCAGGCAGCCAACACAGCCGCCGACCAGAATGACCAGCCGTGGCTCCATCAGCCAGGCTGAGACACGGCGGGTGCTACCGTCGGCCGACGCTGCGGCGACCTCAAAAAACGGAGCGGTACAGGTGGCCCACCACAGCAGGAAAAGCCCCAGCACGATTCCACCGGCCACAAGCGACGGCCCGGTCGTCGGTGAAGCGAGCGTCCCCCACGCAGCCAGGCCGGCAGCCGACTCAACGGGGGCAGCGAACGAGCGGGACTGCATCAGCTCGACCGGCAGAAAACTGTCCGGCAGGCACCAGGCAACCAGCAGGGCCAGCAGCACGCCCGGCGTGGTGATCACATCAGGGATCACCCGGTAGCGGATGTCAATCCATGCGGCCGCCGCCAGAAACCAGAAAAACAGCAGATGCGCAGCCACGCGGCCGAGCACTGCAGTGGTTTCCGTTGCCGGCCCGACCACGCCTAACGGGAGAAGTCCTCCGGCGATCACCTCCCACCACCAGAGTCCTCCAGCCACCAGACAGCCAGCAGACGCTGTCCAGCCCACCGGTGACAGCCGGGCTAGCGGCAGTTCGTTCCCAGCGGCCGCGTCTGCCGCTGCAATTTCGGTGAGCATCCAGCCGACAAAGCGATACATCAGCCATCCGGCCCCACCTCCCAAAACCACGGCAACGACCAGACCGGTCAGGCTGGCAGCCTCACTCATGACTCACCTCCCGCCTCGGGACCACCCGCCGCTGGCAAACGATCGGTCAACCAGGCCGCAATTGCTACCCCCACGGCCTCTGGTGGCATCGTCTCTGTGTCGAACATGATGTCGGCCACCTCCCGATAGAGAGCCTCGCGTCCAGCCAACGCCTGCTCGACTTCGTCGAGGACGTCACCGCCCGCCAGGGCTGGCCGCCGCTGCGCCGTGGCCGGGTCCGCCGCCAAACGCTGGCGGATCACCGCCGCGGATGCCGTCAGCCAGATGATCGGGCGGGCGGTCTGCCGGAGCAGCCGACGATTGTCCTCCCGCAAGACCACGCCCCCGCCTGTGGCGAGCACCACATCCAGCTGCGGGACAAGTTCCTGAAGGAGGGCCGCTTCTGCCTGCCGAAAGGCGGGCTCGCCCTGGGTCGCAATGAATTCAGCAATCGTGCCGGGATGACGCTGCTCAAACACATCGTCAGCATCAACCCCCTGCCAGCCAAACCGCCGGGCCAGCGTTGCCGCCACCGTCGTCTTGCCAGTGGCCCGATACCCCACGAGGATCGGAGCAACGCCACTAACACTCGTCGAACTGCAGGTGTTCACTCGATCACCCTCACCGACGATGTCGCCTGCTTCAATGCATTCCGCATCACATCGCGGGGCGGAAGCTGGTCGTGCCAGATCCGGAATTGCTCTGCCGCCTGCCGCACGAACATTTCCACACCGGTGACAACCCGGCAGCCCACGCCCCGGGCTTCTTTCACCAGCAGCGTATTCTCCGGGTTGTAGACGGTGTCGAAGACAACCATGTAAGGACGCAGGTGGGTCGCCTCAAACGGCGTTTCATTTACCTCTGGATGCATGCCGATAGGCGTCGCGTTGACGATGCAGTCATAGGGCAAACGGTGTCGTGCCGACCAGTCGACAGCCTTTCCTCCGATCGCTTCCGCCAGCTTCTTGGCCCGTTCAGCAGTGCGGGCGGATATGGTCACATCGACACCCTGCCGGCGCAGGCCACAGGCAATGGCCCGAGCCGCTCCCCCAGCCCCCAAGACCATGGCCGACTTCAGACCGCGACGATCGCCAAAGCCAGCCTCCTGTTCTTCGAGCGCGGCGCGCAAGGCCTCCAGGGCCGCTGTGACGTCGGTATTGAACGACTCGATCGTGCCATCACTGTTGAACCGCAGGGTGTTGGCAGCACCGATCTCTTTCACGAGATCATCTCGTGCTGAAACCTCTTCGAGCACGGCCTCTTTGTGGGGAATCGTCACGCTCAAACCGGCGAGCGGCCACCGCGATGCGGAGGCCAGAAAGTCCCGCAGATGGCCTGCCGGCACGAGAAAAGGCAAATAGACCGCATCGATCGCCGTCGCAGCACAGGCGACATTGTGCACCACCGGACTGAGACTGTGCCCAACGGGATCGGCAATGACCCCATAGATCTTGGTCGCCGGCGTAATGGAATCGTACCGATAGAGATCCCGCAGGGACGAAAAGGCGATCTGGCCCGGAGCGAGCAGCTTCTCAGGATTGAGCGGGGCAAAGGTAAATGCCGCGCCGAAGCGGCCCGCCAGCACGCGACTCGGCGTGCCGATCTCCCCCATGCAGAGGCCGACCGTGGGGACCGAACTGGAACGCACCAGTTCAAGCATCCGCAGGTTGTCATTGGGATGCGTCGCCAGGGTCGCAATCTTGACGATGTCGGCATCGAGGCTGGCAAGATACCCATGCAGTGTCTCAAGGTCCTCAGGCGTTCGCCGAAAGTCATGATGGCTGATGATCCGCTTGGTCGCACCGAAGCGAGGAATCGAACCGGCGATGTCATCCTCCAGGTCGACGTAATCGACCCCTTCAGCGATGGCAGCCCGCAACACCATCAACCGCTCCTCTTCGGAGCGGCTCCAGTGCCCGCCGTCATGCTGCCGTCGGCAGGTGGCAATCACCGGACACGGCCGGTCAGTCAGCAGCCGCTTGATCTGCACGTTGCTCTGAATGCAATCGAGCCGCAGTTCAACCAGTTCAACACCCTGTTTGGCAAGATGCTGGAGTTCAGCAAGCAGATACCGATGGCGACCACGGGCAATGCTGACACAGATCATCGGGAGATCTCTTGAGGTACGAGGCGATCAGGCTACCCCACGAACGGGTTCGCGACCCACAAAGGACTGCGGTAGCCTCTCCGTGACGATCGGCAGCCATCAGGTCCGCCGAAACTGCCGATCGAGTTCCTGCCGTGACAGCATCAGCGAGGTCGGGCGCCCATGCGGACAATGCCGAGCCCCGGGATAGCGGTGCCGATCTGCCACGAGTGTATCGATTTCTGGCTGGGAAAGGGCATCACCCGCCTTGATTGCCGCCCGGCACGACAGACTGTGGAGCACCTCATCGACCGCCAAACGCCGGTCACCACCGGCCGCATCGAGCGCGGCCAACCGATCGATCACCTCGCGAATGATCTCCGCTGCCGGTGTCCGGCCGACCAGAGCTGGCTTGGCCCGCACCACCACCGTGCTTCCGCCAAAGGCCTCCACCCGCACCCCCGCTTCGCCAAGGGCAGCGGCGTGGCTAGTCACCAGTTCAAACTCCGTCGGTGCCAGATCGACCCGTTCGGGCACCAGCAGGGGCTGAACCTCAAGGGTTCCCGCCGCCACCAGCTCACGGAGACGCTCATAAAGCACCCGTTCATGGAGGGCATGCTGATCGATCACTTCAATGCCAGAGTCCGTCTCGACCACGAGATACCGGTCATGCATCTGAAAGGCCCGCTCTCGCGCCGGCTTGGCTGCTCCGGCAAGCGGCAGGGACTCCTGGTGGCTGGCAGCGTCACGTTCCCAGGCTGGCAGTCGTGGTGGCGAGGCTGTCACGTCGGCCCGGACCGGTGTCCCCGCTGCGTCTGTTGGAAACGCGTCAGGGGCCGCCAGTTGTTGCTGCCAGATCGCCTCTGCCGCCGCCAGACCGCTTGCCGCGGCCTGCCCCGTCGGTGCCAGAGGCTCAGCCGACCGCAAGGCCTGCTCTGGTGGCCGCAGGGCTGTTGGACCATCGAGCCCAAGCAGGGCACGACGAATCGTCGACAACACCAGGCGATGCAGCCGCCCTGGGTCGCGGAACCGCACCTCCATCTTGGCCGGATGAACATTTACATCGACCGACAGCGGCGGCACCGTCAGCCGCAGAAAGACGATCGGCTGCCTGCCCGAGAGCAGCCGCCCCCGATAGCCCTCCTGCACGGCATGCAGGATCGAGCGGTCGCGGAAGGGACGATTGCCGACAAAAAAGTGCTGAAGCCGTCCGCTGGCCATATCATCCTCAGGCCGGCCGACCAACGCGGTCACCGTGACGTCACCATCGGTCTCGTTCGCCTCAAGCAGCCGCTCCGCGAGCTGGCTCCCAAACACACCGCCAATCCGTTGCCGCCACTCGGTCGTCGCTGGCAGATCATGCACCTGCCGCCGATTGTGCGTCAGTGAAAAGGCGATGCCAGGATGGGCCAGCGCCGTCCTCACAAAAGCCTCCGACGCATGCGACCATTCCGTGGCCGGAGTCCGCAGGAAGGCTCGGCGGGCCGGAATCTTGCCAAACAACTGGTGCACTTCCACCGAGGTGCCGCGGCCACAGCCCTCCGGCACCACCCCGCGGTTGATGCCCCCATCTACCTCAAGCCGACTGCCGGTGCCCTCGGCAGTCCGGGTCCGAATCACTACCCGTGACACTTCGGCAATCGACGCGAGGGCCTCGCCGCGAAACCCAAGGGTTGCAATTTCATCGAGGTCTTCCGCCGTCCTCAGTTTGCTCGTCGCGTGTGGCGAGACCGCCAGCGGTAGATCCTCCGGCACCATCCCGTAGCCGTCGTCGACAACTCGAATAAGAGCAATGCCTCCTTGCTCAATCGTCACATCAACCCGGCCAGGCTCAGCATCCAGTGCGTTTTCGAGCAGTTCCTTCACGACACTCGCTGGCCGTTCAACCACTTCGCCAGCGGCGATTCGATTGACGACCGACATCGGGAGTGCCTGAATTCTCGCCACAGCGTCAATCCTTTCGTTCGCTCATGCTCACCCCGAAGGGCATCCCGCCGGCGGCATCGATGCCACCACCGGCTCATCCTCACGTCCTGCCCCCAGCCGACAGGTCAAGTGAGCTTGTATTCCTTGATCTTCCGGTAGAGGGTCCGTTCGCCAATCCCGAGCATGTCGGCGGTCTGCTCCCGATTCCCCCCGGTAAGTTTCAGTGTCTCAGCAATAAAAATCCGCTCGATCTCTTCCAGTGGACGCCCCACCAACGCGGCAATCCCTGGCTCGTCTCCACTCGCCTCAGTCACCACGGCCGCGGGAGCAGCATCTGGGTCGAGTTCCAGCGGCAAATCATCGACGTCGAGCGTCTCGTCGCAATCAACCACCACCATGCTCTCAATCACATTGCGAAGCTGCCGAACATTTCCCGGCCAGGCAAAAGCGGCTAACTTCAACCGGGCAGCACGGGTCATCCCCTTGATCGTCTTGTGGTGCCGCTTGGTGAACTGTTTGACGAAATGTTCTATCAGCAACGGGATATCGGCAGCCCGCTCCTGGAGACTCGGGATCACAATCGTGACCACTTTCAGCCGGTGATAAAGGTCGCTCCGAAAAACCCCGCTGGCGATCGCCTCCTCAAGATCCCGATTGGTGGCAGACAGGATCCGCACATTAACCCGCACCGGCTGATTCGATCCCACCCGCGTGATCTCGCCCGACTCCAGCACCCGCAGCAGTTTGATTTGCGTTGCCATCGGCATGTCGCCGACCTCATCGAGGAAGAGCGTCCCCCCGTCGGCATACTCGAACTTGCCAACGCGATCCGATGATGCATCGGTAAAAGCCCCTCTCACATGGCCAAAGAGTTCGCTCTCTAGAATATTCTCGCTCAGGGCGGCACAATTCAGCGCGACAAAGGGTTTTTTCTTGCGGGGGCTGTTCTGATGAATTGCCTGCGCCACCAGTTCCTTTCCGGTGCCTGTCGCGCCCTGAATCAACACCGTCGCATCGGTCGGCGCAATGCGTTTGAGCCGTTCGATTACAGCCAACATCTGCGGGCTTGAACCAACAACCCCCTCAAAACCAAATCGCTCATCGAGGCGACGATTGAGTTCTATGTTCTGCAGACGGAGGCGAATGCCAGCGGAAGCCTTTTCGACCGCAGCCCGGAGGTGGGTGAGGTCGAGGGGTTTTTGCAGATAAGTGAAGGCACCCTGCTGCATTGCCTCGACTGCCGAGGGAATGGTGCCATGGCCCGTGACAACAATCACCTCGGTTTCCGCCGCCGCCTCTTTGGCCTTCTTCAGAATCTCCAGGCCGCCGATGTCGTTCATCATCAGGTCGGTAACAACCACATCGAAGCTCTCAGCGGCGAGACGGCCTGCACCCTCGTTCCCTCCACCGGCAACAACAACGTGGTAGCCAAGTCGTTCAAGCCCTTCACCCATGGTCCGGGCATGGACAATGTCGTTGTCAACAACCAGCACACGGACCGACCGTGGCGTTCCATCGAGCGTGGTATCGGCTGTAGATTGACTCATCGCGGCAGAAAGGGGAGAGAGGGACGGGGAAAGCAAAAAAAAGGGCTACGGCGTCAGTGTCCAGCAGCTGGCTCAGTTGGCAGCCGGGGAGGGGCCGGCAGCCAAATGGCCACCTTAGTTCCCCGGCCGGGAGCGCTCTCAATATCGATGGTCCCACCATGGGCCTCGACGATCTTCCGGGCTGTGGGTAACCCCAGCCCAGAGCCACCCTGCTTGGTTGAATAGAAGGCCTCGAACACCCGGGCGAGTGTTTCGCGGGTCATCCCGGGACCGGTGTCGATCAGTTCAATCGTCACCCCAAGGCCGGCCGCCCGGGTTCGAACCATCAACTGCCCCCCTGCCTCCATCGCCTGCGTCGCATTGATCAACAGGTTTAAAAGAGCAGAGCGAAAAGTCTCACGGTCGATACGAACCGCCGGCAACGCTGGATCGAAGAAACGGACAAGTTCGACGCCCGCCTCCGCTGCCCGCGGCTGAAAGAAGTCGAGCAACTGCTCGATCTCGGTGTTGAGGTTCCCTGGCTCAGGATCGATTCGTTCCTGGCGGGAAAAGTCGAGGAAGTCATCCAGCAGTTTCTGGAGGCGATCGCACTCCTGCCGGACCAAATCGATCTTCGCTCGAGCCCGTCGGGTGGTCTGATTCGCAACGCCATCGGCGGCGATGCCATCGACGTCCTCGGCCAGCAACTCCATGTTGAGACGAATACTCGACAGCGGATTGCGGATTTCGTGCGCAAGTTCGCTGACGAGTTTGATGAGGTCGGCGTAGGTATCGCCGTCAGCACGGGGATCCGGAAGCAGGGCAGATTGGGCCATGATCACATCGCGGGCTACGGCCGCCATCTCGGCAGCGGCCTGGCTGCTGAAGCCACCTCCTTGGGCAGCTACGGGAGTCGGCAGTCGTGTTGCCGGGCTACGGAACGCCGCGGCCCGGCAACACATTCTGTCCGACTATTCGGCGGCTGGCTCGGGCTCAGCAACAGCCTCGTCCATCGCGGCCTTCCGGCTCAACTTCACCCGGTCCTGCTCATCAACCGCGATCACCTTGACCCGCATCATGTCCCCAACGCGGCAGACATCACCCACGTTGCCAACATATTCGGTCGAGAGTTCGCTGATGTGGCAGAGGCCGTCCTTGCCCGGAACCAGTTCCACGAAGGCACCAAAGTCCTTGACGCTGGTGACTCGTCCCTCGTAAATCCGCCCGACCTGAATCGACGCGGTGAGGGCTTCCACCTTGGCCAGGGCCGCCGTCGCGCCCTCGGCATCGTGGCTGGCAACGGTCACTGTTCCATCGTCCTCGACTTCGATGCTGGCACCGGTCGACTCCTGAATGGATCGGATCGTCTTGCCGCCCGGGCCGATCAGCAGACCAATCTTTTCGGGATTGATATGCGTCCGGATCAGACGCGGCGCCCACGCCGAGGGCTCCTCGCGCGGCCGGCGGATTGCCGAAAGCATGGCACGAAGAATCTCCAGCCGTGCCTCCCGGGACTGCTGCAACGTCGCCTTGATGATCGCCGGAGAGATGCCATTGATCTTCAAATCGAGTTGGATGCCGGTGATGCCGTTTTGCGACCCAGCGATCTTGAAGTCCATGTCACCGTAGTGATCCTCGTCACCGATGATGTCGGTGAGAAGTGTCCACTTCTCTTCTGACTCCTTGACCAGACCGACCGAGATTCCAGCCACCGGGTTGGTGATCGGCACCCCTGCTGCCATCAGGCCCAGCGTGGCACCGCAGACCGATGCCATCGAACTGGAGCCGTTCGACTCGAGGATGTCGGAGATCACTCGGATGGTGTACGGGAAGTCATCAGGATCGGGCAGCACCGGCTTAACGCTTCGCTCTGCCAATGCCCCATGGCCGATTTCCCGACGACCCGGTCCGCGGATCGGCCGCACTTCACCCACCGAATACGACGGGAAGTAGTAATCGAGCATGAACTTCTTGGAGTACTCTTCAAACAGGCCATCGACCCGCTGCTCATCCTTCCCGGTCCCGAGCGTGATGGTGACCAGTGCCTGGGTTTCCCCACGCTGAAACAGTGCCGAGCCGTGGACCCGCGGCAGTAGATCGACCTCACACTCGATGTTCCGCAACGTCTTGCTGTCACGACCGTCAGGTCGGGTGCCAGCCAGAATCAACTCGCGGACCGCTTGCTCTTCGAGAGCATGCCAGACGTGCGAGAAGTCACCGTCACTGACGACCGCAGCACCGGCAGCCGGTTCGGCCGGGCAAACCTCTGCCTTCGCCCGCTCCTTGACCGCCTTGACCGCGTCACCCCGCTCGGCCTTGCCTTGAACGGCCTTGGCAGCCTTGAGGTCAGCGTAGAAGCCCGAGGTCAATCGGTCCCGAAGCGGACCGTAGTCGGGCAGGTCGTATTCCTTCTTGGGCTTGCCACCCTTGGACACCAGTTCATCCTGCATGTCGCAGATGATGCCAATAATCCGATGGGCTTCCTCAAGTGCCTCGAGCATCCGCTCCTCTGGCATCTCCCGGGCAAAGCCTTCGATCATGAGGATGGCCGTCTTGCTTCCCGACACGACGAGATCAAGGTCGCTCTCCTCCAATTGATCCTGTGTCGGGAAAGGCACGAACTGCCCATCAACCTGAGCCAGCCGGACACTTCCCAGCGGCCCCTGAAAGGGGAGTGGCGAAACCGAAAGCGCCGCTGAGGCACCGATCATTGCCAGCACGTCCGGATCGTTCTGCCGATCACTGGAGAGCGTCTGGGCCTGAACCTGGACCTCGTCATAAAAGCCCTCAGGAAAGAGCGGCCGAATCGGCCGGTCAATCAGCCGGCTGGTCAGCGTTTCCTTCATGGTTGGCCGGCCTTCCCGCTTCAAAAAGCCGCCGGGGAACTTGCCGGCTGCAGCGGTCCGCTCGCGGTAGTCACACGTCAGCGGGAAAAAGTCGATGCCGGCGCGGGGTGCGCCAGTCGCGGTGGCAACTAAAACGGTAGTCTCACCATAGGCAACCAGCACACAGCCGGCGGCCTGCTTGGCCAACTGGCCCGTTTCAATGCTCAGGGTTTCCTGGCCAATCTTTCGTTCAACACGATGCTTCACTGTCTTCTTTTCCTTCCTTCTTCCTTCAAAACCATTCGTGAGCGTTCGGCACTTCGGGCGAGCAGCGTTTCAGGCGACCCAATCCACAAGGCGGGACACTCCATTCAGCATGCAATCCACAAACACATGGCTCGGCATGATTTCCAATCATCATCCGCGACCAGCACAGCAGTTGGCAACGTCAACCTCAACGGGCAAACGTTTCGCGGATATCACATCGGCCGGGAAGACAACCCGGGGCCGACCGCTCAGAGAACCACCACCTGGATGACAGGCTGGCGGGGTAGCGAAACCACATCACGGACATCCAGCATGATCGGCCGGCACCCCGGCCCAGGATCACTTTCGGATGCCGAGACTGTGAATGATGTCGAGATAACGCTGGGGGGCGACCCGCTTGAGATAATCAAGCAACCGTCGCCGACGGCTCACCATCAACAACAGCCCCCGACGGCTTGCGAAGTCTTTCGAGTGCTTCTTGAAGTGATCAGTCAGGTGCGTGATCCGAGCGGTCAGCAGTGCAATTTGCACCTCTGCCGAACCGGTATCCGTCTGCCCCCGACGATGGGCACCGATCAACTCTTGCTTGCGTTCCTTAGTCAGCGACATCAGTGCGTTCGCCCTCCTATGGGCGACCAAAAGGTCATATTTTGTCGGTCAATGTGAATTCCCCATCCTAGCGGTGGCCCCATCTGATTGCAACCGGGCCACGCGGCCATCGGGTGAAACGGGAACTACCGACTCAATTCCCCGCGCCAGCAGTCTGCGGCCTCCCGCCCGAATCGCCACGCCCCCGCCCAACTCCCTGAGGCGTATGGACGACATTCCAGACGAGGCCGAGCTTTTCCAACGCCAGGATGACCCAGTAGGTCATGTCGAATTCCCACCATTTGTGGCCATGAGCTGCCATCCGCTGGAATGCATGGTGGTTGTTGTGCCACCCCTCACCAAAGGCCAGAAGCCCCACCCACCAGAGGTTCCGGGAATCATCGGTCGTCTCGTAGTTCCGGTAGCCCCAGATGTGTGTTGCCGAATTCACGAACCAGGTCACGTGAAACACGATCACCATCCGGACCGCCAGCCCCCAGAGCAGCCAGGAAATACCAACATCGCGGCCATACGCTGCCCACCCGGCCGCCAGCAGCCCACCACCTATGAGAAAGTGCCACAGCAGAAACGTGCGGTGGAAGAACATCACCCCGGCATCCCGTGCCAGATCGGGGGCCCAGCGTTTGACATGGGCTGCCACCTCTTCAGCAGAATGCTTGGGAAAAAGCCAAAGAATGTGGCTCCAGAGCCCCCCGTCGCGGGGAGAGTGTGGATCTCCCTCCTGATCACTGAAGGCATGGTGCTTGCGGTGATTTGCGACCCAGACGACAGCGGAACCCTCACCGGAAATACCTCCCACGAAGGCAAAGAACCAGCGAACAAGCGCTGAAGTGACAAAACTGCCATGGGTCAGCAAGCGGTGATATCCAAGGGTGACGCCCAGGCAGCCGGTCACCCAATACAGCCCGAGGCAGATCGCCAGACCAGACCAGGTGAAGTACTGCGGGCTGATCAAGGCATAGGCGGCCGCGACGTGAATGCCACCAATCCAAATCAGGGTCGGCCAGTCGAGCCCGTTCTTGGCGACCGCCTCAACGCCGTCGATGCGCGGCTCGGCGGCAGAGGCGGTGGCAACGCCAGCGGTTGTTTCCACATCGTCAAGTTCGACCACCGAAGACCGACCGAACTGGCAGGCTTCGTCGTTGAGGGCAATTGCGTCACGCCGCCGCGCGGAAGCTGGCGGCGGGGAAAGTGCATTGGGCGTCATGACTGTTTCCTTGACCCGGGAACAACTTGGCAGGGACCGCCGCAGGCTGCGCCGGTGTCACCACAACAATAGAGTTTCTCGGAAACCAGCAAAAGAGCCACTGGAACAGGTCGAGAACCAGCCACGAAAATGTCAAAACTGCGTCAACTCGGCTAATTCACTGGCTGCTATCGGGAAACGGCAACACCGAAAGCAGCCAGGCAGAGACTGCCGTTCCCGGCACGGCAGGGGGGGCTGTCCCTGAGAGCAGCCAGGCCAGCCGATCGAGCGAGGTCAGGTCAGCCGGTTCCCTCACAAGCGGCAACCCCTGCGATTCCGCAAGGCAGCCCGCTCGCTGCGGTAGGGCCTGCAATTGCACGCCGGCCAGATCAATCCGCACCCGACAGCCGAGCCGTTCAAAATCACGAAAGCCACTGTTGAGTGGATCGCGGAAGGCGGTGGCTGCCCGACAGCCCATGATGCTCACCAGTCCATCGAGCCACGACTGATCGACGCCACCGCGGGCCGCCGTACAAGTGAGGTCGCAGGCCGTGATCCGATTGGCCACCCAGACCAGTTCGGCAAGTTCAAGATCAGCAAGACCCTCGACTCGGGAGGGCAACGACGCGGTAAGCCGGGCAAGATCGACTGCCGTCAACTGCCCGGTCGCCTCGCCAGTCCAGCGGCCGCCTGCGCACGAGGCATGCAGTCGCCCCTGCATCATTGCGCCGGCGGCACGCCGAGCTGCCGCCGGCGGTGACTCACCCCAGGCAGCCAGCACAGCGGCCGCCGGAATCGGCATCGAGAGGTCCACCTCCAGAGTTGTCTGGTTCTTCACCGGCTGCACACCATCGGCCGCGACGACCGTCCGCACAATGCGAAGTTCATCGGTCATCTGGCCGGGCCGAAAGATCCTCACAGCCCGACCTGTTCCGGCCGCAACGCACTCGACTCGCAACGGGGTGGCCGCCTCCTCCGTGTTGCCGTCTGTGGTCTTCCAGTTCACCCGGTCAATGGCAAGGACACAATTTCGGTCAAACCGAGTTGGCTCAGTCAACCACCGCCTGCACAACTCAACGAGCAGAGGAACCGTCGCCGGGGTACAGGAAAGGGAATCCAACCGAACCCGGACTTCGGCAGCGGCCGCCTCAACCCCGATCGACTCGCAGGACAGGCCACCGAGCTGAACGCCCGAAAGGTGCAGACAGCCCGGCCGCGGATGCGTCACTCCCGTAATGGACACCTCCGTTCCAAGCAGTTCCGCCGCTGACCGTGCCACGGATTCACGATGCGTCGCGGAAAATCGGACCGCCGCCCAGACCACCAACCCGACCGTGGGCACCAGGCAAAGCAGCACGAAGGCTGTCCGCACCCGCCAACGTCTCGCGATCGACTGTTCGACGAACATCCCTGTTCACCTCTCCCGGTCGGAGCACCGCCGTCACCCACCAGTTCCTGTTATCAGCGGCTGGCAGCGAGATCTTGATAGAGCTTCCAGCGTGCCTGCATCTCCTCAAGGCTGTCTCCACCGAACTTGTCGACCAGGGCAGCGGCGACGGTGAAGGCGACGACATTTTCGATGATCACACTGCAGGCACTCACGGCACAGACATCACTTCGCTCATAGGCAGCCGCCTCGGCCTGCTTGGTCCGTAGATTGACCGAATCGAGTGGCTTCCGCAGGGTACTGATTGGCTTCATCGCCGCCCGCACAACCAGCGGCTGCCCGTTGGTCATGCCAGCCTCAAGGCCACCGGCGTTATTGGTGGGGCGGACAAACCCCAGCATTGGACCAGTTCGCTCAGCCTTGGCGTAGTGGATCGGATCATGCACCTCCGACCCCCGCCGCCGGGCCGTCTCAAAGCCCATGCCAATTTCAACTCCCTTGATCGCCTGCACCGCCATCACGGCCTGAGCCAGTTGCCCATCAAGCTTGCGATCCCACTGGGTGTGGGTGCCCAGCCCAATCGGCAGCCCCTCGACCCGAACCTCGACAACACCCCCAAGCGTGTCGCCCTCCTTGCCAACTCGATCGATCAGGGTTGTTACTTCGCCGTCCCGCTCCGGGTGGAGGGAATAGATCTCGCTGGTGTCCCGCAGTTGCCTGAGTTCCGGCAAGGAGCCCTCCCGATCTCCCAGGGCAACGCCGCCGAGTTCCGTAACCCAACCGCCGACTTCAATGCTGAACGCAGCCAGCAGTTGACGAGCCAAACCACCGACCGCAACCCGGGCGGCAGTTTCACGGGCACTAGCCCGCTCCAGCACCGCACGGACGCCGCCCAGGTGCTTAATCGCGCCGGGCAGATCGGCATGGCCGGGCCGTGGCCGCTCAACATCTTCCAGGCGTTCAAGTTTGGCGTCCCGGTTGATCACCTGCAGCGTCAGCGGGCTGCCCAGCGTCGTGTTCTGCCACAAGCCCGACAGGAACGTCACCGTGTCGGTCTCGATCCGCTGCCTGCCACCCCGACCATAGCCGCCCTGCCGTCGCTTCAGTTCGCTATTGATCGCGTCGTAATCGACCGTCAGCCCTGCTGGAAAACCGTCCACCAACGCCGTCAAGGCCGGGCCATGAGATTCACCAGCAGTCCAGTAACGCAGCATCAGCAGGCCAGTCAAAACAGAGGAAAACGAACACCGACAGCGGTCGCCAGCAACGGAAAAGGCCGCGGCGAACCGGCGGCCCTCCCCTTGTCAGTCTAGTCGGCACGCCGATCCGTCCCTAGACCGACTCACGGCGAGACGACCCCGGTGAGGCCAGCCGGCAGCCGACCGATCAGTCGCTGGCAGACTTCGAGGTATTTCTCTCGGGTTCCAGCCACAATTTCCGTGGGCAGGGCAGGGGGTGGGCTGGCCCGGTCCCAGTCATACGCGGCCAGCCAATCGCGGACATATTGTTTGTCGAAGGAATCAGGGACACGCCCCTGTCCGACGTCCTCGGCGGGCCAAAACCGGGAACTATCGGGGGTGAGCACCTCGTCAACCAGCAGCAGTCGGCCACTAACGTCGTGGCCCCATTCAAACTTCGTGTCGGCCAGCACAATGCCCCGTTCGGCGGCTTGGGCTGCCGCCGCGGCGTAGACCGCCAGACTGCGGTCTCGCAGTTCCGCAGCCTGCTGCTCCCCCAGGCTGGCCACGAGGGTCTCAAAGGGCACGTTCTCGTCGTGACCCTCAGTTGCCTTGGTGGCGGGCGTGAAGATCGGCTCCGGCAACTGGTCTCCCGGGGCGAGACCGGCAGGCAGGGGAACACCGCAGACCGTTCCGGATGCCTGATATTCGGCCAGGCCCGAACCAGCCAGCCAGCCTCGTACCACACATTCAAAGGGCACGACGGTCGCCGCCGTCACCAGCATCGACCGCCCCCGCAGCGGCTCCAGATCGATGCCGGCAGGCAGCCCCATCGCCTCAACATCGGTGGTGATCAGATGATGTGGCACCGGTTCCGGTCGGCTGGACAACCACTTAAACCAGAAGGCCGACACCGCCGTGAGCACCTTGCCTTTGTCGGGAATCGGTGTCGGCAACACCCAGTCGAAAGCACTGATGCGATCGGTGCTGATAATCAGCAACCGTAGCCCCGCCGGGCTGTCGATCCGGTAACAATCACGCACCTTGCCCCGCAGCGGTGTCCCGAGGGGAAGATCTGTCTGCAGGACCGGTGAAGAAGCGGAACTGTCCATGCCCGTTTTGTACGTCACAGACCAGATGGCTCCAAGCCGGAGGCCAAAAACAGAGGCAACGACCTTCCTCAGGTCAGCAGAAATCGCGGGACATGCGGGGCAGTCCGACGAGGGCAGGGGACTGATCGGCTGGCTCCTCCCAGCCAACGAGTCGCGTGACCAGCAGATGCACGACAGTGCCCCGCCGCTGCACCCGCCCCTCCACCAGCACCACGGGTGCCCGTCGGTCCTTCGCCCCGCAGCGCTGCCAGACCGCTTTCCGCACCACCACATTGATGCCGCCACTTTCATCCTCAATTGACAGAAACAGCGTGCCCTTCGCCGTCGCCGGTCACTGCCGGGACAGCACCAGGCCAGCCACCATAATCCGTCGCCCCTCCGGCAATGCCGAGGCAACGGCTGCTGTCACCGCCCCCCGTTGAGACAGCTGCCGCCGGACAAACTGCAGCGGATGCGCCGTCAGCGACAGGCCACCGGTGCGATAATCATCGAGAACCTCCTCCAGCAGTGTGGCGGAGGGCAGATCGTCTTCCATGTCGATGTCCGTGACCATGGCACCACCAGAGGGCTGCCCCGGCTGGCTCGCGGCCGGGCCTTCAAACAACGGCATGCTGCCGGGGTCAGGCTGCCGCCGGAGCGACTCCCAGACTGCCTGCCGACGCGTGGACACCAAGGCCTTCAAGGACCCCGCCCGGGCAAGATGAGCCAGTTCGTCACGGGCAAGCCGACACCGCCGCATGAGGTCATCGATACTGGCGAAGGGGCCGGCCTGTCGGACCGCTTCAATCCGCCTGCCAACCACTTCACCCAGGCCATGTACCTGCTCCAACCCCAGCCGAACCGCCGGCCCGGCCACCGTGCCAGGAGCCTCTGGCACCTCAAGGGATGCCCGCCAGCCGCTCCGCTGCACGCAGGTCGGCAGCACCGTCACCCCATGCTCACGGGCATCACGCACCAATTGGGCGGGGGCATAAAAGCCCATCGGCTGGCTGCCCAGCAGAGCAGCGGTGAATGCGGCAGGATGGTGCCGCTTCAGCCAGGCAGAGACATACACCAACAACGCAAAACTTGCAGCATGCGACTCGGGAAAGCCGTACTCGCCAAAGCCCCGCAGCTGCCGGAAGACCTGCTCGGCAAAGACCGGTGACAGGCCGCGGGCCTGCATCCCATGAACCAGGCGGCGGTGGAATGCATCGATCACCCCAGGCCGCCGCCAGGCCCCCATCGCCCGCCGCAGCTGGTCCGCTTCACCGGGCGTGAAGCCGGCAGCGACCACGGCCAACCGCATCGCCTGCTCCTGAAACAATGGGACGCCAAGGGTTTTTTCCAAGACCTCGCGAATGGCCGGGGTGGGGTAGTGCACCGGCTCATTGCCTTCGCGACGCCGCAGATAAGGATGCACCATGTCGCCCTGAATAGGCCCCGGCCGCACAATCGCCACCTCAATCACCAGATCGTAGAAGCAGGCCGGCTTCAGCCGCGGCAGCATGCTCCGCTGGGCCCGGCTCTCAATCTGAAAGACTCCAACGGTGTCTGCCCGTGTGATCATCTCATAGACCGCAGGGTCTTCCGCAGGCACCGTTGCCAGCGAGAGCGTCGGCCCACCGGCCTGCTCCACCAACGCAAAGGCCCGCCGGATCACTGTCAGCATGCCGAGGGCTAGGCAGTCCACCTTGAGGATGCCGAGTTCGTCGAGGTCGTTTTTGTCCCACTGGATGACCGTCCGGCCATCCATGCCGGCCGGCTGAATCGGAACCAGTTCACAGAGCTCCCCTCGAGTCATCACCATGCCACCGACATGCTGCCCCAGGTGCCTGGGAAAGCCAAGTAGTTGCCCTGCCAGCGTCACGAGCCGGCTGCCTGCCTCACTGCCCGGATCGACCCCCGCTTCGGTCAGCCGGCCAGGAAGTTGCTCCAGTCCGTCACCGGCATCGAGGACCTGCGCCAGCCGCTCAACCCGGTCGAGTGAAAACCCCAACACCTTGGCCAGATCACGCACCGCCGACCGCACCCGGTAGCAGATCACCTCAGCGGTCATCGCCGCTCGCATGCGACCGTAGGTGGTGTAGAGGTACTGCAACACCTCTTCACGACGCTGATGCTCAAAATCGATATCAATATCGGGCGCCTCATCCCGCTCGCGACTGACAAAACGCTCGAAGAGCACACTCATCCGCGCAGGGTCGACCGAGGTGATGCCCAGGCAATAGCAGATGGCCGAATTGGCCGCCGAACCCCGCCCCTGACAGAGGATGCCCCGCCGTCGGGCAAACCGCACCATGTCAAACACCGTGAGAAAATAGGCCTCGTAGCCCAACTCACTCACCAGCGTGAGTTCATGCTCAAGCAGTTCGGCCACCTTGGCCGGCACCCCGTCTGGATACCGCTGCCGCGCTCCCTTCCAGCTGAGGTCGCGGAGATAGTCCGCTGGCGTCCGGCCAGCCGGCACAACCGCATCAGGGTATTCGTAGTGAAGTTGATCGAGTGAAAACCGGCAGCGGTCAGCCAGTTCACATGTCCGAGCCACCGCCCCCGGCAGCGCCGCAAACCGGGCGGTGATCCTCGCGACATCCTGCAGATGCCGCTCCCCGTTGGAAAGCAACTGGTCACGAACAGATTCAACCGTTCCGCCATGCCGGACGGCCGCCAGGGCATCGTGGAGGGGCTGCCGACTGCGGTCGTGGTAACGAACATCACCAGCAGCCACCAGCGACAGCCCCGTCTGCCGCCCCAGAGATCCATAGAACGACAGTCGTTCCTCGTCGTCACCCTCGCAGGCCACTTCCGCCAGCCCGACAAGCCGATCGCCCAGCCGTTCCTGCCAGCCGCGAATGGCCTCAACCGCCGTGTCATGCCGACCAAGCAGCCCCGCCAACGGCAGGCCAGCCAGCAGCCCTTCGGCATGGGCAGCCACCTCGTCGGCCATCAGCCGGCAGCGACATTCAGCACGCTCAGACGCCACCGCTCCGCTGTCACCGTGGGACAACGCTGAGGTCGGGGCCGCTGGCTTCATCAGCCCGACCGTCAGCACCCGACAGAGATTGGCATAGCCGATCTGGTCAGTTGCCCAAAGTACCAGCGGGGTGGCATCAACCGGCGCAACCACCGCACCGACAATCAGTTTGATGCCAGCCTCTTTGGCGGCGGCATGCGCCCTGACAATGCCCGACAGGCTAGCCTGATCGGTAATCGCCACGGCGGTGTAGCCGAGGGCGGCCGCCCGGGTGACCAGTTCCTCCGGGTGTGAACCTCCCTGCAGAAATGAAAAGCTGGTCGTGCAATGCAGTTCAGCGTAGCCGCCGCGCGAGCATGCCCCATCCACCAGTCTGCCAGCCATCAACCCGCCTCTCCTCCATGCACGCCCACCGTTCGCCCGGCTCGACAAGGGCAGGACTGCATGGCAATTTCCCCACCTGTCAGACGGCCTGCCGGCTCCTCCGGTTCAGCCGTAAGTTCCATGCAAAAACCAACTCTGCCGCCGCAGCCCCCGAAACAGCCAGAACCGACCACCACTGGCGGTCTCGACGATGTAGTAGTCCCGCCGCACCGTCGGCCCACGCCACCAGGCCGTCTCAATCCGCTCAGGACCACGAACACGATCCACCCGATGATCCTGCCCCCGCCAGCGGAACCGCAGCGGAGGTCCCTCGGGAGCAAGGGCAAGCACCTCTAGGGGCTGCGGCCTGGATAGTAAGAAGGTTGGCCGGCTGCCCCCCGCGGCTCCCCGCTGGCCATGCCCGTACCGGCGTGCCACCTGCCTACCGGCCTGTGGCCGGGCTTGCCGCAGACCGACCCTGCCGGCAATCGGCACCGCAGCCCAGGCTGCCTCTGGCTGAGCATCCGCCACCAGCCGGGGCTCAATCACTGCACTGCGACCCAGCCGACTTGCCAGCCGGTCAAGCAGCCCATCGACTGCAGCCGTCCCTGCGGTTGGCGGCCCTGCAAAGAGCACCTGCTGACGGCAGGGCAGAGCCGCCACCGCAACCACCTCAACGGTGACTGCGGTGATCTCCCGAGCCAGTCGGATGCGTTCCAGCCGCAACAGGATGAGATCAACCAGATGCGTTGCCTCGACAGTCGGCCGAAAAAGCCCGACATCGATCACTGTCGGCCCGCGGCCGTCACCATCCAGCCGCACCTGCAGGCTGGTGATGCCGCGGCTGGCAGCCCGCAGCGGCTGCAGACAGTCTCCCACCAGCACCCTGAGCAACCGTGCAAACGCATCGCCGACAAGGTCCCGGCTGAGAACCGGCAGGTCGAAGGCCTCCGTGGCACTCGGCAGATCGCCGCCACGCGGGAATGTCAACGGCTCAACAGCCTCACCCAGCAGGTGGGCGATACGCAGGGTGACCTCCGGCTCAAACCGTTGCCGCAGGCTCACCCGCGACAGCCGCAGCAGCTGGCCAACCGTTGTCACCCCCACCTCGGCCAAGGTCTCACAGGCATCAGGCGCAAGCCGCAACGCTGCCAGCGGCAGACTTCCCAGTAGCTGCCGCTGCTGCCCCGGAGGCACCACCACCCACCGCTGCTGGCGGTGCCGCCAGCGACCATACTGCCCTGCTGCAGGCGTTAGCAGGCCGCCAGTTTGAGCCTGACTGGCATGCAACCGCTCGGGATAGCGAGCCGCCGCCCAGGCGGCTGTTGGAGTATCGGCAATGGCAACCCGGGCATATAAGCCACGAGCAGCCAGCGTCCAGAGGGCCGTGCGAGCGAGCGCTGACTCGCCGCCAAAAAAGTGCGCCGTACCAGTCACATCGAGATGCAGGCTGTCGCTGCCAGCGGTCCCGATCGCTGGCCCCAGGGCCACCACCGGTGAAAAGCGACGACACCACCGGGCCAGCGTCTCCAGTGCCTGCTGGTCTCCGACGCAATCCTCATCCACAACATGGGCCAACCGGCAGGCCTGCGGCCCACTGGACGCCGCCAGCACGGCCATTGCCTCAGCCAGCGACATTCCGGGACGGATGCGTGGCTGCCTGTCAGGAGTTTCAGCTGGTGGTGTTGCCCAGCCCCACGAGGTCACCGTGAGGAGGCCACGATGGTTCTGGCGACAGAGCACAATCGGCCGGGATCGACACTCCGGCTGCTGCTGCAAGACTCGCTGCACTGGCCACCGGGGCAGCCAGATGGTCATGATGCGCGACATGCCACCCTCCGCCAGCGAGCCTGTTCGCGAGCCTGACCCACGCCGTTCGTTCCAGCCAAACACTCGCTGCCATCCGTGAGATCGAGGACGCAGGTGGCTGCCGGCTCGGCCACAGCCGTGACGGCATCCCACTGCCCGCCGACCCGCACAAGCGTGCAGGCCCGCCGCTCAATCCAGTTCGCCTTGTCCCTGCTCGCCTTGTCTGCTGGCGAACGCACCGAACAAGTCCCTCCAGTTGCCGCCGCACGGGCAGGGCAGACCTGAATCCGCGTCTCTGCCCAGGTTGGCTCATGACGGGCCGCCGCAGGCCGCACCAACAGCCCCACCACACCGCTGGACCGGGCCGCCAATTGCCACCGCCGGAATACCGTGGCAGAAACCCGCCCCGGCCATCCCACCACAGCAGCCACTCCTGCACACCGCAACGCTTGATCAATCGCCCAGATTTCGTCGGCATCGCTGGCAGGCCGGATGACGAAGAGCCGAGGCGTCACCTGCCGGTAATGCCCGGGCTGAGACGCATGCTGGGATGCCTGTCGATCCCCCCGCTGCGTAACTTTCGCCGAGCGTGCAGGAGAGGGAAGAGGAGAGAGGGCAGAGGGTGAAGCAGAGGAGGGAGCAGACGCCGCCTCGAGCCAAGGCACGACAGCCGGGGGATAAAGTCTGCCCCCACGATCAATCACCACGAGGGCACGTCCCGGCGGCAGATCGGCATTGGCCTGCAGCCGGACACCGACAGCCAACGCAAACGCAGCCGCCCCAGCCGCTGCCTCCACCCCAGTTTCAGCTGGGGGCTCAAGCCATTCCACGAGGCTGCCCAACCGCAGCCCGCCATGCGGCAAAAGCTGGTCAAGCGTGGGCAGCCCACTGCTCACCGTCAGTCGCTGCGAACAGCTCGCAGACGCGTCTGCCTGTACGCGGCAAAGCCGCTTGAGCGACTGCAGCCGCGTGGCTGATAGCGGAGCAGAGGAATGGCTGGCGAGCGTGGCAACAGACATGGGAAAAAACCGACAGGCTAAAATAGTGTATTTCTGTACACTATCTATCGGCTGACTGGTTGTCAAGCCATCTGCTGGAAATCTGGCGGGCCGTATAATCCGTTCTGCTCCGCGCCAGCCGCCATCGCCGAACGGCTTCCCAGCCCCTTGCGTCAACCAAGGACCTGCTCTGATGCCCCCCACAGACCTCGCCCCCCGCGTCACTCTGGCCGCCGCCGGTGTTCTCCTGCTGAACCTCTCCGGCCCCGCCTTCGCCGCCGACTTCACCACGTTTCAGCGGGACGAGTCACCGGCCATCGCCACGGCACTCGGCACCACACCAAAGCACTACCGCCAGATTGAGCCATCGCTCTACCACCTGGCAGAGCGGCACGCCGCCACCCTCGACAGCCTGCCGACGACCGAACGCCGTGACCGACTGGTGGCTCTCGCCCGCTTTATCGATGCCAAACGCACCGCGGTGGCCGACGCAGCCGTGATCGCGCCGGGCCGCTCCCTGATTGGGCTCCTCGACCCTGACCACGGCCTTGCCCCAAGAGAGATCACCGCTCTGGCAGCTGCCTATCACTGCACCGCCACGATCTTCAAAAAGACCGATCCGACCGAATCCCTGGCCGACGTTGCCGCAGCCTTCCTGAAGGCAGTCACGGCTGCTGCCCAGCCAAAGGCTGCCCCTACCACCATCGTCGTGCTTGGCCATGGCCTGCCGACTGAGATTCAGAGTTATCACATTCCTGTTGCGCAGCTTGCCGACACGCTGGTCGCCGCCGCCACTCCCGCCGAGGGCGATGCCACCGTCGACCTGGGTACCCTGACCATCATCTGTGACGACTGCTACAGCGCCGACTTCATGATCAACCTCAGCCGCGGCATTGTTGAGCGGTGTCACGACCGATCACTTCGGCTCGCCCACCTTCCCACGCTGATTGCCGGGACCAATCGCGACTGTGTCGGCCATGCCGACGTGAGTGCCGCATTCGTGCCGCACTTCTGGAAAGACGTCATCGAGCTGTTCTACATTCGGAAGCCACACCCCGAAGCCATCACGCTGGGCGACTTTTTTGAGAAGGTCGACAACATGATGTACGGCTACGGCCGGCAGCCAATCATCAGCGGCTCGCATGTGACCGGCTACCGTCTGACGGACCCAACGATGGTGCAGGACCCCGTGGTGTTTGTTCCACTGAGCACAGAGGAGTGCACCACCCTGCGGAGCCTGCTCGGCCTCGGGCCGGACGACCCCTGCGATCCGTTCCTCGATATCGGCTGATGTCCCGCTGCGGCAGCGGCCACCAGCGTCACGAGTCAGATCGTGTACTGCTGCTTGGTCAGATCGGGCTTCACCCCTTCGGGCGTGGCGTCGCTGGCGATGTCGAACCACTCATCCTGGAACGTGATCCGGGACTGGGTCTCCGGATTCCGCAACGCCTCGTTGCTGACCAACGCAATGACAGCATCGGCGATCGCCACCTCAGGCTTGCAGCGGGGCTGATTGGCTGGATCGGGATTGCGAATACACCAGGCCCAGTGCTCCATCTCTTCGGTGTAGCCTCGGGACGGCGGCGGCTTGTCACCGGGCGTCGCTGACACCGCCGCAACCGGTCCGCCACCACTCTCCGTCGTGTCGAGCACCGGGGCTCCCGTCTTCGACTTGGCAACGGTGACGCGGGTGTCTCGGGAGGATCCCTTGTAGAGCATCACGTTCTGTTCCTGCTCAAGGATCAGTGTGCCCTCGGTGCCCATCACCACTTCGCCGTAGCCACCGAACCCGTTGCCATTGATGGACGAGTAGGTGACGACAATCTTCTTGTTGGGATCTTCGTCGTAGCCCGGAGCGGGATACTCAAACATGCAATAGACATGGTCATCGACTTCGCGGTCCGCAGGGAAAATGCTGCGATTCCCCACAGCAGTCACCGTCAGCGGCTTTACCTTCTTGCCCTTACCGTGCATCGCCGAAATGAAGATACCCGCCGCATCGAGTTGATGGCTGCCGAGTTCTGCCATCAGACCGCCGCCGGTGCGGTTCCAGAGCCGCCACCGAATCAGTTCTTCAAGTGGCGTCCGGGGAGTGCCATCCGGCAAGCGTTTCTCGGTGTACCCGTGGGCGGCAGCATCGACACTGCTGTCGGCCAACTGGGCTTCCAGTTGGGCCACCCGCTTGGCCCAAAGCTCGACCTCAGCCGGCTTCGACTCTTCCAGTTTCCGCCGCCAGCTGGCCAGCTTTTTCAACAGCGCCTCATCGCCCGGCAGCGGCGGTTTCCAGCTGTCCTTCCCGGGCAGGTTACCGCGGTGCCACTGGGCCCGAATGGAGTGCAGGTCGCCAATCAGCCGGGCATCGCCGATCGTGTGTACCGCATTGTCGTAGAGCACGCTGTAGTGCCGCTGATGCCCGGTCGCCAGCAGTTTGCCGGTCTGTCTGGCGGTTCGCCCCATCTCCTTGCACTCATGGATGGAGTGGCCCATCAGCTTTTCGGTCAGCACATGCTTGCCCGCCCGCATCGCCTTGATCGCCGCCTCGGCATGGAGATGCAAGGGCAGGGCAATCACGACCGCCTCAATCTCATCGTTGGCCAGCAGTTCTTCGTAGGCCCCGTAGACCTTCACCTGCTTGCGGGCCTCATCCTCCGTCTTCCAGCCATACTTGGCCATCAGCCCGGGCCGCACCCGCTGGGCGTTCGGGCTTGAGATATCCCCATGGAACGCGCGGAACACGTTGTAGGGACGGATGTCAGCGATCGCGACCACCTTGAGGTACTCAGGGTTATGGGCCCCAAGCAGCACGCTGCCTTCGTCCCCCGTGCCAATGAAGCCAACCCGCAGGGGATCTCCGACGCTCGCTCCGTACCCAAAATAGATGGAGCCGAGCCCCGCACCGGTGGCAAGCCCGGCGGCAACGGTCCCGGAGAGGAAATCACGACGGGTAACAGCCACCGCATCAGCGAAGTTTTCCTGCCCAATAATCTTTTGTTCCGGCGTGAGGTTCATCGCGGAGGGTTCTCCTGAAAAGGTGTTCGCGAGAGGTTGTGAAAGCGTGGAAAGTTTGAAAACGGGTGAAACCGGCCAGCTCACCCAGCCTTGCAGCAGCACCGCAGCGGACAAAACCGGCGCAGCATCGGTGCGAGGAAATAATCGAGTCCTGACCAACCGCCGATTGGCACGGACGCCACAACCAGCAGACCGGCGATTTCAACCCACTGGTCGTAGGTTGCCTGGGCAGCAGGAAGCCAAAAGGGCTGCGAGGCAACAACGGACAGGAGAAAGAACACGCCTCCCATCGCATGAAACTTGCCGAAGATCCCAAGGACCAGACAGCCCCCGATGGTCACCAACGCCCAACTGACGAAGCGATCCGCTTTCCAGAGTGATGTCGGCTCGACCGCAGCCGCCGCCATTCGGCGCTGGTCCAACGTCAGTGGCTCATTCCAGGTGGCAATCAGTTCATCACCAACCGCTGCCGCCTCGGTCATCCAGCCGGCCCGCTGGCTGGCAAGCTCGCGACGCTTGTCGGCAATCCGTGTCTGCATGTAGGGCAGGTCACGGGCCATCGCTGAGCCCTCCATCTCGCCCAGCCGCAAGCGCTCCCGCTGGTACTCGACAAGGTCGTCCTGCGCATCGGCAAGCATCTCCGCCAGTTTTTTTTCGGCAGCAGCCAGGGCGGCGGACGATGCGTCGGCCCAGTCCTCCTCAGGCGTCCAGCCCCCAGATCGAAGAATCGCCTCCCGGCGGTCGCCGAGCGATTGCCAGTCGGTCACCAGGGACGCCCGCCAGGCAGCGGCCGCCTCGGTCACCGCCGCCGAATCGGCTGCCCTGAGAGAACCGATCGTCCCAGCCCAGTTGCCTGTCTCTGGTAGGTCCGCCTGCAGCATTGGAGCCAGCGGACCAATCGCTGCCTTGCGAAAGCCTGCGCTGGACCAGGCAGGGTCGCGCAGGTGACTGGAGCCCTCCAGAAAGAAGTGCAGCCCAATCATGATCCGTAAAAAACTGATCGCGATCGTGGCGAGCACCAGAGGTCGTGTACAACTCATTCGGTTCGCGCTTTCGGTTCGTACGTTCCGCGTGTCGCAGGGGCCCTGCTTCATGCCTCAACCACTAATAATGTCGGTAGCCGGCAGAATATGACCAGCGGTTCCTCCGATGAACGTTCTGATGGGCAAACCAGCAGCCCAGCACGCCAGATAGCGACCACAGACACGACATCTTTCTGCCAAAAAATCCGGCAAACGTCTAGGCACCGGTTTCGACCGCCCGTTCACGATCAAATTTTCTGCCGGAAACCTCTCCCAGCGGTCACTCGCATTCGCTCAACTCTTCCGGATAGGCAGCACAACCAGCACCTTGCCCGAACGATTTCGAACTCGGTTTCTGTCACTCACTAACCGCCATCACCCACAAGGATCTTCTATCGTGCGGATTGTTCTCTGCTATCCAGTTGAACCCCGGCACATCGACCAGATTCAGGCTGCCTGCCCGGATGCCACCATCATTGACGCTGGGCAGGAGGGCATTGCTGACGCGTTGCCGACGGCTGACATCTTCTGCGGTCACGCCAAGGTGCCCGTTCCCTGGGACGAAACAGTCGCCGCTGGCCGCCTGCGGTGGATCCAGTCCTCCGCCGCCGGACTGGACCACTGCCTGGTTCCAGCCGTTGTCGACTCAGCCATCCGCGTGTCGAGCGCCTCGGGGGTACTGGCCGACCAAGTCGCCGAGCAGACACTCGCCCTGGTCACGGGCTGCACCCGCCGGATTCCACTTTTCCTCCAGCAGCAACAACGGCGGGAGTTCATCCGGCAGCCGACCCGCGACCTCACCGGCTCGACCGTGCTGATCGTCGGCTTCGGCGGCAACGGCCAACGGCTCGCAGAAGTGCTCCGACCCTTCAAGACCCGCCTGCTGGCAACCGACTACTTCCCAGACCGCCCTGCCCAGGGGCTCGACCGGCTGGCTGGCCCCGACGCCTTGGACGACCTGCTACCCGAGGCTGATTTCGTCTTCCTGACAGCGCCCCTCACCGACCAGACGCGGGGAATGATCAATGCGGAGACCCTCGCCCGCATGAAGGCGGGCAGTGTCCTGATCAACGTCGCCCGCGGCCCGCTCGTCGTCGAAGAGGACGTTGTGGCCGCCCTGCGATCCGGCCAGCTCGATTCTGCCGGCTTTGACGTCACTCCCGAAGAGCCCCCGGCACCAGAGAGTCCACTGTGGGATGCCCCGGGGCTGATCATCACCCCCCACGTCGGCGGGCAATCACGGCACCGAATCGACCGCATGACCGACCTGTTTTGTGCGAACCTCGTACGATATAGAGACGGTCAACCGCTGATCAACGCAGTCGACAAGCAACTTGGGTTTCCCCCGCCGGCAGAGTTGGCGTCGCTTGATTGACATTCCACCGACACACTCACCATTTTCATGACCGCAATGGACGGCAGCGACATCACGATGTCTTCAACAGTATTCCAGGACGAGCAGGCGACCGTGCCTGCCGCAGGGGATGTCGGTGGTCGCTGCCCAGACGAACTCCTGGCGCGGTATGGCGAGATTCTCGCCGGCGGCCGGATGAACTGGACCGAGTATCACAAACTCGGTCGGCGGCTTGGGTCTGGCGGGCAGGGGGTGGTCTTCCTGACAACCCGTCGGGGATCAGACGGATTCACGC
>WTHB01000074.1:31095-39142 GCA_011523305.1 Planctomycetaceae bacterium | reverse complement strand
CTTCAGGGGGGGGCGGGCAAAGCGGCGACAAAACCAGACAGCCGGCAAGGCATGCTGGCACTCGGTGATGATCCGGTTCCTGTTGCGGTTCCGGTCACGCTCGACCTGCCCGGCACGGCTGCGGCTGTTCGCGCGGCGGTGAACGACCTGCGGGACCGGACGCAGGCCGGGGCGGTGCTTGCCGTGGTCGTCACCGAGTCGGCTGCTCGCGGGCGGACCAAGCCGGGCCAGCCGCCGGTCTGGCCAGAGACGACGGGCGTGGCGGTCATGGCCAGTGGGGACCCACCGGGGGCAGTGTGCTGGTTCACCGCCGAGCAGCTTCAGGCGAGTGCTCCCCTGCAGGAACTGCTGACCGATTTGGCGGTGCCGAAAGTCGGGCATGACCTGAAGCGACAACTCGTCAGCCTGGCCCGACTGGATCTCACGATGGCCGGCCTGCACTTTGACACGCTGCTCGCTGGCCACCTGCTCGATGCTGGGCAGCGGAATCAGGGGCTGGCAGATCTGGTCGACCGGTTTGCGGCTCATGCTGATGGTGGTGGGCTGGCCGAGATCGGCGAAATCCCGCAGACGGCTGCAGAGGCTGCGGTCATTTGTCAGGCGGTGGTGGAACTGGTGGCGGTTTTTCCCGAGCGGCTCGCCGCCGCTGGGCTTGTGTCGCTCTGCGGTGAGGTCGAGTTGCCGCTCACCATTGTGCTGGCAGCGATGGAAGCCCGTGGTGTGCGGGTTGATACCGCGGTGCTTGCTCGGCTTTCGGCCGACTACGCCACGCGACTGGAGACACTCGAGAAAGAGGCCCATGCGTTGGCGGGGCATCCGTTTTCACTGGCATCGCCAATGCAGGTGCGGACCGTGCTCTTTGATGAACAAGGGTTGCCGGTCGTCAAGCGCACGAAGACCGGGCCGAGCACTGATGCCGAGGTGCTTGAGGAACTTGCTCCGCTGCATGAACTGCCGGCCAAACTGCTTGAGCATCGAAAGTACGCCAAACTGAAGAGCACATACGTCGATGCCCTCCCGCTGCTGGTCAATCCGCGGACAGGGCGGATTCACACCACCTTCAATCAGACCGTGACAGCCACCGGCAGGCTGAGTTCCAGTGAGCCCAACCTGCAGAACATCCCGATCCGCACGGCTGAGGGACAGCAAATCCGTTCGGCGTTCCGGCCCAGTGAGTTGGGGTGGCAGTTCCTGGCGGCGGATTACTCCCAGATCGAACTCCGCATCCTCGCCCATCTGTCGGGGGACGCCGGCATGGTCGAGGCGTTCCGAGATGCTGAAGACATTCACACCCGCACGGCCGTCGCCGTCTTTGAGGTGGAGCCGTCTGCCGTAACCGCTGAGATGCGGCGGACCGCCAAGGCGGTGAACTTTGGCATTCTCTACGGGCAGTCGGCCTTTGGGCTGGCCAAGTCCTTGGGGATTGCTCAGCCCGAAGCGGCCGCTTTCATCGAAGCCTATTTTGAAACCTTCGCCGGCGCGGCCGCCTTCATTGACGAGGTGCTCGACCGCTGCCGCAGTGACCGTGGGGTGACCACCATGCTCGGTCGCAGGCGGGCCATTGAGGGGGTGCGGGACCATGACGGCCGGCGGAGCGGCGCCGGGATTTTCGCCCTCTCCCTGCCGGAACGGACAGCCGTCAACACGGTGGTGCAGGGGTCGGCGGCTGACCTGATCAAGCTGGCGATGTTGCAAGTGGCTGACCGCCTTGCCGACCGGCAGTTGGCGGCAGCTCTCGTCCTGCAGATTCATGACGAACTCTTGCTGGAAGCACCGGAGGACGAACTGGCCGACCTGCAGGAGTTGGTGGTCACCGAGATGCAGGAGGCGATGGCGTTAGCGGTGCCACTGGAGGTTTCCGTGCAGATTGGCGGCACCTGGGCAGCGTGTGAAAAATGACCGGCAGCGGGCTGACCATCGTGGGGCTGGTCGGAAAGATCGGCGCGGGGAAGTCAACGGTTGCCGCCCAATTCGCCGCCCATGGCGCCGAGGTGATTGATGCCGACGCCTTGGCCCATGAAGCCTTCGCTGACGCGAGCATTCGGGCGCAGGTGCGGGAACAGTTTGGCGATGCAATCTTTGAGCCAGATGGCAGTGTTGACCGCAGTGCACTCGCGGCGATGGTCTTTGGTGAGACCCCGGAGCAGGCGGCAGCCCTTGCGACGCTTGAGGCCATCGTGCACCCGTGGGTTCGTGAGGCGATTGCAAGCCGGCTGGAGGTAGCTGCCCAGCAAGCGGCGAAACTGGGGCCGCGGGTGGTCGTGTTGGACGTGCCCTTGCTGGTGCAGGGGGGCTGGCATGCTCGGTGCGATGCCCTGGTCGGCCTGGTGTGCGACGATGCGGTTCGGCATCGGCGGCTTGGGGAGCGAGGCCTCTCCGCCGGGCAGATTGCCGCTCGGGAGGCTGCCTGGGAGGCAGGGATGGCCGTCGAAACTGCCCCCTTCCGCACCGACTGGACCGTGGATACCTCTGGTGATTTGGCCTATACTAGGGCCCAGGTTGATCGGTTCTGGCATCGCCTTCTGGCTCACGAATGAACGTCGTGCCCCGACACGTGCCGTGCCGCTTGACTCCCGCCTTCCCATCCCTACCCAGATCTCCCCAGACGTAAGCCCGGCTTTTTGGCTGCGCTGTTGCGGGCTGGCCCTCGTGGCTGGTTTCGTGACGCCTTGCCACATGGCTGGTTGCGACTGAGGCTGTTCCCCTTGCACCCCGACGACGCACCAATGGCACCCGCCAAGCCTGACCATTCGAGTGAGCCTGGTAACGTCGACGACGAACCGCTCACGATCGCTGAAGAGATCGCTGCTGAGGTTGACGCCGACGACCTCGAGGTTCGGGAGCGATACGACCTGCTCAAGCAGGGTGACACCAACATCGCGGAGCTGCAGAAGCTCTCGATGGCGGAGTTGATTGAACTGGCTCGGGCAGAGAACGTGGGCGATGTCACGGGCGACAAGAAGCAGGACCTGGTTTTCAAAATCCTGCAAGAACGGGTCAAACTCAACGGGCTGATGTTTGGCGAAGGCACGCTTGAGATTCTTCCCGATGGATTTGGGTTTTTGCGGAGCCCGGACTATCACTACCTTGCCTGCCCTGACGATATCTATGTGTCGCCCAGCCAAATTCGCCGATTCGGTCTGCGCAATGGGATGAGCATTGCCGGGCAGATCCGGCCGCCCAAAGAGAGTGAGCGGTACTTCGCCCTCCTGCGGGTTGAGGCGATCAATGGCGATGACCCGGCTCGGTTGGCGAATCATGTCTTCTTTGATGACCTGACACCGCTCCATCCGGATCAACGGATCACCATGGAGACAACGGCTGACGAAATCTCCACTCGGGTCGTCGATCTGGTGGTGCCGATCGGCTTTGGTCAGCGTGGGCTTATTGTCAGCCCGCCGCGGGCCGGCAAGACGATCCTGATGCAGAAGATGGCCAAGGCGGTGCTGGCGAACTATCCCGAAGCCTTCGTCTTCATGCTGCTGATCGATGAGCGACCGGAAGAGGTCACGGACATGGAGCGGCAGGTGCAGGGGCCTGGCTGCGAGGTGATCAGTTCGACGTTTGATGAAAATGCCAGTCGGCACATTCAGGTGGCCGACATGGTGATTGAGAAAGCCAAGCGACTGGTCGAATACGGCAAAGATGTGGTGATTTTTCTCGACTCAATCACGCGACTGGCACGGGCCTGGAACTCAGAGGTGCCAAACTCCGGCAAGATCCTGTCCGGTGGTGTCGATGCGGCCGCGCTCCAGCGGCCCAAGCGATTCTTTGGAAGCGCTCGGAAGGTTGAAGAGGGGGGCTCGCTCACCATCATTGCCACGGCACTGGTTGATACGGGCAGCAAGATGGACGATGTGATTTTTGAGGAGTTCAAGGGGACCGGAAACCTTGAGATCGTGCTCGATCGACGGTTGGTGGACAAACGGGTCTATCCAGCCATCGACATCAATCGCTCCGGTACCCGCCGTGAGGAGATGCTGCTTGATCCGGATGAGTACCGAAGAACCAATGTCCTGCGACGGGTGCTCAGTGAGATGAATCCCCCGGAAGCGATGGAATTGCTGATCAATCGGTTGGCCAAGACGGGTTCCAACCGCGAATTCCTCCAGAGTCTGAAGTCCTGAGGGTTGTAATGCGTTTGGATTCAGAAGCGGTCGCCGTGAGTCCAGCGGTCGAAGCCTGCCACGTCCACCCGGCTGCGACAGCGGTGCCTGTCGGGACGCGGGTGGCGATTGCCGTCTCACGATACAACGCCGGCATCACGGGAAAGCTGCTTGAGGGGGCGGTAGCAACGCTCAATGCTGCCGGCGTTGCAGGTGACGCGATTGAAATTGCCTGGGTGCCGGGGGCGTTTGAACTGCCGCTTGCGGCAGACCGGCTCGCGGCAACCGGCCGCGTGGCTGCCGTGCTTTGCCTCGGTGCTGTGATCCGGGGCGAGACGACCCACGACCGACACATCAATACAGCCGTTGCTACTGGTCTTGAGTCGGTTGGCCGTCAGTACGGGCTGCCGGTCCTTTTCGGCGTGCTGACCTGTGAGACTGTCAGCCAGGCAGAGGCCCGTGCTGGTGGAGCGGTTGGCAATAAGGGGCAGGAGTGTGCCGAAGCCGCTCTCGTCATGATCAGTCTTTTGGCCGGCCTCTCAGCGGCAGCCTCCCCAGCGACCTGAGTGGGGCCGCCGGCAGTTCTTTCCCAATTCTCCTTTGAGTTTGTTTCCGCCTATGTCCACCCGACGCCGTGCCCGCGAGGTCGCCCTCCAGGTGCTCTACCAGTTCGATCTGAATCCAGCCGCGGCTGCAGTCGATCCCCTACAGTTTCTGCAGGCCCGCCTGCGGCAGCCTGGCCTGATCAGGTTTGCGGAGGCACTCATTGCGGGAGTGACCAGTGAGCGGGAGCGGATTGACCAGATGCTTGACGAACGTTCGGAGCACTGGCGGGTCAGCCGGATGGCAGCGACGGATCGGGCTGTGCTGCGGCTGGCCATTTTCGAATTGGCCTGTTCCGAAACCCCCGGGCCAGTCATCGTGGATGAGGCGATTGAACTTGCCCGGCGGTATGGTGCCGCCGGGTCCCCGGCATTTGTCAGTGGGATTCTCGGCCGTTGTTTCGCCGATCGTGACCAGTTGCAAGCGCGATTGGACGAGGAAACCTCGGCGGATGGATGTGCTGCGTCCCCGTGATGCATTCTGAACGCTTCTGCACTCGTTTGACGGAAATAGATTGATGGCGTTGTTCCGCTTTGGCCGCTCTGATTCATCTTCCGAGGCTCCTGCTGAGCCTGCTGCCGACAAGCCGGGGTTTTTCGGGCGGCTGCGATCGGGGCTGTCGAAGACCGCCCAGGTGCTCAACACGGATGTTCGCGATCTCTTCAAGCAGGAGGGGCGACATGTTGACGCAGACTTCCTGGAGGAACTGCGGCGGGCGTTGGTGCGAACCGACATGGGGCCGTCGGCTGCCGAGGCGATCGTCAAGGACGTTGGTGAACGGCTGCGAGCCAGAGTGGTCGATCCTGCCGTCGTGGTTGACTCCATTCGCAGCACCCTGCTGGCAAGGCTCACTGGGACCGCTGATACACTGGCGACCGCTGCCTCTGGTCCGACGGTGATTCTGGTCACCGGCGTCAATGGATCTGGGAAGACCACCTCTATTGCCAAATTGGCCCGACGATTCACCACGGATGGCAAGCGGGTGATTCTTGGCGCCGGGGACACGTTTCGGGCAGCAGCAGTCGAGCAGTTGTCGATGTGGGCCGGTCGGCTTGGAGCGGAGATTGTCCGGGGAGAGCAGGGCTGTGATCCGGCCAGCGTCGCTCATCGGGCGGTGACCCGGGCGGTTGAAGGCGACTTTGACATCTGCATCATCGATACGGCCGGTCGGCTGCAGACGCAGTCGAATCTGATGCAGGAACTCGGGAAAATTCGGCGGGTGATCAGCAAGCAGATTGCCGACGCGCCGCATGAGGTGCTGCTAGTGATTGATGCCACGGCAGGCCAGAACGCCCTGTCCCAGGCCGAAGGTTTCAAGGAGGCTGCCGGCTGCACCGGCATTGTGCTGGCCAAACTTGACGGCTCTGCCCGCGGGGGCGTGGTGGTTCCGGTGACGGAACGGTTCGAATTGCCGGTCAAGTTTGTCGGCCTGGGGGAGGCCGCGGAGGATCTCGAGGCGTTCGATCCCGACGCTTTCGTTGCCGCCCTGCTCGAGGGCACGCTCAGCCCCTAAGGTTTCCCCAGCTTTACTTACCGGCATGCAGGTCCGGTTGTGACGATTCGACAAGACGTACGGAGCCCCGTCGCAACGCCCGTTTTTGCGTCTTGTCTGGTCGAAGGATTAGAGAGAAGGGGGGAAGACGGGCCCGCGGCGGCGGACGTGGCCGGTCGGGATTTCTCCTTTCGAACGCCTAGTGGGCTGCGATGGATGCAGTCTGAGGTTCGATACCTATGGATTGGGAGACTCCAGAACCATGCGATTTCTGAAATTCAAACTGCCCGTTTGGGTGGCAGCAGGTTTGGTGGCGACGGCAGCGGTCGGTGCTGAACCGACTGTTCCGTCGCGAATCGACACGAGTATTTATGACTCGTTTGCTCAGGCCGAGGGACAGCCTCCGGTTACGCTCCAGCCCCGTGCTGGTGTGCCCGACGAGGACGTCTATCAGTACCGTGCCGCTGCCCCACAGGAAGCTGCCGTCGAAGAGGGAGCGACTCGCTACCTCGAGACCGATTTCCTCCTTGACCGGGGCATTGAGACCTACGGCTGGCTTGATGTTGGCATCGGTGCCAATAACTGGGGCGCCGACTGGAATGGTCCGATCACTTTCAATGACCGGAGTTGGCAGGGCCAAATGAACCAGCTCTACCTCGTCAATGAGAGAATTCTCAAGGACGAACTCAGCTGGGGCGGTCGGATCGACCTGCTCTACGGTACGGATTACATCTACACCGTCGCGGCCGGTCTCGACGCCTTCCGCAGCACGCCTGACCCGCTGGGCTTGACCGGGCCGCGGTGGGGTTCGAGCCGCTACTATGGCTTGGCTATGCCACAGCTCTACGGTGAACTCGGTAGCCAGGACCTGAACGTCAAGTTCGGTCACTTCTACACCCTGATTGGTTACGAAGTGGTGCCGGCGATCGGTAACTTTTTCTACACCCACGCCTACACGATGCAGTATGGCGAGCCCTTCACCCACACGGGTGTGCTGGGCACCTGGGTGCCGAATGATCAGCTGACGATCATCGGTGGTGTCACCAATGGCTGGGATAACTGGGATGATGGCCTCGAGACCGGTGGTCCGATCGCCAACACCAATTATGCCAACTTCAACAGCAATGCATCGTTCCTGGGAGCGATCACCTTCTCGAGTTCTGACGGTACGCAGGCCTTGACAATTGCCAACTCGAGTGGGAATCAGCTGGGTGGCGAAGACATTGCGACCAACAACAGTTTCGTTGGTAATCGTTCGGTGACGAGTGTTGTCTACACCAATGAGTTCAGTGACAAACTGACCTACGTGTACCAGAGTGACTTCGGTTATCAGGCCTACGCTGGTGGGAATGATCCGGGTTACTATAACACTCAGGGGCAACAGCAAAGCTCAGCCTACTGGTACGGTGTGAACCAGTACATGTTCTGGAACTTCACCGACTACCTGATCGGTGGCCTGCGATTCGAATGGTTCCGCGATAACAACGGTACCCGGGTCGTTTCTGGCCTGCGTGAAGGGTCGCCTGGCGCCGGTGGCTTTGCGGGTAACTTCTGGGCGATGACCTGGGGGCTCAACTACCTCGTGGGCAACAACATGGTCATCCGACCAGAACTGCGATACGACTGGTTCTCGGGCGACGCGGGAGGACAGGCCCGCAACGGCGGCATCCTGCCCTACGGCAGTAACTTAGATAAGTCCGGCCAGTTCTACGGTGGCTGCGACGTCATCTGGCAGTTTTAGGTTTGCAGTTGCGGGGCGGTCAGTCGCTCCCGCAACACAAGGAGGGAACCCTCTCCTGATCATCTAGGCGAAGGCGCCGCCCACCTCACGGTGGGCGGCGTTTTT
>WTHB01000074.1:22160-30995 GCA_011523305.1 Planctomycetaceae bacterium | reverse complement strand
CTCTCCTGATCATCTAGGCGAAGGCGCCGCCCACCTCACGGTGGGCGGCGTTTTTCGTTGGTGCCTCTCGGTGGTTGTCTGTTATCGCTCTTCCCAGGCGACGCCGAATGCTGCTCACCGCCACTGTTCACGGGGGAGCACGAGGCAGAGCAGAGGCGGTCGATACCCCCCTCTTTGGGCCTTGTGCAAAGGCGGCAAGCCGTCTGAGGAGGCGGTAGCACGCCGGCTCGTTGTCAGTTCTCATGATCACTGCTACCGTTTTATTTAGATCGCCAAGGATGGGCCTCGTGGACGAGGTAACGGCCACCCGATGTCACATTGGGACCTTTGGCTGCACGGAGGAAGGTTGGAGATGACTTTGTTGCTTGGGCGGATCACTCCCGCCATGCGGACCGGCTTGATGCTGGTCGCAGTGTTGCTGGTGACGGTTGCCTCGGCCAACGCATCAGACGATTGGTTGACCGACTACGACGAGGCCCTGACGACGGCGACTCGCACCGGCAAACCGGTGCTGACCCTCTTCACGGGGAGCGACTGGTGCCCCCACTGCCGCACGCTTGAAGACAAGGTATTCGCCAGTCCGGCATTTACCATCTGGGCGAATGACCATGTTGTCCTTTTGATGATTGACATGCCTCAGGCTGGCATCAGTCCGGCGGTTCGCAGTGAACGCTCACGGATCTGCATCAAGTACGGCGTGCGGACCTTTCCATCGGTGCTCCTCCTCGACTCATTCGGTGAAAAACTGGCCGAGCAGAAGGGCTATCGGGGAACATCTGCATCGAGTTGGATCAAGCAGATGGCAGCGAAGCTGCCCGCCCGGCAGCCGGTCGCGACGAATGCCCGGCCTGTTCTCAACAGTCTTGGCGAGGCTGTTACCGCGGCGCGGGAAAGCAAACGACCGCTTTTGCTGGTGGTCAGGGGCAGCGCCGAGAAGACGGCTGCCATCCGCTCAGCCACGCTGGTGAACGATCCTGAATTTGGGGCCCTTGCCGCGGAGAGTTTCGTGATGGCTGCCATGCCGGCGGCGACCGCGGATGGCCAGCAGGCAGATGCCTCGCTGGAGCAACTGCTCGGTGGGCAACTTGAGCCCGATGCGGTTGAGGTGATTGTGACCGACGATGGCGAGACGCCAGTCTTCATGGCCTCAGGCAGTCAGTCACCGCAGCGAATTGTCAGCGGACTGCGACGGTTTCTGGTTACTCGGCAGACTGCCAGTCGCACGGGTGGAACGGTTCGCTAGGCCGTGTGTTCCGAGGCTCATCGGCTGGCAGGGTGGGGAAGGCTTAGCCAGGTGAGTCCTTGAGGTGGAATTGCCCTGCCTCGTGGTTGAGTTCGGTGATCGAAGTACGGAGTTCGTCCAGCGACGCATAGAACATTGCGGTGGCTGCTGACGATTCACCAGCAGCACTGCGAAGGGCTTCCATCGCCTCACGGATTTGCCCGGCCCCTTGAGACTGCGCTTGCATGCCCTCGTGAACCTGCTCCAGTGAATGGCTAACAGCGGCCACTGGCTGAACGACTCGGCCTAGGCTGTCACTGATTTCGGCGACTGCCACCACCCGTCCGCTGACTTCATTGCGGAAGCGGTCCATTTCCATCGTTCCGCTCGAGACGGCGGCCTGCATTTCACCGACCAGTCGTTCAATGTCCTTCGTGGCCAGTGCGGTCTGGTCGGCGAGGCGGCGGATCTCTTGGGCGACGATGCGAAAGCCACGGCCCGACTCCCCAGCTTTTTCGGCCTCGATCGTGGCGTTGAGCGAAAGCAGGTTGGTGTGTTCGGCTACCTTGGCGATGGTGGTGACGACGGCGGTAATACCCCCAGCCCGCTGGCTGATGGTGGCGAGTTTGCGGGTGAAGGCATGCATCGCTTCGTCGAGCTGGTGCATCGACGTGGTCATTCGTTCCAGGCCGCCTTGGCCCTCGTCGGCGACCTGCTGGGCTTCCCGGGCCAGATCTCGGACCTGGCTGGTTGCTTCGAGGAGTTCGTTGCTCGTGGCCGAGATCTGATTGACCGCTGCGGCGATTTCTGCAGTGGAGCCATCGAAGTCACTCAGGACGCGTTCTTGACGCTGCAGGGATTCGGTGGTGTCTGACTCCACTGTGCTCAGCCGTGCTCCGGCGGCTTGAATGCGTCCGATCAGTCCGCTGAGTGACTGGTTCATGCCGGCAAATGCCGTGAGCAAGCGACCGACTTCATCGTGGGGTGCATCGGGTGTTGCCTGGGTCAGGTCACCGGCGGCAATGGCTTCTGCCAAGGCGACGGCATCTCGGACCGGCTGCGCGATCGACCGGCCCAGCCAGACGGCTGCGAGGATGCCAGGGAGGCCAATTCCGCAGGCTGCCAGGAGGCCCCAGAGCGACTGCTTCCAGAGGAGTGACCGCGCGGCAGCGGTCGAAAGATGCACCAGGACGGCCCCGCCGACTGTGCCATCGGCACGGGTGACAGGCGCGGCCACCTGGTAGCCGGCTGAGGTCAGGCGACCGACTGGCTGTCGATTCTCGAAAGAAGCGGTGACGATCTCTCGATCGGCAGCAGAGAGGGAAGGGGTTGTTGCCGCCGTCGCAGTGGGACCCGCCCGGCGGCTCACCACCGGTGTCAGTTGAGAAGAGAGAATTGTGATTGCTTGCACATCACCGGCTACGAGTTCATCGAGAAGCCGCTGCATACCGAGATTCTGGTCGAGTCGTTCCAGAAAGGTTGCTTCCATGCCAACCTGAATGATCCGAGGCCGATCAACACCTCCGACGCCAACATACTTGAAGACTTTGTCGTCAATCTCTCGCTTCTGGGCTTGCTGAGTGACATGGTCCGTTTTCCCATCCAGGAGTTTGTAGAAGGCATGGGCCTGTGGCTGCTTGGTGGGGTCGGGCGAGAAGACGAAAATCTCATCTGTCTCGTTGGTATAGATGATGGCCCGACCCTCCGAGTCGGTGGCCAGGATTTCGATGCCGGCAGCCTTGGCAACCTCTTTGAGATGCCCGCTGATGGTGGCGGTGGAACCATCGGCAGACTCACCGAGGGCAACCAGATGGGCCACCAACGCAGCCTGGGTTTTCATCTGCCGGCCCATCTCCTCTTCGACCTGCCGGGGCACTTCGGCGGCAAAGGTGGCTGCTCGTGCCAGGCTTTCGGCAATGCCATTGCCCCCCAGGCGAACCTGCTCGAGCACAGCCTCACGGCCAGCGAGTGATTGAGCAATCGTGGTGGCAACCGCCACTGCAGTGACAATCAGGGCAACGATCGTGGCGATGCGGGACCGAAGTGACATGAGTCAACAACCAGCGAGTGGCCGGCTGCGGATCACTGGACAGACCTTCGTCAGCTCCGAGTCGGCTCTTCCCGCAAGGCTAGCCCACCTTTTGTAGTCACGCCAACCGGCAAGCTTTCACAGGCGAGTTGCAGTGGGCTCTCGAGATGGTTGCCTCTTAGCGGGGCGTTGCAACCGTCACCATCGTTACGACCGGCGTTGCCTCCGTGGACAGGAGTTGTGGGCGAGGGCGAGTGGGCCGTGGCCCGCTCCCAGCCCCAGCCAGCCAGCAGCCAAAAACAGGTAGGAAGAGAAACAGCGGCGCGACGAGCCAGGGCATCCACGGGGATGGGCAGGCGGGAGATGGGCAAGCGTCTGTCCGTCGGCTTGAACGGTCGATCAGGTGATGGTCTGCCGAAGTCGGCATGCTGAGTTCCTGTAGGCAACGATGCTGAAGGGGCATTCCGCGGCGAGGCCACGCCTTGCCAGCGCCCGAGGAATAGCCTGGTTCCCGGGAGCAAGGCAACCCGAAATTCAGTTATTGATGCGACTTCAGTGGCCGAGGCGGGGATCGAACCCGCACGGAGATTCCTCTCCACGGGATTTTAAGTCCCGTGCGTCTGCCAGTTTCGCCACTCGGCCGGTGGTGTGGGGATCGTAGCCCGAACAGGGAGAAAGCAGCAAATGCTATGGGCTGGGGGGGCTGCACAGGTCAGTGGGAACCGGGACAACGAGCGGACTGCCCACAGTCGATGAGACCCGGAGGAGATCCACAGAAAGCCCGACCCGATCAGAGCGAAGACAAACAGATGAAGGACCCAGGGGGGATTTTTGCCGCAGTTGCGACGCTTCCAGGCATCGACGGCTTCCTTGGCAGCCGAGCTTCGGTCGGCATGGATGTTGTGATTGTCGGGTTGTTTGCTTTGCTGCCGGTCTTGGCGGTGAGCATCCTGGCGGTCAGACGGGGGCGGTACCAACTGCACAAGACGCTGCAGTTGGTGATCATTGGGGCACTCTTGGCGGCCATTGTCGTGTTTGAAGTCGACATTCGGCTGATTAGCGACTGGAAGGTTCGTGCGGCACCAAGCCCCTACTGGCCGGTCGGCGTTGGCACGGCGTTGGCCATTCACTTGGTCTTTGCTGTCTCGACGCTCGTGCTGCTGCTCTGGGTGCTGGTCGAGGCGTTGCGGCGGTTTCCTGCTCCGCCACAGCCGAATCCGCACAGCCGACGGCATCGCCTGATGGCCCGGTGCGCGGCGGCCGACCTACTGGTGACTACCGTGACAGGGCTGATCTTCTACTGGATGGCCTTCATTGCCTGAGGTGGGGAACGCAGGGCCGCAGCCCGTGGCATCAGGCCGTTAGCGCGTGGGCCGAGTGGCCGCGGCAGCCGGGCCATTTGTCCACCGGCACAGGGCGATGCCGCCAAAGTAGAGCGCCGCCAGAGGAGTCGCCAGGAAGAGCATGCTGTACGGATCGGCTGGGGTCAGAATGGCGGCGGTGATGCAGATCACCACGAGGGCCATGCGCCACTGGCTGGTGAACGTATCTGCCTCGACGATGCCGAGCCGGTCGAGAAATACCATGACCAGCGGTAGCTGAAACCCGAGGCCGAAGCCCACCGGTAAGAACAGCACAAAACTGAGCCATTCACTGATGCGGGGGTCGGGGTCGAGCCCCAGCCATTCGTTGAATGCCAAGAGGTACGATAGCACGAAGTCGAAGACGAAGAAGAAGGCGAGGAGCACCCCCGCCAGAAAAAGCAGAGTGCTGATCGGCAGGAACAGATGGATCAGCCGCTTCTCGTGGGGATAGAGCCCGGCGGCCACGAAGGTCCAGAGTTGGTAGATGATCCAGGGACCGGCGAGGACGAAGCCAACGAGCAGAGCGGCCTTCACATAAATGCCAAAGGCCTCCTGAGCGCTGAGGGTGGTGATGCTGACGCGACTGTCCCGAGCCAATGGCTGCCAAAGCAGCATCGGCTGAAGGGCTTCCAGGTCAAATGTCTCGCCGGGCGGTTGTACTGCGGCAGCTCCGGGGAGACGTCCTGGATGAACCTCGCGAAGGTCAAACGACAGCCCGTGTCGCTCAACGGCATCGATCACTTCAGCGCGAGAGTAGGGCAGCCCGGGGCCACCTGCCTGGCGAGGCGTCCAGGTATCAAAGGCGTCAATGGCCCGCTCGGTGTAGTACTCACCGAGGGCTCGACGCAGGGGGGACTCGATCAGGTGAACCACTGGCCGACCGATGAAGAAGCCGATGATGACGCCAATGACAAGCCCAATGCTGCCGCGGATCAGGCAGGCTCGGAGTTCCTCCAGGTGCTCGCCAATGGTCATGGTCGAACTGGCGAAGAGATCGTCAGCGTCGCTGGTGGAAGAAGCAGTCGACATGGAAGGCCGGAGGGGAGGCAAGGGGAAACTCTCTTTGGCAACAGTATGAAGCGGCTGGGTATACTGCAAGCGTCGTCCGGTAATAAGGCATTCGGGCTGCCTGCCGGGACCTGTTCGCATCTCGCTCGTTCCCGGTGGTTCCGTGGTGCGTCGATCACCTTTCCTGCACCTGCTGGGAGTTGTCTCTGGGGTGCTGCTGGTGGGCTGGCGTGCCCACGCTGCTGCCGCACCACCACCGGCTGCACAGCCTGCGGCCTGGACCGGGCTCGCCGAGCGGGGCTGGTTTGGGCTGGCCGCTCGTGAGGCCCAGACGGACGCCGACCGCCGACGGGTTGCGGCGCTGGCACAGGCAGTGCAGGCCGACCGCTGTCGGCAGTCGGCCTGGCTTGCTGAGGCCACCGGCTGGAGGGTGCTCTGGAATCGCGCTGCCGTCGGCACGCCAGCAGTGGAGTCAGGCGGACGGATCGCCTGGGCCGGGCCTCGGGGTCTTGCGCTGGCTGAGGCCGACACAGGCGTACCGAGTTGGGGGAGTGACGCGGACGATCGGCAGCCGCTCTTTCCCCGGCAGGCGGGCGTTCGGGAGACGGAACTTGCCCGGCCGCCTCAGGTGGGGCCGGTGGCAGCAGCTGCGAGTCGGCTGTTCGGGGTGATGGCTCTGCCGTCACGGGCTGCTCCGGCTGGGCTGACGATGGTGGCATGTGACCTTGCTGAGGCTGCTGAGGGACGGCTGCTCTGGCTGGCAGAGGTGTCTGCCTCAGCCAACTCGCCAGAGGCTGTCGCGCTTGCGGCTGATGCCACAGACTGTGTGGTCGTGCTGGAGGCAGCAGACGCGGCCGCTGCGGAGGTGGTGGTGCGGGGGAGTGTTGCCGGAGATGTGCGGTGGCGAAGCAGGGTCCCGCAGTCACTTGCGCGGACGATTCCCGAAGCAGTGCAGCGGCCCGTCGCGGCCATCTGCCAGCACCTGGTGGCGGTTGCCCTGCCCTCGGGGCAGTTGGTTGGGCTCGATCGCACCACGGGGCAACGTATTTGGCAACAGTCTGGGCTTGCTTCGTCAGCGGCGACCGCCCCAGGTGTCATTGATGCATTGGCTGATGGCGGTGATCGGCTGCTGGTCCTGTGCCGACCGGCTGCGGGGCTGCCTGAAATCATCGCGCTGGCCCTCAGCGATGGCAGCCTGCTGGGACGAACGCGGCTGAGCGTGACTGCGTTTGCGGCGAAGCGGTTGCCCGGGGAGATGGCCGAGGCGGCGGGGATCGGGCCGGCCACAGTGGTCGGGGGGCATGCAGTCTGGCCAGTCGGGGCAACGGACGAGGCGGCTCTCCAGCACCTGCTCCTAGCCCCGCTGGTTCCCGAGCGGACTTTCCCGGGGCAGCAGGCTGCAACCGTTTTAATCACCGCCAAACTGGTGCTGGTCGGCGCGGCGGCGCAGCGGGCCGGTCCACAGGGGCCGCAGTCGGAGCCGTCTCAGGCCCGACGGCTGGCGGTGGTCGCCGGGGGGCGGCTGTGGTGCCTGGCTCCACTGGAGGCGGCGGGGGCGGATATCGGCCCATTGCCGTAGACTTGCAGCCATGACGTCTTCCGAAGAGCGCATGTCCGATAGCCGTGCCGAGCCCGCATTGCCCCTGGCGGTCGCCGCGCTTGAGGGTGTCGCGCACCTTGGTCAGCAGGTGCGATCAGCGTTGGCTTCCGTGGTCGTCGGGCAGCACGCAGTCATCGACGACTTGCTCGTCAGCCTGCTCTGTGGCGGACACTGTCTGCTGGAAGGCCTGCCGGGGCTTGCCAAGACGCTGATCGTCAAGTCGTTGGCCGCAGCGACCATGCTGGACTTCGGCCGCATTCAGTTCACGCCCGACCTGCTGCCAGCCGACATTCTCGGCACCGACATCCTGACCAATCAGCCGACCGGCAGTCGGCGGCTGGAGTTTCTCCCCGGGCCGGTGTTTCACAATGTGCTGTTGGCGGACGAGATCAACCGGGCTCCTCCCAAGACCCAGGCCGCCCTCCTGGAGGCGATGCAGGAAGGGCAAGTGACTGTGGGGGGTGTGCGGCATGCCCTGCCCGTGCCCTTCTTTGTGCTGGCAACACGGAACCCGTTGGAGCAGGAGGGCACCTATCCGTTACCCGAAGGCCAGCTCGATCGGTTTCTGCTGCAGATTTGCATTGACTACCCAACCCAGGCCGAAGAGGTTGCCGTTGTAAGGCAGACCACCGGGGCCAGCGCCGGGCAGGTTGAGCCGGTGGTGAGCCGAGAGTCGCTCGTTGAAGCGCAGCGGATTGTGCGGCTAATTCCGGTGGCTGAGCCCCTGCTTGAACAGGCGGTGGAACTGGTCCGGGCCAGCCGACCCGATGATCCGTGTGCAGCAGGGTGGCTCACGCCTCTGGTTGAATATGGGGCAGGCCCGCGGGCAGCCCAGGCTCTGGTGCTGACGGCCAAGGCGCGGGCGGCCCTCGCCGGTCGCCCCTGCGTTGGCCGTGAAGATCTGCAGCGCTCGGCGGCGGCGGTGCTTCGTCACCGGATCGTTCCCTCGTTCGAGGCGGATGCCCAGGGTGTCACGGCAGCGGCCATTGTCTCGCGGCTGGTAGCGGAACGATTTGCTGGCATGGACACGTGATGACGACCCTGCTTGCCACTACCGCTGGCTTCGGGATCCGCTTCACCGAACCAACACTGCTCATCTGGCTGCTGGCGGTGGTGCTGCCGCTGGTGATCGCCTGGTGGGCCCGGCGACGGCTGCCGCATGTTGCCTTCGGACCGCTTGCCATTCTGCGGCGGGCGGCCCGGAAGGGACGCCGGTCGTGGTGGCAGTGGCCGGTGCTGCTGCGGATGCTGATGCTTCTCGCCTTGAGTGCGGCGGCGGCACGGCCGGCGTGGCGTGCTGCGACGGATGGTGGCGGGAGGTTATCCGTTAGTCGAATCTGGCTAGTGACAGCAGGCGAGTCGGCCACGGCATCTGATCCATCGGTGACTGGTCTGCGAGCAGCGGTCGATGTACTGGGATTCTCCAAAGGAGGCGGTTCCTTGCAGGCGGCGGTTGCGGCGGCGGCACGCAACGATCTGATCGTGCTCGAGGATGGACGGGTGCCGACACCGGTAGAGGCGGACCGACTCGTGGCGTGGGTCCGCCAGGGCGGCGGTGTCATGGTGCTGCTGGGACCAGACACGCTGGCCTCCGTTGACTGGCCGCGGTGGC
>WTHB01000074.1:0-22060 GCA_011523305.1 Planctomycetaceae bacterium | reverse complement strand
GTCATGGTGCTGCTGGGACCAGACACGCTGGCCTCCGTTGACTGGCCGCGGTGGCGTCAGGTGCTTGCAGAGCACATTGGTGTCTTCGCTGGTGAACCTCGTGACACCAGGAGTGGGCGGCTGGTGGTCAGTTCCGCTCTACAGTCGCTGTCCCAGCGGGCCTCGGCTGATGACATGGCTGAACTGCCCGGGCCGACGGTCGAGCGACTCGTGGATTTGAGTCTGCCAGCGGGTTCGACTGGCCTGACGCCGCTGGCTGTGGTTGAGCCGTCCGGGGCGGTCGCAGCTCTCGTGCGAACGGTGGGCCGCGGCGCGGTCACCATGTCGGCCCTGCCGCTTACGCTGACAGCCACGGTGGCAACAGGACCTGGCGACGAGACAACTCGGTGGAGTGATCTGGCCGCCTGGCCGGTCTTGCTGCCGTATCTTTCTGGACTGCGGCAGGCGACGCGGGCGGCATGTTTGCCGACTGCCGCCACGTGGCCACCGTTCCTGCGGTGGTTTGGAACCCCGACGGTCTTGTTGCTCCTTCTGGCAGCCCTGACGCTGGCGGCTGACTGGTGGCTGACGGCGGCGGGCTGGCGGGCGAGATGCGGCTATGGTGTGGTTGCGGTGGTGCTGGTGGCGGTCAGTTGGTGGGTGACAGCAGTTGGCGTGGCGGCGGCCGATAGGCAAGCGGCTACGCCAGCGGTCAATGCCGCAGAGAGGCTCACGGCAGCGGTGCCACCGTTGTGCTGGCCGGGTGAGCGATTGGAGATTCCGGTGACCGTCTGGGGGGAGGCGGGAACTTCCGGCCGGGTCGCGCTTGATGGTCCGGACGGCCGGTTTGCCGAGCAGCCTTTTACGCTCACCGTGGGCTCTACCGGTTTCCCTGAGACCTCCCGCGGACGAGCCGACCTGACGCTTGGCTGGGATGTCGCTCCATCACAGCCGGAAGGAGCCTGCCAGCTTCAGGTGCGGCTGCTCCCAGGTGAGTTGGCGGCACCGGCAATGACTGACACCGCACCGCTTGAACTAGCGACGACGATTGCCCCACGGCCGGCGCGACTGCTGCTGCTGGAGGGTGAACCTCGCTTTGAGTATCGCTTTCTCAATCAGGCGTTGGCTGGAGATCAGCGGTTTGAGGTTGAGTCCCGGCTGCTGGCTCACCAGCCACCAGCCCGTCGCGGAACGATCGATTGGTCGCAGTACGATGCGGTCTGGCTGGGAGATGTCATAGGTCAGTTGCCGACCGAGGGCGCTGCCTCTTCACCGCCGCTTCTCCATGACCAGATGGACCGGATGGATCAGGTGGATCAGGTGCTGGCCGAACTTGGTGAGGCGGTGGTCGCTGGCAGGCTCGGACTGGCCTGGTCGCCCGGTCAGCGATTTCGCTTTGGCGGCTTCGCCGCCGGGGCAGCGACGGACTGGCTGCCGCTGACGGTTGATGGCCCGCTGGCGGCACCACAACAGCAAGGCCTGCCCGTGCGGTCCCGTCCAGCGGGAGTGCTGGCCGGCTGGCTGCCTGCTGATCGTGGGATGCTGGGGACGGCCTACGATCTGCTGATGCCGGTGGGGCTCCAGCCGACGACGGTCGTGCTGGCCACTGCCGGACCACTCCCGGCAGGTGGAGAGGTGCCGGCTGTGGTGCTGGGGCGAGTTGGAGCCGGTCAGGTGCTGGGGCATTGTGTTGAGACCTGGCGGTGGCGAGCGACGGAGTCAGCGACCAGTCATGCCCTGCACGAGGCCTACTGGCGGCAGGCGCTGACGAGGCTCGCCACGCCGCCACTCCTGCGAAAACTGGGCAAGGGCCAGCACGCGTCGGCCTGGCCGGTGAGGGCGAGCCAGCCCGTAGTGTCGCCTCCGGCCGGCGGCTCCCAGCCGCCCCAGCATCCGATTTTTGGGCATCTGTTGCTGGCGGTTGCAGTATTGGCTGCGGGTGTCGCCTGGTGGTCTGCAGCGCACCCGCAGACGGTGGAGGTCCTGCCATGAAGCCCGATGTCACCTTCGCCAGTGAACAGCTTGCTGCCCGGCTTGACCGGGCTGTGCGTCGGGCCCGCCTGCTCCTGGTGCTCGAGGGCGTTGGGACGCTCCTGGTCACGCTGGTGGCGGCGGTTGCCGGAGTGGCCTGGCTTGACTGGTGGCTGCGGCCGGAACGGATCTGGCTCGGTGGCAGTTGTGTCTGGTTGGTGGTGGCACTCAGCGGCTGGATGCAGGTGAAGCATCGTGGTCTGCCAGCGGGATGGCCAACCCGCATCTCGGTGGCTCGGCAGTGGGAATGCTCATGGCCGCACCTCGGCAGCCAGGTCTCAAGTGCGGTCGGTTTTCTGACGACAAGCCCGGCGGAGCAGGTGGCGGTCTCGTCCGAGCGAAGGCAGCCGACCACCGCAGACTTTGCCGCCTTGGCCGTGGAGCAGGCTGCGCAGGCAGTGCAGCAGTTGCCGAACACTCGGCAGCCGGCGGTCATGGGGCCAGTGCTCTGGGTGCTTGCCGGCGGTGCCTGTCTGGCAATGTTCGCTGGCCTGTCGGGGCGGGTGTCGCCGGCCTGGCGGCAGGCCGTGGTCCGGCAGGTCCCGCCAGCCGTTGGGGGCTGGGCGAAGCCGGTGGCCGCCGAGCCGACAGGCAGCGAGCCGCTCCTTCCGCCGTTGACCGCTGCCGAGGTCTCACAGGCAATTCGGAGTCTGCTCGATCGGCTTGTGGTACTCACGCGGAGGAGTCGCCAGAGCGACCAGCGGCGGGAAACCACTGCCATGGTGGGCGAACGTGAGTCGCTTGCCACGGATGCCCGCATGCTGGTGGACAGACTGCCGGCCGGTACGCCAGCGGAGCTCTTACGGTGGTGTGAGCAGGTGCTCGTCGCTGCGGCTGCTGCGGCTCAGCCGCAGGCCGATCTTGCTGAGGCCGTCGCAGTGGGGCAGGCGGCACTCACCCTGGCAGAGGCGGCGGCGCTTGAGCGGCAGCTTGCCCGGCAGGTTCATCGAATCCTGCCGCAGCAGCCGGGGCTCAGGCGTGATCAACTGGCAGCCGAAGCGGTGGCCAGGCTTGACCAGGTGGCAGAGACGCAACGGAGGCTCACGACGACAGTGAAGGCGGCAGCGGCGACGCTTGCGGCAGCAGAGCCACCGTTTCCACTGACGATCGAGCGACTTCCGACGACGCTCCCGGGGCTGCTAGCGCGGAACCAGCTGGCGGCGGCTGGTGTCGGCGTGGCTGATGTCGCCGAGAGGTTGTCGGCAAGGGTGGCCGAACTCGGCCTGCTGGTGCCAGACGCGGTGGACCTAGCGGCCGGTGGAGATTCCCGCTTGGTGTCGGCTATGGTCGCGGTCGCTGCGGTGGAAGCCGATCTGGCTGCGTCGATGGCCGCGGACCCCGGCTCTCGGGCGGGCGTGTTCAGTGATCGGGTGGCAGAGCCGGTCGCTGATCAGACCCTGGCTGTTGAGTCGGCCGGATCCGTTGAACAGTCGGCTGCAGGGAGTTCGGCTGGCGGAGGTGGTCCTGGTGCGGGAGGGGTGATGCGGGCCTCTGTTTCGCCCGAATTTCCTGCCGGACCCAGGTGGCGGCTTGAGGATCCGACGAATGGAGCTGGCAGGCGGATGGCCATCGACCAGACGCTGCCGCCGGAGACGGTTACGGCCTTCAGCGAGTATCTTCAGCGTGTGGCCCCTCGCCAGGTGCCGCTGGATGTTCCATCCCCCCAGCCCCGGCAGGCTCTGCCTTGATGCACGTGTTGCCGCGATCTCAGCCGCGAATCTGGTGCTACCTTCGACCGCTGTTGGCAGCAGTGCTGTGGCCAGCGCTTGCCGGCGGATTGTCCGCTGACCAGCCGGTGCGGCCTGCGGTGCAAGCCAGCGGAGTGGAGCCTGAACAGTTGGCGACTGCAACCCAGCGGGGCATCAGCTGGCTGGTGTCTGCGCAGCAGGACGACGGCTCATGGGGATCAGGTGGCTTTCGCGGCAGTGCTGCGGTGACCGCCCATGGTGTGCTGGCCCTTGTCGGTTCAGGCAGCACTCCCGTTGCCGGCCCTCATGCCACCGCCGTGAGGCGAGCGGTCGGGTTCCTCCAGCGTCACTGTGATGCGGATGGTCTCATCGCCGGCAACGAGGCAGCAGCCCATGGGCCAATGTACGGCCATGCCTACGCGACGCTGGCCTTGGCCGAGGTCTGGGGTGAGCGCGTTGGCGACGTTCTTCAGAACTGCCTGACTCGGGCAACTGCCTTGATTGCCGGCACGCAGAACGCGGCTGGTGGCTGGCGGTATCAGCCGGTTGCTGGAGAGGCCGACATCTCGGTGACGGCCAGCATGCTGGTTGCCCTTCGTGGGCTTGGCTGTGCCGGCGTTGCGGTTGAGGCGGCGACCGCCGACCGGGCGATCGACTACATCATCGCCCTGCAGAATGACGACGGTGGGTTTCGGTATCGCATGGCACCGGGGCCGAGTGGATCGCCGCGGACTGCGGCGGCCCTGTTTGCGTTGCAGGTGGCAGGTGTTCAGGGGCAGGTGATCGATCGCGGGTTTGCCTGGCTTGAGGCCCATCCGATCAGCCTGGGAACGCAAGACGGCTACGCGTTGTACGGGCTCGCCGCCGAAGCCGCAGCTCGCTGGCAGCAACGGCTTGCAACGGGAGACGTTGCGGGCTGGCAGGAGTGGTTTCACCCGGTCGCCGCTGCGTTGCTTGAGCACCAACAGGAGGATGGTTCCTGGCCCGACCCTTCCTGCCCGGAGTACGGCACCGCCGCTGGACTTGCCATCTTGCAGACGCCAGTGGGTTTGGTGCCGATCATGGCGGCAGAGGGGCGTCGTGAGAGAACCCAGCCATGAGCAAGAGCTGGAGGAAGAGGCTGAGCGGAGGCGATTGCAAGCGGCATTCGGCGCGCTGGTGGGCCCGCTGGTGGGTGTGGTTTGCGATGCTCATAGTCGTTAGCGCGAGCAATCTGGTCGCCGTGCCGGCAGCCGACCTGTCGGGGCCGCAGGCAACACGAGCGACAGCGGCAGTGCCGCCTTGGCCGACCGGTCCGTTTGTGGTGCTGCCTGGCGGCGGGGTGCTTGCCGGTCGGATTCGCAGCCTGTCCGCTGAGGTACTGGAACTCGACTCGGTCTCGTTCGGTTCGCTGCAGATAACGCCTACAGCAGTGATTGGCTACCGCCAGACCGCAGCAATCGGGCCACCAAGGTCCGTGCAGAAGACTGCAAATGTGACGGTGATCCTGGCCAACGACGATCGGCTCGATGCAGCTGGACTGATGATTGAAAATGGTCAGTGCCACGTGCGGCGGACGCTGCCACTCAATGAAGCCAGCCTTGTCACCCTTCCGCTGGAACGGGTGGCTGCGATTGACTGGCAAGACCGGCCGGCAGGCCAGCAGGCGGCGGCGCGACTGCCTGCCACGGGGCAGGACGTTTGCTGGGTCGCCTTGGAGGATGGCTCTCGGTTCCTCGTCCATGCTGCCGACGTGAAGAAGGCCCCGGACAGCGACAATGGGCGAACGAGGCTGCGGCCAGTGCTGCCGGGCTTGCCAGTCACTCTGGAGTGCGTCACCGAGGAGATTGCGGTGTGGCTACCGTGCAGCACTGATCGCTGGCTCGCCTTCGAGCAGGCTCAGGTGTTGCCGCTGGTGGTGGCGGCAGCGTACCCGCAGGTGGGTGGTCTGCTGCCCGTTCCGCTTGAGGATGGCTTTCGGACTGGGGCAACCTGTAGCGGTGACTGGCCGCGGCTTCGAGGGCAGACGGGCTTCTCGGCAGTTGCCATCCATGCGCCGGTGTGTGTTGAGTACGCCATCGATCCTGCCGCCAAGCGGTTCACGGCGGCTGTGGGGCTCGACGATTCGGTAGGGCAGGGGGGGAGCGTTGTCGTCCGGGTGACTGCTGCGTCAGCAGGGCAACCACTGTCAGCCGTTCCGGAGGCTGGCCGGGACGCAGTCGATGCACAGGAACTCTTCTGCTCAGAACTGATCCGCGGTGGAGAGCCTCCCTTGCAACTTGACCTGTCGCTGCACCGGGTTACTCATCTCCGGTTGCACGTTGAGCCAGCCACTGCCGGCAACGTGCTGGACCGAACTCTCTGGCTTGACCCCCGCGTGCATGGTCCGTCGACACGGTGAGAGGCTGCGGCAGGACTGCTCGGTCAGTCAGCGGGCCGCCGGGGTGGCATCTTGAGCCACCTCTTTTTGAAACAGCGCGTGCAGCAAAGCAAGCTGCTCGGGGTGCTCGGCAGCCAGGTTCTGTTGCTCCTTGGGGTCCTGCTGCAGGTTGAACAATTTCCATGCCGCGGCAGTGGTAGGTGGGTGTTTGCCGTAGTGCACGATCTTCCAGTCGCCCTGCCGGAGTGCCCGGCGATCAATCGGATTTCGCCAGACCCAATAGAGGCTACGCGCTGGAAGCGGGGTCTGTTCGAGCAGCAGGCGTTCCAGGCTGATGCCGTCACACGAGACGGGGGGCGTGCAACCGGTGATGTCGGCCACTGTTGGCAGCCAGTCGGTGATGTGGACAGGCGTTGTCACGAGATGTGGTCGAATTGTGCCCGGCCAGGAGATGATGCCAGGCACATGGATGCCGCCCTCCCAGACATCGCACTTCCTGCCACGCATCGGCAGCGGCTGATTGAAGTTGGTCAGGGCAAGATCATCCGGGTAGGCGTTGCCCGGCCAGGTAACCTGCGGGCCATTGTCGGACGAGAACAGCACAAGGGTCTCCTCGCGAATGCCCTGCTGATCGAGGGCGGTCAGCACCCGGCCGATTGCATGGTCAACATGATGCACTGCCGCCAGCAGCAGCCGGCGTTCAGGGTCGGGCTCTGACTGGATCCGACCCTCCGGGTCGTTGAACCATTCAATGTCTGCCTCATTGAGCCAGCGGGTCGGATCAGTCGGGTCGCGTTGGGTGGGCCTGTCGCTGAACCGGCCGCGTTCGTCGAGCGGAGTATGCGGGGCATGGAAAGCGAGGTAGAGGAAAAAAGGGTTGGCATGATCCGCCTCAATGAACTGCACCGCCCGATCAGCCACGAGGTCGGTGGCGTGCCGGCCGTTTTCGTGACCAGGGATCGGCCTGCCGTCGTCGTGCCAGGTGACTTCAAAGGGGCCCCTCCGGTATCGGTGGTCGTACATGCCAACGGCGCCCGCGAGTGAGCCGTAGGCATGATCGAACCCAAAGTGCTGCGGGCCGTGGGCGGGGGTCGAGCCAAGATGCCATTTGCCGCAGAGAAAGGTTTCGTAGCCGGCGGCCTGGAGCATGCTTGCCATGGTTGGCGTGCCGCGGGGAAAGGCGGGCTCGTTGGAGGCTTGCAGGGCATGGCCCCCGAAGCGGCTTGGCAGGCGGCCGGTGAGGACTGCTGCGCGGGTCGGCGTGCACTGTGGCATGACGTAGTGCCGTTCGAGGCGGGCTCCAGATGCCGCCAAGGCATCGAGGTTGGGGGTAAAGGCACGGTCAGGATTGTTGAAGCCGATGTCGGCCCAGCCCTGGTCGTCGGTAATGATCACAACGACATTCGGACGGCGTGCAGCGGGAGCACTGTTGGCCAGCCGCGCAGCAGGGCCGCTCAGGATCACTCCGGCGAGGATGCCCACGGGGAGTCTGAAACCACGGTAGAAGCACGGCGAGAGCATCAGGTGTATCTCCGCTGAGACCGCAGGGGACGCGTTGGGCTTTGGCGGTACCCAGCCCGAGGAAACACAGGGACTCCCCTTCGCCATTGATGATAACGCACCGCCCGGGGGCGTGCCGCCGCTCGAGTGGGCCGTGCACTGCCGGAGCCCGGGGGCTGGCTAGCGGCCGTAGGTGTTGCCCAGTCCTGGCCGGTTGTCGGTTGGCTTCACGCGGCAGAGTTCGTCGTAAACCTTCCGGACGCCATCAACGAGTTTTTTGGCTTCATGTGGTTGGAGCGCATGCAGTTTCTGCATCGATCGCCAGGAACTGAGAATCAAACTTTTGAAGTATTCACGTTTTTGAATTGTTCGGCCGCTTTTACGGAGCATCCAGGCCTCGTCGCCGTAACGGTCATCCCAGTCCCGCCATTTTTTTGAGTATTCAAGTGTCTGCTCGATGCGAATCTCAAGGCCGCCGCGGAGCGTGCCCGTTCGGGGATCGAGAAATGTCCGCAGTTCGTCGTCGGTAATTTTGCTGAGGGCGTCAGCCACGATCTCAATCACGATGTCGGTTCCCACCATGCCCTGGGTGAGGGCTCGGTCAAGCACCGGCCGGAGCAGGTCGCTGAGCGTCTGCCGGTTGAAGTTGGCAATCGTGAGTGTCGCAGGGCGGCGTGCCATCGGCGCAACGGATGCGTTTGAAGGGTTGGATTTCAACGGCCAAGCGATCGGAGTACAGGTGCCTCATCACTCCCCGGCTACCCGGTTCTTGTAGGGGGAGGAATAGCCCCCGTCAAGCAGGTTGCCCACGGTGTCGTTGAGTGGAACGGTAAGACTGTCAGAAGTCACGGGCGGCTGTTTGGCAGACATGCCCTGAACGTCGTGTGAGGAGGACGCGGTTTGCAGGCAGGTGTTCATGACCGCTATTCTCCGCGTTTCCGCGCAGCACGAACGAAAGGTGAACCATGATCCGCATCCATCCCTTCACTGCCCTACGGCCCTCCACGGAGCATGCCGAGGAGGTCGCGAGTGACCCCTATGACGTAATTTCGACCGAGGAGGCCCGGGAGCGGGCGGCAGGCAAGCCGTTGTCGTTCCTGCATGTCGTGCGATCGGAAATCGACCTGCCCGAGGAGATCGACTGCCATGCTGCCGAGGTCTACCAGAAGGCGAGTGAAAACCTGCAGGCGATGATCGCTGCTGGAACGCTCACCCGGGAACCGCAGCCCAGCCTCTACCTCTATCGGCAGATCCGCGAGGGGCAGCCGCAGACCGGCGTGGTGGCCTGCGTCGAAGCGGACCAGTACCGTACTGGTGAAATTCGCAAGCACGAAAAGACCCGCCCCGACAAAGAAGATGATCGGACGCGACACCTCTTGGAGACAGCCAGCCATGCTGAGCCGGTCTTCCTCTGCTTTCGGGATGCGTCCGCCTTCGGCCAGACCATCACCGACCGCATGACGGCCGATACCCAAGCGGCTCCGATTTTTGACTTCGTCGCCCCCGACGGGGTTCAGCACACCGGCTGGAAAATTGCTGAATCCGCCGGCTACGTCGACGCTTTCGGCAGCATGGACCGGCTCTACATCGCCGACGGCCATCATCGGTCGGCTGGCGCTGAACGGGCCGCGACTGCCTCGGCAGCGGCCAACCCGAACCATACTGGCAGTGAGGAATACGGTCGGTTCCTTGCCGTGGTCTTTCCCCACGATCAGCTGCGAATCCTGCCATACAACCGGGTGGTTGCCGACCGCAACGGCCTGTCGGCCGAGGCGTTTCTGGACCGGCTGCGGGAGGTGGGTACGCTCACTCCGGCTGCCGCCGGGACACCGGCAGCACGTGGTCAGGTGCTCGTCTTTGCGGCTGGGGCTTGGTGGCTGCTGTCCTTCCCGGATGCATCGATCGACCGCAACGACCCGATCGCCAGCCTCGATGTGGCCCTGCTCCAGGACAGGGTGTTGGCACCAATCCTCGGAATCGGTGATCCCCGAACGGATGCCCGCATCGCCTTTGTCGGTGGCGTGCGGGGCTGCGGTGAACTTGAGCAGCGGGCCGGTGCCGACGGCGTGGCCTTCTCCATGCATGCGACCAGTGCCGATGAACTGCTGGCCGTGGCCGATGCCGATGAGATCATGCCACCGAAGAGCACCTGGTTTGAGCCGAAACTCCGTAGTGGCCTCTTCGTGCACACCTTTGAGCGGATTGCCGGCGCAACCAGTTAGCGGTCCAGCCGGAGGAGCCGCCGCCTCGCGGCATGGTCCGGTTGAACGGGCCGGTGGGTTCCGCTTATGCGCCGAACTTGCCCAGCCGGCCAGCGTGGGCCATCGCCAGCAGCATCAGGTGCTTGGCCGGAAACTGGCCGAGCCCGCCGGCAAGGCAGTTCCGTTCTCCGAAGGCAGTCAGGCCATCGGGGCGACAGGCGTCCGCCACCAGGAGCGTTGGCACCGGATGCCAGGAATGGCTCTGGAGTTTGCTCGGTGTTGAATGGTCACCCGTCACAATCAGCACGTCGGGCCCAAGAGCCTCGATGCGGGGAATCATGGCATCGAGTTCCTCGATCCGCTTCACCTTTTCAGCAAAGTTGCCGTCTTCACCTGTGGAGTCGGTGTACTTGAAGTGGAGGAAGAAGAAGTCATAGTCGTCCCAGCAGGCAGCCAGTTCATCGACCTGTTCGCCGAGCGTTTGGGGTTGGCCCACCAGGTTCATGCCGACGAGGCTCGCCAGCCCTTTGTACATCGGGTAGACCGCGATAGCCGCCGCCCGCAGGCCGTAGAGCTCTTCATAGGTCGGCAGGGCTGGCTTGGCGGCGAAGCCACGCAGCGTCAGGCCGTTGGCCTTCGGTTCATCCTTGAGCAGTTCGCAGGCCTGACGCACGAACTCCGCAGCAACGGTGGCAGTCTGCGTTGCCGCAGGGTCGAGTGCCTGCGGCGCAAGTGGTGCGACGCCGACTGCTTGCGGGTCGGTGTCGGCCACCCGGCCGTCGAGTCCGGGGCCTCGGAAAACAACGACGAAGCGGTGTTCCTTGACCGGCTTGACGAAGACCTCGTAGCCGTCGATCGACACCGCCTGAAGTTTCTCAACCACCTGGAAGCTTTTTTCAGACGGAATGCGGCCCGCCCGGCGGTCGCTGATCAGGCCGTCGGCACCGAGCGTGCAGAAGTTCCCGCGGGCGGCAACATCGTTCGGGCCGAGTTCAAAGCCGATGCCAGTCGCCTCAAGGGCGCCGCGGCCGATCTTGAAGGTCAGGGGGTCATAGCCGAACAGGCCGAGGTGGCCAGGCCCCGACCCAGGGGTGATGCCGGGCAGGACCGGCAGGCTTGAGCCACTGGTGCCAACCCCAGCGAGGCGGTCGAGGTTCGGGGTCGCGGCGGTTTCCAGTTCGGTCTTGCCACCCGGCTCGGTCGGCAGGCCGCCGAGGCCGTCAGCCACCAGCATGACGATCTTCGTGGAGTTCTTTTCAGCGAGTTCACGGATCAGGTCATGCTCTGTCACGGTGGGAGTCTCCGGGCGTGAGGAAAAAACAGGGTAGGAGTGCCTCCAGTTGTCGGGTTAGGAGGCCGAGTCTGCAAGGGGGGGCGCAGCCGCTGCCCGCCAGCGGAGCCGCAGACCTAGATGGAGAAGGTATCCCGCCGGCCCCAGCAGAAAGGTTCCCAGCAGCGACAGGCTGCGGAGTGGCCAGGGAATGCCACGGGCGACGGCCTCGCGGGCGATCAGACTGCCGACCACCATGTCGAACACGAGATAGTGGATCCAGGCCGCCGCGAAGACGAAGTCGTCGGTGAACGCCTGCCGCAGCCCGGCGATGGTAGTGGGGTCGCCCGGGGGAGAGCCGCCAGCCGAAAGTTTCCAGCCGATCACGGCCACATAGATCAGTGCCAGCCCCCCGGGGACGAGTTGTCGGCAGAGGACATCGGTGACGAATCGGTTGCCGGGGAGCAGCAGCAGCGGCAGCCAGGCGATGAGGGCAACCGTGTTGGTCACCTGAAAGAGTTGCTCGGCCATTGTTGTCTCCGGTATGGTTTGCCCCAGGACAGAATCGAGGCGTCTCCGTCGAGGCCCACCAACGATCCTACCGCTGTGGCCGTGTGGCCGTCGCATCGTTTCCGCAAAAAAGAGTGCCTGCCCTGATGAGTGTTGTTCGCCCGAAGCCCCCGGAAGATCCGATTTCCTACGATGCCGCCGCCGTGCTGGCCACGGGCGGGATGCCTCAGGCTGATCTCGTTGGCCTGATTGAGCCGCTGGAGGCTGCCCGGCGGGAGAGCCTGGCCGATCTCGAGCGTTGGCGGAGTGGCAACGCCGGGGTGGACCCGCTCGATCCGGCCTTTATCGATCTGCCCGAGCGGCTGTTGGCCGACTACGGCACCACGCGGCCAGAGAGTGAACTGTTCGCCATCCTGAGGGCAGCCAAACGGCTTCGCGAGACGGTTGACCGGGTCGTGGTGCTCGGCATCGGTGGCTCGTACATGGGCACCCGCGCCTTGTTCGAGTCGTGCTGTCATCCCTTTCACAACGAACTGTCCCGTGGCGAGCGGGGCGGCCGACCACGGCTCTCGTTCGAGGGCTACAACATCGACAACGATTCGGCCCAGGGGTTGCTCGACCTGCTCACGCCGGCAGCGGGCCGGGCCGACGCCGATGACCTGCTGGCTCAGTGGGCCATGCTGGTGGTCAGCAAGAGTGGCGGCACGCTTGAGACAGCGGTGGCGACGCGGCTGTTGCTGCAGAAGTTGGCTGCGGCAGTCGGGCAGGATGCCGCCCGGCTGGCTGAGCGGGTCGTGCCGATCACCGGTGCGAGCGGCAAGTTGGCGAGCTTGGCAACGACACTCGGCTGTCCCGATGTGTTTGGCATTCCCGATGGAGTCGGGGGCCGCTTCTCGGTCTTCACCGCAGTCGGTCTGCTGCCGGCGTCGGTTGTTGGCATCGATGTGGTCCGGCTGCTCGAGGGGGCAGCGGCCATGACCCGGCGGTTTCGGGAGGCTCCGGTGGCCGAGAACCCGGTGCTGCAGTATGTGGCGGTCTGTCATCTGGCCGAGCAGCGGATGGGGGCGACCATTCGGGTGCTTTCCAGTTGGAGCAATCGGCTGGAGGCAGTTGGCCTCTGGTACGACCAACTCTTGTCGGAAAGCCTCGGCAAAGACGAGAAGGGGGCGACACCCCTGACGGCAGTTACCACGCGGGATCTGCACTCTCGTGGCCAGCAGCATCAGGAAGGTCGCCGTGACAAGCTCATCACCAATCTTTGCGTTGGGGAACCTCGCCGGGATCCCCTGACACTGCCCGGCCTCGCCGGTTCCGCGGGCAATGAAGATCAACTGGATGACCTGATCGGTACCGCCTGGCCGACGATGCTCGAAGCTGCCACAGACGGCACCAACGAGGCGTATGCGTCGGTCGGTCGGCCTACCGCGACGATCAGCCTGCCCCGTATCGACGAGCATACGGTTGGCCAACTTCTCCAGATGTTGATGCTGGCCACCGTCGTTGAGGGGCGGCTGGTCGGTACCAACCCCTACGGCCAGCCGGGGGTTGAAGCCTACAAAAAACTGATGATGAAGCGGCTGCGGCCTGAAGGCTGATGCCACGAACGTTCTCTCTTTTGATGAAACCGAGCGACTGGAGGAATTGATGGCTGTGACGGTCACCTGGAGCGGGCACGCGACGTTTCTCATCGATACTGGCAGTGGGGTTCTGCTGATCGACCCATTTTTTGACGAGTGTCCGACCGCGGCCCTGAAGGCTGCCGATGTCAGCTGTGATGCTATTCTGCTGACGCACGGCCATTTCGATCATGTCGCCGATGTGGTGGCGATCGCCAAGCGGACAGGCGCCACGGTCTACTGTGCCTTCGAGATTGCCCAGTGGCTCGGCAGTCAGGGCGTCAAGGCAGTTGTTGGCATGAACCTCGGCGGCGGTGTCGAGGTGCCGGGAGGGCGGGCCAAAATGGAACTGGCGTACCACTCATCGAGCCTGCCGGATGGCAGCTATGGCGGGCCTGCTGCCAGTTGGCTGCTCGATGTTGGGGGTGTCCGGCTCTTTGTGGCCGGCGACACCTGCCTGTTTTCCGACATGGAGCGGATTGGTCGGCCCGATGGGCAGGGGCGTGGGCTGGACCTGGCGATCCTGCCGATCGGTGACCTGTTCACGATGGGTCCCGACGACTCCCTTGAGGCGATTCGGCTGCTTCGGCCACGGGTCGTCCTGCCCTGCCACTACGGGACCTGGCCACCCATTGAACAAAATGCTGCCGCGTGGGCGCAGCGGGTCAACGAAGCCGGCCTGGCCGAGGCCCGCGTGCTTGCTCCGGGGGAAAGCACAACGGTTGCTGCGGACTGAGACGGGCAGCCAGTTCAGGCGGTGTCAGCAGCGGGGTGCGGGCGGCACCTGCACCTCCACCATGTCGCCGCTGAGCCGGGTCGGAAAGACGTCGACCTTCAGGGCCGGGTTGTCGCACCAGGACCCGTCAGCCACGGTGAACCGCCAGGCGTGCCAGGGGCAGGTCACGCAGCCATCGGTGAAGGGACCGGAGCCGAGTGAGGCCCCCATGTGTGGACAGAGATCGTCCATGGCGTGGTAGGCGGTGCCATCAAAGAAGACGGCGATGAGCCGACCAGCCACCTCAAAGGTGCGTCCCTCACCCACCGGAATGTCACCCGTGCGGACCACCGGATGGAACGCAGGGGGAGTCGGAGAAGCGTTGTCATTGGTCGTGTCGGTGCTCGTCATGATGCCTCCGCCGCTATCATAGTCGAAACGCTCGTGCTGCTGGTTTCTTTGTTTCCCAGGTTCGTCGTCGTCCGTGTCTTCATCGATCCAACTCGTGGTGCTCGACGTTGATGGCACTGTCACCGACCGGCGGCATGCTGTGACACCTGCATCCCACGAGGCGGTGCAGCTGATGCAGGCGGCGGGCATTCGGGTTTTGCTTGCCACCGGGCGGCGATATCGCGATGTGCTGCCTGTTGCGGCTGACTTGGGGCTGGCCGGTCCGCTCGTCACGGCATCAGGAGCATTGATCAAGCAGCCCTCCAGCCACCAGACGCTGTTTCAGGCTGGCTTCACGCCGGGAACCCTTCCGGACATTCTTGCGTGTGTGGTTGCGGCCGGTCATGAACCCGTGCTCTACACCGACAGTTTCGAGCAGGGGTTCGACTTTTACTGCCGGACGCTGGCGGCGGTCGATGCTGCGGGGCAGGCGACCGGATTCGGGGAGTACCTCGAGCGTAACCGAGCCCTGGCGCGGGTTGAGCCGGCTCTTGCCAGTGAGCCTCCGGCAAGCGCCTTTGCAGGCTTTGCGATGGGGCCGCAGCAGGCAATGGAAGAGCTTGAGAGGCAGCTTGCGGAACGCTTTGCTGGGGAGCTTTCGCTGCATACGATCCGCAGTCCTCGCTATCGCGACTGGCTCTGCGAAATTGCCCCGGCTGGCATCGATAAGTGGTCAAGTGTGGTGCGACTGGCAGCAGCCTGGGGGATTTCTCCAGAGGCGATCTGTGCCGTTGGTGACGACCGCAACGATCTGCCCATGATTCGCGGGGCGGGCCTCGGCATCGCCATGGGCAATGCTCGCCCGGAGGTTCAGCAGGTGGCGGATCGTGTTGTGGCCGATCACGAGGCCGGCGGGATGCTGGACGTCGCTCGGCTTGTGGTCTCCGGAGAGGCTGCGAGGCCTTTGCATGGCCTGCCTGTTTTGCCCGGCCTGTTGGCTGGTCGGCTCGGGGCGAGTGACTCACCTTGTGGCAGTGCCGGCGGGCTGCGATATATCCGCCACGACCGCACGCAACCGAGCCTCTTGTTCCGCCGCTGAGCCACCTGAGGCGGCGGCTTCAGGGCGTCGGTTCTGCGGGTTTTTGTTGCTTCCCGGATGCCCTGGCATGGATCTCAAACTGCAGCGACCGGCAGCCGCCTGCCATGAAACCGGAGCCGCGTTTGCGCCCGGTGACGTGATCTATTCAGCGCTCATCCGGGATGCTGGCAGCCTGAGCCGTTGCGACTGGTCTGCGGAGGCATGGCCGGGGCCACCCGCAGAGACGCTGGCCTGGTGGCGCAACGTTGTTCCCGAACAGCCCGGCAGTGGTGTCAGCCTGGCCCCGGTTGATGTCTTGCTCGATACGCTTGAGGCACTGGAAAACCGGCCCGAAGATGCAGCTTTGCGGTACTTGCTGGCGTTGCAGTTGGTGCGTCGCCGGGTGCTGCGGTTTGCTGAGGCTCCGCCGACTCCGGGAGAAGAGGAACGGTCTGTCGAGACAGACGCCAGCACGCCCGCTCTTGAGGTGCTGGCCCTCTCGTGCCGACGGCGTGACTGTGACTATTCAATTCCGGTGGCGGCGCCTGCGGCAGAGGATTGCGGGGCGGTCGAGGAGCGGCTGGCTGCCTTGCTCTGGTCGGGAGGTGAGGCATGAGCGACTGCACCGGCTGGAAGCCGTCACTGCCCTTGGTTTTGCTGGCAACGGTGGTCGTGCTTGTGGCCGGGAGTGGTGCCAGCTGCCCCGGTGTCTTGCGTGGATATCAGGTTGGGGTGATGCCCCTGCCGCGACTGCTTCCCGCCCAGCCGACCCGCGAGCAGATCATGGCGGCAGTCGAAGACAACACTGGGCGGGTGCGGAGTTACATGGCCTCGCAGGCGGTGCTGTCGGTTCCGGGGGTGCCCCGGCTGTCGGCTCAGGTGGCCTGTGAACCGCCCCGGCGTTTTCGGCTGCGGGCTCAGACATCGCTGACCGGCAACGAACTTGACCTGGGGAGCAATGACGATCTCTTCTGGCTCTGGGTCCGGCGGCATGAGCCACCGATCATGCTGTTTTGTCGCCACGATCAGTATGAGCAATCGTCTGCACGTCGACTGTTGCCGATTCAGGCTGAATGGCTCCCGGAACTGCTGGGGCTTGTCCGGTTCGATCCGGATGACCGGCACGAGGGGCCCTTCACGACACCTGATGGACGTTTTGAGATTCGGAGCACCATCGACTCGCCCGACGGTCCGCTGCTGCGGTCCACGCTCTTGCAGGCCGCGACAGGACTGGTCGAAGAGCAGCACCTCTTCACTGCTGGTGGCGAGCGACTGGCAAGCGTTCGCATGTCGCGGCATCGGGTCGACCCAACCTCTGGTGCTGCCCTGCCGCGGTTTGTTGAGGTGTCATGGCCAGCGTCCGGAGTTGAGTTCACACTCGAAATCACCAGCCTCGTCACGAATGCCCCAGCTCCCGATCCGGGGCAGCTCTGGCAGATGCCGGCCTACTCAGGCTATGAACCGATCGATCTGGCAGACCCGACGGTGACGATCACGCCGGTTGGTGGTGCAGCCGCCCGCTAGGGACGAGCAAGTCATCCTTCGGTGGAGCTCTCGGTGCCTGCCCCCGAAGGCTTGCCGTTGGTGGCACGGCGAATGGTTTCGCGGGCTCGCGAGAGTCGGGGGCCGATCGAACCGATCGGGACACCAGTTGCGTGAGAGATCTCACCGTAACTGCGGCCCTCGTAATCATGCATCCTCAGCAGCGAGCGCTCTTCTTCGGGAAGGAGATTCAGGAGGTGTTCGATTTCTTCTTGGTCGGCAGCTTCTTCGGTCGCTGTGGGGTGGCCATCAGGCTGGTCGGCGACGCTGTCGGCTGACGCCACGGGCCCGGCGTTGGCTCGCGTGAGTCGCCGAACGGTGACGCGGCGGGCAATGACGGTCAGGTAGGTGGCCAGGGTAGACCGTCCCGAGAACAGCCGCAGGGCAGCTGCGTTCCGGCTGATCAATTCGGCAAACACTTCGGCGACAAGGTCATCCGCATCGTCACCGGACAAGGAGGTTTGGCGACGGCGTGCGGTTTCGTTGACCACGTGGCCGATCAGCCGGCCGTACCGCTTCAGCAGGAGGTCCCACGCTTCGGGCGTGCCGGCAAGACAGTCGTCCACCAGCTGCCGGTCGGCCGGCGTGCAGAGCGGTGCGGGCGAATCAGGTGCTGTGCCGGTCTCGTCTGTCACGTCGACATCTCCACGGCACCGGGGAGGGTGTGCCTCAAGAACTATACCCCCCTCGCCAGAGCGCCTCCAAGGTGGCGCATGGCGGGGCATCCGATTTCGCAGCCGGCAAGGGGTCTGGCTGGAGCCGCAGGGGGCGTTCGTCCGATGGAGATTTCGTTGACAGGTGACGGCAAGCATCTCTAGGATGCGTCAATCCGGAACGTTCCCGGAATCGGTAGACTTTGCCCAGTCGGCGAAGCCGGTCGATGTGGGAATGCCCCCGGGTGACGGGCCCACCTGCCTGTTCGCAGTGGTTCACCGGTTTGAAGTGTTTCACGAGGAGTTTGCCTACCATGACGCATGTCGTCGCCGAGCCTTGCTTCGCCTGTAAGTACACGGACTGTGTCGTTGTTTGTCCGGTCGAGTGCTTTTACGAGGGTGACCAGATGGTCTACATCCACCCCGATGAGTGCATCGACTGCGAGGCGTGCGTGCCGGAGTGCCCCGTTGAGGCGATCTTCCACGAAGACAACCTTCCGGAAGAGTGGAAGCCGTTCACGGAACTCAACGCCGAAATGTCACCGCAGTTGCCGGTGATCACCGAGAAGAAAGATCCGCTCTGCTGAGTGCAGACGGCGCTGCGAAGCGGCTGTCATCAAGCCCGGTGAAGGCTCAATCCTCGAGGTCGACGAGCCAGTAGGACCGATCGACAAAGGTTTTCCAACTCGCGTACTTCGGGTTGTGAAGTTTGAGGGCCAGCAGCGGGCTGCGTTTCGGTTGTGTTGGCTTGCAGACGAGGTGCATTCGTGCCTCAGCGGGCGTGCGCCCTCCTTTGCGGACGTTGCAGCGGACACATGCGCAGACGATGTTTTCCCAGGTGGTGGGGCCGCCGCGGCTTTTGGGGATGACATGGTCGAGTGAGAGTTCGCCCATGGGGAAACGCTGGCCGCAATACTGGCAGCGATTGGCATCACGGGCAAAGACGTTGCGACGGTTGAACCGCATGCTGTGGCGAGGCCGGGAATCGCAGCGCGGCAGGCGGATGACCCGCGGTGCTTGGAGGTCGTAGCCAACGGCCTTGATCCAGTCTTGGTCGGGGCTCGGCTCAAGGGCTTCCAGGGCCGAAAGCTCCTGCCAGGAGTCGATCGAGTAGGCCGCAAAACTGCCCTGCTCGGCGTGCACCACTTCAGCCAGATTGCGGTAGAGCAACGCCAGGGCGCGGCGGACGCTGGTCACATGAACAGCAGCAAATGAGCGATTAAGCACCAGAACGCTCAGTTCAAGCGCGCTGGAGACCGGCGGGGGAAGGATCGCTGCGCTGCTCATCCTCACGGGGGCCCTTCATCGCGTTACCCCGGCCACCACCCCGCGGCTGGGTAGGTGAGAGTCTATCGGACCTGCGTGAAGGCGACCACAGGACGGTCTGATGCATGCTGATAGCACTGAAGGAGCACCCATATAGGACCCGCGGGAGCAATGTTTTTTTGGGGATCGAAAGACTTGCCTTTCTAGAAAGATGCCGTCAGACTCAATTGTGTACGGCCAGTGGTTTCGTGTGGCGGTGAGGGGTTGCTGGCTGCTGATGCGGCCATGACGGACGCAACGCGGGTATCGCTATCCACGCTTTCATTCTTTATTTCTCATCTGGCCCGGAGGCGAACTGTGCTTCACTATTCATGCGATCTCTGTCAGCGGCCGATCGATCCAGAACTTGGAATTCGCCATGTCGTGAAAATCAGTGTCTTCCCCGCCGTCAATCCGCATGACCATGAAGAGGCAGCATCCACGGCGGCTGAGTCTGCCAGTAGTGACCACCTCGACGACATGCATGACCTGCTTGAACAGCTTGAGGAGCAGGACCTTGCCGCCTTTCTTGATGACGGCACCCGCACGCTTCGGTTTGATCTTTGCGAGGGCTGCCGGCAGCGGTTCCTGCGGAACCCATTGGGTGCAAAGCCGAATAAAGCGCTGACATTCAGTAACAACTGAGTGTCATGCCCGGCCCGCCGTTGGTTGGGGCGGGATTGTTCGGGATCGTTTTGGAGCAGTGGTGCGCGGGGGTTCGACCACGCCCGATCTCTTGCTGAGCGAACAGTCGAGGAGAGCAGTTTCGCGACGGTCCGCTGCGGTCCGCAAAGAGGCCGCTTGCGATTCCGGGGCGGGGCGGTAGGTTCTGTGGGAACGTTTCCCCCGGAGAGCTGTTATGTCCAGAGCCCCTCTTGCCATCGCCACCATCGCCGGAGACGGCACCGGCCCTGAAGTGACCGCTGAGGCCGTCAAGGTGCTGGAGGCCGTTGCCCAGCTTGAGGGCTTTGCGTTTACGATTGAGCGACTTGATTGGGGTGGTGACCGCTATCTGCGCACGGGCGAAATCATTCCCGAGGGTGGGCTTGACCTGCTGCGGTCGAAGGATGCAGTGTTCCTCGGCGCGATCGGGCATCCCGATGTGCCGCCGGGAGTGCTCGAGAAGGGGCTGTTGCTCGAACTTCGGTTCAAGCTCGATCAGTACATCAACCTTCGCCCAGTCAAGCTTCTGCCCGGCGTTGAAACACCGCTGGCGGGGCGGGGGCCGGATGACATCGACTTTGTCGTGGTCCGCGAAAACACCGAGGATCTCTACTGTGGCGTGGGGGGCTATCTCAAAAAGGACACCCCGGACGAAGTGGCGGTTCAGCAGGCGGTTTACACCCGCAAAGGCTGTGAACGGTGCATCCGTTGGGCCTTTGAGTACACCCGGCGACGTAACAGTCCCAAGAAGACGCTCACCTTGGTAGCAAAAACAAATGTGCTGACCTTTGGGCACGATCTCTGGTGGCGAACGTTCCAGGAGGTCGCGAAAGATTATCCCGACGTCAAGACCGACTACAACCATGTCGACGCCTGCTGCATGTGGATGGTGAAGAATCCTGATGCCTATGACGTGATCGTCACCACCAACATGTTCGGTGACATTATCACCGATCTTGGTGGCATCCTGCAGGGCGGCATGGGCGTCGCTGCCGGTGGTAACCTCAACCCGGATGCCGGTGGAGTGAGTATGTTCGAGCCGATGGGTGGAAGCGCCCCGAAGTACACCGGCATGAACAAGATCAATCCGATTGCGGCGATCAATGCGATGGCGATGCTGTTGGAGCATTCGGGCCAGCCTGCGGCGGCGGCTCGAATTGATCGGGCCGTGGCATCGGTCACCGGTACCAAGATGAAAAGTCAAGCGGCTGGTCGGATGGGCTATGGCACGAGTGAGGTGGGCGATCTCGTGGTCGCTGCCCTGAACGGCTGAGGGAAGCCTGTCGCGGTAGGTGCCTGTGCCTAGGCGAAAGGGCAGGGCAGTCGCTGTCCGCTGGACTGACTTTCCAGCGCGGCGTCGACGATTCGCAATGCCCGTACCATGTCGCCAAGGCCTCCCAGCCGACGGACGAGACTTGTTGTGGTTCGGTGAAACTGGAGAAACATCGCCTCGTCGACGGGGCGATCGCTTTCGAGAGACTCTTGGTGGCGGCCAGCGTCATCGAACCAGACGAGGGTGGCGGGCAGGTCAACGAAGGCAATGCCCCGCTCGCAGGCGACCTGCATGTCGGCGGGCGGCCGGAAACTCACTGCTTCCGCCCAGGCCGCTGGAATGTATTGGCCATAACTGATCTGCGCCAGGGGAGCGCTGCCCGGCCGGTCGGTGGCGGAAAAGTCGAGACTCATCATCTGATAGTCGCTTCCCGCCTGGCCGTGCTCCTTTTCGTGCCGGACAGAAACGACGCTGGTCGGTGGCTGATCAATCACGTAGCAGCACCAGTCGACCATCTCGAGAAGATCCCGGCGGTCACGAGCCACCGCCTGCGCAGCGGTCCGCTGGTCGCTGGCTGGCTGAGGAAGGCGTTGGTGGCAGAACACCGTGCGGGGGCGTCCCAGTCGGGTGGCGATCAGTTCCTTCAGCCGCACGGTAGCCGCAGCGTGCCGGCGGCTCAGTTCAGCCATGAATGCGATGCCCGATCCTTCAACCCGCGTTAGCAGTGCCTCGACCTCGTCGCGTTGTTCGGGAAGCGAGGCAGCGGAATAGACCGCTTTGCCCGCATCACAGGCGGCCAGAATTGGAGCAGCCCCATACCACTGGTCCGCAAGATAAAGGATCGCATCAACGTCCTCTCGGTCTGCCAGCGCGCGGAAGCCATCGAGGGGTACGGCATTGAGTTCGGTCGCTGCCCGGCGTGCCCGGTGGGCCACCTGTTCGCAGATGGCTCGCACCTCAAACCGATCTGCCAAGGAGCGGATGGCGGGCAGGTGCCGGCTTTCCCAGCGGGTACCGAGGCCTACGATCCCGACGCCGAGTTTCATGGGGTTCCTTCCGCCGGGGACGAGCTGGCCACAGGCTCCTCGGGCGAAGCAGCGGCGGCATGCTCCCGCTCGTGTCGCAGCCCCTTGTCGGCGATGTCCTTTCGGCACCAGGCCCCCTGCCAGCGAATTTCTTTCACCCCCTCATAGGCCCGCTGCTTGGCTCGGGCCAATGATGGGCCTGAGGCAGTGACGGCCAGGACGCGGCCACCGCTGGCGAGAATTTGCTCCGGTGCAGATGGAG
>WTHB01000053.1 GCA_011523305.1 Planctomycetaceae bacterium | reverse complement strand
TTTTACGGCCACGGCTTCCAGGCTGTGCTTCAGCAGGTCGCCGCCCGGGAGCAGGCGGCGACGGTCTTTGCCTATCCGGTCAGTGATCCAGAACGGTTCGGCGTCATTGAGTTCGACGCTGCGGGAAGGGCCTTGTCGCTGGAAGAAAAACCGGCAAGCCCGCGGTCCCACTTTGCGATCCCTGGGCTTTACTTCTACGACGAAGCAGTCACCGAACTGGCGGCCGAGCTCCGCCCAAGCCAGCGCGGTGAACTCGAGATCACCGACCTCAACCGTCGCTATCTGGACGCCGGGCAGTTGCATGTCGAACAACTCGGCCGGGGATTTGCCTGGCTTGATACCGGCACCCCCGAATCGCTGCTGCAGGCCTCATCGTTCGTGCAGACCATTCAGGAGCGACAAGGGCTGAAAATCGCCTGCCTCGAAGAAATCGCCCTGAACCTCGGCTATCTCGATGCGGATGCGGTGCGAGACGCAGGGACACGCATGAAGAGCGACTATGGCCGCTATCTGATCCAGATTGCAGATGAGTGTGAGGCAACCCATGAAACCCCAGCAGAAATCAGGCTCCATTCTGGTGACGGGGGCGAATGGCCAACTGGGCAGGGAGATCTGCCGTCAACTCGGCCCGGCCGCCGTGCCGCTGCCTAGGGCGATTCTCGATATCACCGACCCCACGAACGTTGCCAACCTCGTTAGCCAGCACCAGCCGCGGGCTGTCATCAACTGTGCTGCCTGGACCGCAGTCGATGCCGCCGAAAATAAGTCATCCGCCTGTTGGGCAGCCAACGCGACTGCAGTTGGATTTCTGGCGGACGCCTGCACCGCACACGGGGCGACGCTGGTTCAGGTCAGCAGCGACTATGTCTTCGGTGCCGACCGGACCAGGCGGACGCCCTACCACGAGTCTGATCCGCCCGGGCCGCTGGGCGTTTACGGCGAGAGTAAACTCGCTGGCGAAACCGCTGCTCGGCGGGCAGCACGTCATCTGATCATTCGCACCTGTGGGCTCTATTCCGTCGGAGACGCCGGACCGGTGCGGGGCCGGAACTTTCTCGACACGATGCTAACCCTCGCCACCGCCCGGCAGCCGCTGCGGGTCGTCAACGACCAGGTCTGCACGCCGTCGTTTGTGCCGCATGTTGCCACCGCCATGCTGGGCCTGCTGGCCGCCGACGCGCAGGGCCTTTTTCATCTGACCAACGCTGGAGCAACATCGTGGCATGGCCTGGCTGAAGCATTGTTTGCCGCGGCGGGAATCACTGCCGATCTGACGGCAATTCCCACCAGCAGGTACCCCACACCTGCCGAACGACCAGCGTACAGCGTGCTCGACACCACAGCAGCGACCCGCATCCTCGGAGCCGCTCTACCTGACTGGCAGGACGCGGTCGCAGCGTATGCAAGCGGTCTCAAGCGGGCTGCCTGAACCTGAGTCAACCAATGGGTTCAGGAACGCCGACCGCCTCTTGCCCGCAACGTCCCGTCACGGTGTTTCCGAGTCACCCCGCCCTCAGCCCTCGCGGGGATTTCCAAGGCCGAGCCGCTCCTGACGGTAGCCGCCGCTGGCAACCCGATCGATCCAACCGGTATTTTCAAGATACCAGCGAACCGTCTGTTCAATTCCACTCGTGAAGGTCTCCTGTGGCCGCCAACCGAGTTCACTGGTGAGTTTGGAAAAGTCGATGGCATAGCGGCGATCATGCCCCGGCCGGTCGGTCACGAAGGTGATCAACGACTCCGAGGGGCTGTGGGGCAGATCCGGGACAAGCCGATCGATGCAGTGGCAGATTGTCTGCACCACGTCAATGTTCTTCATTTCGCAGTTGCCACCAATGTTGTAGACCTCACCGACACGGCCCTGTTCGAGGACCAGGCGGATCGCCCGGCAGTGGTCGCCCACAAACAGCCAGTCGCGGACTTGGCTTCCGTCGCCATAGACAGGTAACGGGCGGCCGGCGAGACAGTTGAGAATCATCAGTGGAATCAGCTTTTCAGGAAACTGAAACGGACCGTAGTTGTTTGAGCAGTTGGTAGTGAGGGTCGGAAGTCCATAGGTATGGTGATGCGCGCGGACGAAATGGTCACTCGCCGCCTTGGAGGCGGAGTAGGGTGAATTCGGGGCGTAGGCGGTGGTTTCGGTAAACGCCCCAGTTGGCCCCAACGAGCCGTAGACCTCGTCGGTCGAGACATGCAGGAAACGGAACACCCGCTGCTCAGCTTCAGGCAACTGCCGCCAGTGGCCCCGCGTGGCCTCAAGCAGACGGAACGTGCCAACAACGTTGGTTTCAACAAAGGCCGCAGGGCTGTCGATTGACCGATCGACGTGCGTTTCAGCAGCAAAGTTCACCACTGCCCATGGGCGATGCTCCTGCAACAAGGCCGACACGTGGGCGTGGTCACCGATGTCGCCCTCGACGAACAGGTGCAGTGGACTTTCAGTGACCGCTGCCAGTGAATCGAGGTTGCCGGCGTAGGTGAGCCTGTCGAGATTGATCACCGGCTGGCTGGCAGCCACGCACTGCCGGACGAATTCACCACCGATGAATCCAGCACCACCAGTAATCAGAATGGGACGTCGCATGGCCATGAACGGAGATTGCTCACAATGACAAACTTGCTTGCCGGGACGGCAGCACAGCCCGCCGCTACACCGGCAGACACTAGGTCCTTGCCACAAGACATCTCAAGGCCAAAGAGCAGCCTCGTCGCCTTTGAAACAGCCCTTTGTGGCCTCCGCCCGCGAATCCTAGCAGCCACCCAGTCTTTCTTTTGCGGCCATTTTTTTGGTATTCCCGCTCCCTGGAAAACCTAAGGAATGATTGGTATGCCTGCTGAAACCCCTGGGGCCGCTCCGGCGATCATTGTTGCCGGCATGCACCGTTCTGGCACCTCGTTGACAGCGTCACTGCTGGCCGATGCCGGCGTTCACCTCGGTGACCAGCTCCTCGGTCCCGGTCATGGCAATCCTGTCGGTCATTTCGAAGACCTGGAGATCTATGAATTTCACCAGCGGGTGCTGATGGCCAACGGCCTCGGGCCCGAGGGATTTACCACCCAAGGGGCGATCCCGATTCCTGATGACCTCGCCGCTGAGGCCCAGCTGTTGGCCGCATCCCGCCGTCGTCACGATGGCCCCTGGGGCTGGAAAGAGCCGCGGACGACTCTGTTCCTCGATTTCTGGGCGGAACTGCTCCCTGAAGCCCGCTTTCTGCTCATCTTCCGCCGACCGTGGGAGGTCGTTGATTCTCTGTTTCGTCGCGGTGACCCACGCTTCGCTGATGATCCATCGTTCGCTGTCGAGCTTTGGTGTCATTACAACCGCACGATCGAACAGTTTCACAAGCGGCATGCCGACCGTTGCCTGGTTGTGGAAGTGAGTCAGCTCGTGGCTGATCCCGCGGGATGCTCTGCGCGTGCTGAGGCGGTCCTGGGAATTGGGCTGGGCAACTTATCCGGCCGCTTCCGAGAGGATCTCCTCATTCAGCGTGCGGTCTCATCCTGGGTTGAACTATTCAATGCCTATGACACGGACGTGTTGGACCTTTACCGGCGGCTCCAGCTCCTCGCCGGGTCAGAGCCAATGCCAGCGGTTGATGGCGTAGAGCGACTCTCAGAAGTGAACGCGGGGAAGCGCAGTGTCGCCGTCGCCTTTGCCGAGTGGCAACGAGCAGCGGTTGCCGAGGCGACGATCACGAGCCTGCGGGCAGAGGTCACGCAGCTCACCGCAGCGGCGGCCACGGTTTCCACACTCGCCGCTGAAAGCAAGCGATATGCTCAGCAGGCCGAGATCCATCAGCATCAGATTGTGGTCGCTGGTGCCCGCGCTTCAGCCTGGGAAGAAACCGCCCGCCATGCCCGCGGGCACCGGGACAGCCTGCTAGCCGACAAGGAGCGCCTGACCGCGGAACTTGAACGGGCCCACCAACAACTCGCTACGGTGTCGGCAGCCCTTGCCCGTAAGAACAGGCCTCTCGCGGTGAAGTTCTCACATGCATGCTCTCGCTTCCAGCACAAACTGTCCCGTGAACTCCGCCGCCTCAGCAGGCAGTTTCGGGGCCGCGTGCATCGGCACCCATCCGATGGGCTGCACTCGAATTTCAATGGGTGAGGAGAAAGCGGCGAATCACTTCCGTCGCACTGGTCAGCAGCAGCCAAGCCACCACGAACAACTCGCATCAGCCTGCCGAAGAATGCGGACCGTCATGTCGAGAATGCATCATGAAGTCGAGGATCCGAGATCATGAAGCCCCGCAGCCCCGACTTCATCTGCATCGGTGCCCAAAAGGCTGGAACATCATGGCTGCGGGCCAACCTGCAAAAGCACCCGCAGGTCTGGATACCAGCCGTACCAGAATTACACTACTTCGATGAATCGCTGGTGCCATCGATGCTTCCGTCGTCTATCGCCGAGGAGCGGGCGGCAGACACTACGTGGCGAAACAGGGCGTTGGCGGAGCTACAGCTATTGTTGGCCGCTGGGGATGTCGCAGCCGCAGCCAGTTGGGCCCTGCACCAGTTTGGCAACCACGACAATCAGTGGTATCGGTCCCTATTCGGCCTCGCACCGCCCGACTGCCTGACGGGCGACGTCACGCCCCGGTACATGCTTTGCGGCCCGGAAGAAATCGACCAGATGCACACGGTTGCGCCGGATGCAAAGCTCCTGTTTCTGCTTCGGCACCCGGCCGAACGATTCTGGTCGCAGTGCAAAATGAAGCACGCCGCGGGATCGTTGGCCATGGGAGACGCGGCTGCGATGGAGTTCTTTGAGACGCCGAACGGCCGTCCCCGGGGGGAGTATTCCAAGGCCATTCTGCGATTCTGCAACCGCTTCTCACCAGAACAGATGCTGCTTGTCTTTCACGAGGGCATCCGGCACGACCCTGCCACCGTGATGCATGCGGTTCACGACTTCCTCGGCCTGCCACAGGTCCCCCTCGATGAAAGCAGCCTGCGGACGCCGGTGAACCAAGCGGCCAACCGGATGGCGATGTCTACTGACCTGCGGGGCCGGCTTGAGGCAGCATATCGCGTCGAAATGGAGACCTTGGCCGAGATACTGGGTGGGTATGCAAGCACCTGGCTCAGCCAGCCCGGTGGTGATTCACCCCCTGCCGTGGTCCCACTGACCGCCGCCATGGTTGCGGGCTTTGACCGTCGACAAACGCAGCGGCGACAGCAACGGGACACACACCGCTGCAAAATCTTTTGCGTTTCCATGCAGCGAAGTGGCACCACCTCGGTAGGTGATTGGCTGGAGGCACACGGCCTGTCCCGGGCCGGCTCACCGAGTTCAAGGCAACTCAGCTGGACCCGGCAGTGGCTTGAGGGAAGCTTTGACGCGATTTTTGCCGGCGAAACCTTCGCCGAAACCGAGGTGTTCGAGGACGACCCTTGGTGGTGTCCCGATTTTTACCGAGTTGTCGCCGAACGTTATCCGGAAGCGAAGTTCATCCTGCTGGAACGCGACCCGGATGAATGGTTTGACTCAATGTGCCACCACAGCGGCGGCAACAACCCGGGCTGGAGTGATGTTCACGCTCGCATCTACGGCCGCGAGCATGAACTGCGGCAACTGCTTGCCGACGACCCTGAACTGCAGGCCGATGCCTGGGGGCTGCTTTCAATCGTCGAGCACCGCGACCACTACACGCGGCTGTATCGGCAGCATGGTGATGCCGTCCGGGCATTTTTTCAGGCCACCCCACAGCGGCTGTTTCACGGGCAGCTCGATGACCCAACCGTCTTCAGCCGTCTCCGCGACTTTGTCGGCCTACCCGCGAACCCAGCGATCCCGGTGCCCCGGTCAAATACCCGCACCCCTGCCATGCGGAAGCGCCTTCAGCAAACACTCACAGACCAGCCAGTATCTTTTGTCACGCCGTCGGCCAAGCCGACCACCACCTGCCCGACAGCCGATCCACTCACCGTTTTCATTGTGTCGTGGGGGCGGCCGCTCTATCTCTGGGCCTGCCTTGACGCCCTCTACCGCCACACCAGCCTGCCAGCCCGGTTCGTGCTGCTGGACAACGCCCACCCCGACCCTGTTGTGGATGACGTAATTACGGGCTTTGAGCGGCGGGGAATGTTCGCCGAAGTGGTAAGGTTCGAAACCAATTCGCTGGCCAACATTACCACTGCGTACCGCGAACGGCTGGATCAGCTGGGGCCCTGGCATGCCTACATCGAGAGCGATTGCGTGGTCGTTCCGCGCACCGGCTGCTGGCTGACCGAAATGCAGGGCATCATGCAGCGGCACCCCCAGTTTGGCGTGCTCGGCAGCCTAATCGATCCGGCCGACTTCGTCCCTCAAGAAACAGCCGTCCGGCTCACCTCCGGAGACCGGGACAAGGCCGAGTTTCTCGCAAAACTCCAGAGTCCGGAGCGAGCATTTCTACAGGAACCAAGCTGGGCTGACTCGGATGCCGAGTTCTTCCTGACCGAACCCCCTTTCCCCATTCTTAACCCACCGGGTCGGCTAATGCTCCTGCGAACTGACCTGATGCGGGAGGTCGGCTTTCAGCTCGACGCAGCGCTCGTCGGCATGGTGCACGACCGTGGTCTGCAAGCAGCAGTCACGCCCCGGGTGCTGCACCGCCACCTCAGCCTGCTGAACATTTATGACTATCTCGATTACGATCAACGAAATCGCGATTCCTTCTTTCGTCCCTGACCGATCGCCCTCACGTGACCGCAGAATCGATCCACCTCGGCCGCAAGAACGACCCTTCACAGCCCTGGCTACGAACGGCTGAGCATGCTGATCAAGAGCAGGTGCGAACGTGGCGGAACATCCATGCCCGCAGCTTTTTCCACCAGTCGCCGATCACCAGCACCGGCCAGCAGCAGTGGTTCGAGGAGTACCGCAACCGCTCTGACGATTTCCTGTTCATGGTGATGGCGGCCGACCAGTCCATCGGCTGCATCGGGATTCGCTTTCGCAGCGATGCATGGGACCTCTACAACATCATCCGTGGGGTTCACTCGAGCTGTTCCACCGGCTTCATGGCAACTGGCCTGGCAATGCTGATTGCCTTTGCAAAGGACATCCGTCCGGGTGCCGTGCGAGCTGACGTGATCGCTGGCAATCCGGCCATCAACTGGTATCTCCGCAACGGCTTTGCCATCGTCACGGAGGACGAATGCAGCCACCAGTTACTCTTCCGGGATTTCTCCGCCCCCCAATCCAAAACAATTCCATGATCTCCGTCTTCGGTTCCGATCTCAGTGAGCAGGAAATTGCGGCTGTTGCTGACTGCATGCGGTCGCAGTGGCCCGGCTTTGGGGAAAAGGTGGCGCAGTTTGAGCGGGCCTTTGCCGCCAGACTGCAACTGGCTGCCTTCGCGATGGTCGATAGCGGGTCAAATGCCCTCTATCTCGCAACGCACCTCCTCGATCTGCCTCCCGGTGCGGAAGTGATCGTCCCTTCATTCACCTGGGTGTCATGTGCCCAGGCCGTGCTGATGGCGAACCTGAAGCCGGTTTTCTGTGACGTCGACCTGCGGACGATGAATGTCCGTCGACAGGACATTGAAGCCTGCCTTTCCTCCCGCACCGCCGCCGTCATGGTGGTCCACTACGCCGGGTTGCCGGTCGATATCGACCCGATCGTGGAACTCGGGCTGCCCGTCATCGAGGATGCGGCCCATGCCGTTGATGCCCAGTCGCAGGGCCGCAGCTGCGGCGGTATCGGCGATGTCGGCATCTACAGCTTCGACGCGGTGAAGAACCTGACCGCTGGCGAGGGAGGCGGCTTGACCGTCCGTGACGCCAGCCTGATCGACCGAGCCAAACAGCTCCGCTACTGCGGCATCGGCAAATCGGGATTTGAAGCTGCTAAGTCAACCGCCGGTCAACCCCAGCGGTGGTGGGAATACGACATTCGCGAACCCTTCATCAAGATGCTACCGACCAACATCGCCGCAGCCATCGGGCTGGTTCAGCTCGAGCGGCTCGATGCCCTGCAAGCCCGGCGACGGTCAATCTGGGAAACCTACCAAGAGGAACTCACCAATGTGCCAGAGGTGACTCGCCCACCGGAGGCCGCCCCCGGTGACCGACACGGCTACTTCACTTTCTGCATCCGAGTGCCACGCCGGGACGACCTCGCAGCACATCTGCTTGAAGCGGGCATCTACACTACGCTCCGCTACCATCCGCTGCACCTCAACGGCCTCTACGGTCAGACCGACCAGCGACTAAAAAACTGTGAACGGCCCAACGCCGAAGCCCTGTCCATTCCCCTGCACCCTAGGCTCACCGATGATGGCGTGGGGCAGGTGCTCAGGACCAGTCGACAGTGTTCCAACCGGGGATCCGCCGGAGCAGTACAGCAACGAGTTCATCGTCCAGCTGCGGCGGATCCCCGG
>WTHB01000161.1:31729-39319 GCA_011523305.1 Planctomycetaceae bacterium | reverse complement strand
TATCCAGATTTCCGGCAAGCGTCGGAGCCGCGTAGTTCGGCACGAAAACCGCATTGTTGTCCTCAGCGGTCAACACCGTGTCGCCCGTGAGCGTCGCCGTTCCGTTGTAAGTCTGGGTCCCCAGCGTCGTGATCGTGCCGTTGAGCGTGACATCGCCTTCGCTCGTCAGGTCGGTGATGTTCGCAAACCCGCCGTCGAGGGCCGTTGTGCTTGTGAAGTTCAGATCGAGGCTCTTGCTCGCACCTTCAACACCGCTCGCCAGGCTCAGGCTCGTGCCCGCAAGGCTTGTGTTACCCGCCAATGTCGCGGTGCCGTTGTAGGTCTGGCTGCCACTGGTCGTGATCGAACCCTTCAGCGTGACATTGCCTTCACTCGTCAGGTCGGTGATGTTCGCAAAACTACCGTCGAGCGCCGTCGTAGTCGTAAAGTTCAGATCGAGGCTATTGCTCGCACCTTCGACACCACTCGCCAGGCTTAGGCTTGTACCCGTCAAAATTGTGTTGCCCGCAAGCGTCACGTTGGCGGCATAGTTCTGGAAGCCGTTGGTGCCGATCGTGCCGTTGAGCGACACGTCGCCGAGGCTGGCCAGATTCGCGACGTTGGCAAAGGTCTGCGATCCGTCGATCGTGGTCTCTTGGGTGAAGTTCAGCGTCAGGTCGTTATTCCCACCAGCGACCGTACCGCTGAAGCTACCAGCGTTGCCTTCCAGCGTGGTTGTCCCAATCAGCGTGACGGCACCCGAGTAAGTCTGGTTCCCGATCGTCTGAATTGTGCCGTTGAGTTCTGTCGGTCCGGTGCTAGTCAGGTTGCCGATGTTGGTGAAGGTGCTGGCGCCATCGATCGTGGTCAGCCCGGTGAAGTTCAGCACCAGGTCGTTGGTGCCGCCGTTGAGACCGGCCGAGAACGTGCCGACGTTGCCGGTAAGCGTCACGTCCCCGGCGAGGTTCACGCCATTGGTGCCGGCATAGTTCTGGTTGCCGGTCGTCGTGACGTTGTCATAGAGGAAGGTACGGACACCGCCCTGGGTTGTCAGGTTCGCCAGCGGAACGGTCGCACCGATAGCACCCTGCAACTTGTAGTCACCGCCCGTCCCCAGCGTCAGGCTGTTGGTCGTCCCGACGGCCGAGTCAATCGTGCCGTTCATGATGAACCCGCCGCCGCCCTTGATCGTTATGTCGACATTGTTCGGATTCGCCAGCGTCATCGGACCGTTGACGAAGAGGTCGAAATCAAACTCATTATTCGTGGCGTAAAATCTGGTTTCTCCGGCCGTGATGTCGATCTGATTGACGAATGCATCTGCACCGTTGTTGTCACCGAAGCCAGCGAAAACGCCATCCACATCATCACCACCGATGAAAACCGTGCCGCTTCCGGCAACAATGTCGAGACGGCGGCCCGAAGGAAACCCTGAGTCAGCATAGATACCGTTGGCGGCTCCACCGGGCGCACCACCCAGCAGCGTGACGTTGGCATTGCCACTCGTCGTGTCAATCGTGACATCGGCCGTCAAATTGATCGAGTCCGCGATGACGACCGCACTGTTCGACGTGATGTTGGCATTGAGTTCAGTCGTGCTGCCGTCACCGTGAATGAAAAGGCCGATCGATTCACTCGTCGTGCCACTGAAGGCACCGCTGACCGTGACGTCGCCGCCGCCGTTGGCCCAGAGATCAAGTCGCGGGCCGGAAAGCACAAGGGCACCAAGGTCAATGTTCCCAGACGAACCGTTTTGGCCGATTTCCACCCGACTGGCATTGAAGGCGTCAAAGGCAGCTTGGCCAAGAACGATGTCGGCTTTTGTCGCCTTGCCAAGTGCGAAGGACTTGCCAGCGGTTGGCGTGGTGAACGTCAGGCAACCAGCCGTGAGGCTGTTGGCCGCCGCACCAATCGTGAAGCCGTCAGCCTTGAAGTTCACCGTCTGTCCGGGGGCCGACAGCGTGGTGTTGGCATCAACGGAGATCGCGTAGCCTGCCTCGACGGCAAGATTGGCTTCTGCCGTCGCCGTCAGCGTGGCACCGGTGCCACCCGTGCCGAGGGCCAGGTTGCCTGTCGACACCGTCAGCGTGCCGGCCGAGAGATTTGCTGCTGAGGCCAGGACGGTTTGGCCAGTGGTGCCACCATGCGTTGTCAGCGTCTTACCAGCTAAGGCAAGGCCGTTGAGAACCACGTTGTTTCCAACACCCGCCACGCCACCAGCGGCATGCAATGATGCATTGTCGACAAGCAATACGTTACTTAAAAAGATCTCACTGTTGGCAGTCTCAATGTACCCGGACAGTCTTGTCTGGGTTGCCGCTGAGGTGTTGAGGCCCGAGTCGAAGGCAATTCGACTCGTGCTGTAAAGCGCGACCACACCATTGTTAAGGAAGGTGGCAGAACCGGTGACTGTGGTGTTGCCGCTGACCACGCTTACATCGAATGAACCACTCCCAGTAGCAAGACTTCCAAGCGAGATATTTCCACCGAGCGTGACCGCGCCAGTCTGGCCAGCGTTACCTACAACCAGGGCTTGCCCCGCTCCGGAGACGCCCTGAGGGGCATCAATCAGACCCGCCCCCGAGACCAGCGTCACGTCCGTCGAGAGGTTCACCTGATCGCCAAAGCTCTGGTTGCCCGTCGTCGTGACGTTGCCGCCGAGCACCGTGCTGCCGCCAGCGTCGGTGGTGAGGCTAGAGAGCGGACCTGTGCTACCGACTGCTCCTACAAAGGTCGTCGTGCCAGTGCTGTTGACCGAAAGCCCCTCACCGCCGTCCACCAAACCGCCGAAGGTGACGTCTGTGCCAGCGTCCAGCGTCGTCGTCCCCGTCAGCGTTGCGTTCGCAGCGTAATTCTGAAAACCGATTGTGCTGACTGCCCCACCGAGGTCCACCTCGCCCAGGCTGGTCAGGTTGGCAAGGCCCGCAAAACTGCCGGCAATCTGCGTTTTCGCGGCAAAGTTAAGCGTCAGGTCCTGGCCATTGCCGGTCACGCCCTGGTTAAAGGTGGCGGCATTGCCGGTGAGCGTCGTTGGGCCGGTCAGTGTCACGCCGGCGGCGTAGTTCTGGTCGACATTGGTCGTGATGTTGGCGGCGATGTCGACGTTTGAAAGCGCCGTAAGAGTAGCAATATTGCTGAAGCCACCATCCAGCGTGACGCTAGCACCCGTGAAATTCAGCGTCAGGCTGTTATTGCCGCCAGCGACGCCGTTGGCGAAGGTGGCGGTGCTGCCCTCGAGGGTTGAGTCGCCCAACAGAAAGACGTCAGAAGCGTAGTTCTGGAACCCGATGGTCTGGATCGTGCCGTTGATGTCGAGTTCCTGCAGACTCGTCAGGTTGCCAATGTTGACCTCGTCGCCGTCGAGTTCCACCCGGGTGGTGAAGTTGAGCGTCAGGTCGTTGCCGGTGCCATTGATGCCGCTAGTGAAAATGGCATCATTGCCAACCAGCGTGGTATCTCCACCAAGGATAATGCTGCCCTGATAGTCCTGCGTACCGAGGGTTGTGATCGATCCGTTGAGATCGGCAGGGCCTGTCACCGTCAGGTTGTTGATGTTGGTGAAGGTGGCGTCGATTTCAGTGAGCGTCGCAAAGTTGAGGGTCAGATCATGGCCGCCGCCGGCGAGCGTCTTGCCGAAATCGACCTCCTCACCCGTGAGCACGGTCGTGCCGATCAGCGTGACCGCCCCAGCGTAGTTTTGACCGTAGTTGGTCTGAATGGTGCCGGTCAGTTCGGTCGGCCCCAGGCTGGTCAAGTTCGCGAGATTCGAGAAGGGCGTGCTGGTGCCGTTGAGCGTCGTGGTGCTTGAGAAGTCAAGCGTCAGGCTTTCATTGTTGCCCGCAACGCCATTATCAAACGTCGCCGTTGATCCCGACAGTTTCACCGACCCGGACAGGAACACCTCACCGACATAGGCCTGACTTCCCGATGTTGAGACGTTGCCGCCAAGACTGGAGTTCGCCGAAACATCGAGTTGACTGAAGTTTGAGAGAGTGTCAGCGGTAGCAAGGTTGCCGGTGATGACAAGACGGTCACTGCCACCCGTGACCGTGCCCTGGAACACCACGGTGTCAGCGGCCAGGGTGCGGACCGCTGCGGCTGGAACCGTGACCGCACCGCCGTAGGTCTGATTACCCGTGCTCGTGACGTCGCCGCCCAGCGAGGCTGCTCCAGTGACACCGAAGACGGCGACATTGCCGACCGAGCCTGCGAACGTCGCATTTCCCGTGACGGTGAAATTATTCGCGCCGCCATCGACAGCCCCCGTCACGCTCGAAAGATTGGCCGTGAGTGTGCTGTCATTGGTAAGCGCTATGCCGGCACCGTACGTTTGGTCGCCGCTGCTGGTCACGTTGCCGCCGAGCGTTGCGGCCCCGGTGACATTCAGCGAACCAAGATTATTCACCGCTCCACCGGTCGTGAATGGACCAGTAACCGCGAGTGCGTGGGAACCACCCTCTGCCTCACTGCCGAAGGTCACGAGCGTACCGACAAGGCTGCGGTCACCACCACTGAGCGTCACGTTTCCGGAGTAGGTCTGGGTGCTTGACGTGGTCACATTGCCACCCAAGTCGGTCGCCCCGCTCACCGTCAGAACCTTTACCGATGTGACATCCCCGCCAATGGCAAGATTGCCACCAATGGCAAGATTGTCACCCAACGAGGCATACCCACCATCAAGCGTCACTGTTGAGCCATTGAGGTTTCGGTCGCCGCCAGTGCTCGTCACCTCACCGGTGAAGGTCTGGTTGCCGTTGCTTTCGAGATTGCCACTGAGAGCAGTCGTACCCGTGACCGAGAGCGATCCAAGATTTGTCCCGCCGACCAGGATCGCCGCAGCGGTGATATCGAGGGACGCGTTGTTGCCGGTGATTGCACCAAGCGTGGCGGTGTCGGCCGTCAGCACCGACGCCCCCGTCAGATTGACCGTGCTCTGGTAGGACTGGTTTCCGCTCGTCGTGACGTTGCCACCCAAATCAGTCGTGCCCGTGACCGTGATCTTCGTTGCATTGCTGATTGTTTCGTCGATCGCTGTGCTGCCCGCGACGGTGATGGCTGCATTGCCGGCGTCAACATCACCGCCAAAGGTCACCACCGTGCCGGTAAAGGTGCGATCACCACCGGTCAGCGTGAGGTTGCCGTAGGCCTGAGTGCCGCTGGTCTTTACGTCAGCTGAGATGATCGCTGAGTCGGTCGTGAGACTCGCGAGGCAGGTCACCAGGCCAGCCCCCTGCGTGAAGGTCGCAATGCCGGCTGCTGTTTCCACAACAAGATTCTGGCCGCCATTGACCTGGCCAGAAAACGTGACGTTTCCGGCCGTGCTATTGAGGGTTGCATCGCCGTTGAGAGTGACCTGCGACGCAAAGCCTTGGTCACCAACGGTCGCGATGCTGCCACCAACAACGATCGCCCCGGTTCCCGCAGAGACCGACAGACTGCTCAACGGGGTTGCCTGTCCCACGCCAGCTGTCAGCGTTGCACCTGTGCTGGCATCAATGACGAGTGCCTGACCACCTTCAATGGTGCTGCCAAACACGACGCTCCCTCCGGTCGACTTCGCGGTTGCGTCACCCGTGAGCGTGACCGCACCGGAATACGTCTGCGTGTTGGTCGATGTCACGTTGGCACCGAGGTCGGTTGTACCCGACACGTCAAAGGCGGCGACACCGGTGACAGCACCCCCGATCGAGGCATTCCCGATGATGTCGAGATTGCGGGTTCCACCGGCCACAGTGCTGCCGAAGGAAACCAGGCTGCCAGTGAACGTGCCGCCAGTCACAGCGATTGTCACCGGACCGGAGTAGGTCTGATTGTTCGTCGTGGTCACGGTGCTTTCGATGGTGGCGGCATTGGACACTGAAAGATCCGAGATACCACTCACAGCATCCTTCAGGATCGTAGCCCCGGCGATCGTGAGGTTGTTGCCACCGCCGGCAATCGTGGAATTGAATCGCACCACGTCGTTGCTGCTGCTGGTAAGCACTGCATCCCCACCCAGCGTGACGGCGCCGGCAAACTGTTGCCCGGCTGACGTGGTCACGTTTCCATTAAGCGTGGACGTGCTCTGAGCTTGGAACGAACTGAGATTGCCAAGATCAGCCTGCAGATTGAGATTGGCGGCGACATGCAAGGCTTGAGAGCCACCGTCGAGGTCGCCGAGAAAACTGACCGTCTGGCCCGAGCCGGTGAGCGTCCGTGTGCCGCCGCCGGTGAGCACCACGGTTCCGTTGTAAGTCTGGCCGCCGCTGACAGTGGTGATGTCGGCTCCGAGGTCCGTGTTGCCCGTGACATCAAGGCCGCCGAGGTTGGTGACCGCCCCATCGACGAACAGATCGCCAGTGACATTCAGCGGGTTCGTACCGCCAGCAACCGTGCTGCCAAACGTGACGTTGGACGCCGTCAGATCGGTGGCCCCAAGCAGGGTGACAGCGCTGCCGTAGCTTTGCAGGCCCGTGGTGCTGATCGTGCCATTGAGTTCGGCCGGACCAGTGCTGGTTAGGCTGGCAATATTTGAAAATGTGGCCGCCCCGTCGATGGTGACCAGCGTGGCATAGTTCAGCCCGAGTGCATTCGCCCCGCCCTCAAGGCCGCCGCTAAACGTGCCCGTCGTGCCGGTGAACGTCGCATCGCCGGTGAGCGTGACCTGCCCACCAAAAGCCTGCGCTCCGGATCCCGTCACATTCGCAGCCACGCTCGAGGTGCCTGTCACGGTAAGGTCAACCAAACCGCTGGCCGCCGCACCGAATGTGGCGTTGCCCGTCACCGTGAGGTCGTTGGTGCCGCCGGCGAGCGTGCTCTGAAAATCAACAAAGGGAGCTGTAAGCGTTCGGTCGCCGCCAGAAAGTGTGACGGTTCCCACGTAGGACTGATTGCCGCTACTCGTGACATTCCCACCAAGATCACTCGTCCCTGAGACGTCCAGCGTCGTCAAACCCGTCACCGCACCGTTGACATCGAGATTGCCCGTGATGTCAAGCGCGTTGCTGCCACCGCTGACCGCACTGCCGAAACTGACGGTGCCACCGCTGGCGTTCAGGCTGCGATCACCACCACTGAGCGTGACATTGCCCGTGTAGACCTGATTGCCGGTGCTCGTCACGTTGCCGCCTAGGTCAGTCGTTCCCGAAACCGACAACGTCGTCAGATTCGTCACCGCGCCATCGATGTCGGCGTTTCCAGTAATAGCCAGCGGAGCAGCCCCACCATCGACAACGTCACCAAGCGAGACCATCGCCCCAGTTAACTGTCGGCTTCCTCCAGAAAGCACCACGGGCCCCGCGTAGCTTTGAGTCGCAAACGTCGCTACGTTTCCAGCCAACTCACTCGAACCGCTCACCGAAAGGCTAAACAAACTCGAAGCCACGCCATCGAGATCAAGGTTCCCTGTCACGACAACAGAATTACTGTCACCAGCCAACGCTGTCGACGTGCTCGCAAAATGCACGGTCGACCCAGTAAACGTGCGGGCACCGCCCTGTGACGCGACGGTGCCGTTGTAGGTCTGATTGCCGGCTGTCGAGACCGAAGCCTCGACCGTCGAGGCTTTTGTAACGAGCAGATTGTTGATGCTCGAGACCGTTCCCTGAGGATTGAATTGGGCATCAACCGTGA
>WTHB01000161.1:0-31629 GCA_011523305.1 Planctomycetaceae bacterium | reverse complement strand
AGATTGTTGATGCTCGAGACCGTTCCCTGAGGATTGAATTGGGCATCAACCGTGAAGTTGTCGCCACCGCCAGTGAGTGTGCTACGGAACTGCAGGAACGATCCTGAGGTTGAGGTGAGCAAACGATCTCCACCAGATAGCGCCACTGCGGACCGGTAGTCCTGCGAGCCACTGGTGGTCACATTTCCACCGAGATCGGCAGCCCGATAGATCTCGAGGCTCGCAAGGTTTGCCGCGTCAGCATTCAGATCGACGGTGCCCAATGTGCCTGTGATAGTGACAGCCAGCCCACCCCCGTCGACCACACCGTCGAAGACAACGTTGCCGGAGCCCGTTCGCAGCGTCCTAGCGCCACTGCCTGAGAACGTGACGTTGCCCTGATAGGCCTGCCCCTGATTGGTGTACACCAGTGCACCGGCAATGTCGGTGTCACCGGTGACTGTCAGCGTGTTGACCAACTGCCCGCTGCCAGTCCCGGTGGTGAACTGATTATTCAGATCGAGATTGCCGGCGATCGTCACGTCCGGTGAGAACGTATAGCCTTGGACAAGCGAAGTGATGCCAACGTCTGATGCCGCCAGGTGAAGTGCTCCATTCTTCTGCAAAAAGAGCGACCGTGACGGACTGTAGGTCTGCGTTCCAGTCGTGGTGACGTTGTTGTGAAGATAGGTGTCGTTTGCGTTGGACACCGAGAAACTCGCCAGGGGTGTGCCAGCACCGATCGTCGCCTGCACGTCGAAAAAGTCTGGCGTGCCACCGGTGGTGGTGAGTGTCAGGTTGTGGGCCCCGTCGATCGTCGGCGAGGCAACGACAATCCGGCCGGCTGAGCCACCCGTTTGGGTGCGAAGCGTGGTGTCGCCGACGAGGCTGATGGAGCCCCCGGAAAACGTCTGGGTCGCGATCGTCTGCAGCGTGCCCGACAGGTTCACGCCACCGGCACCGCTGGAGACGAAGTCGGAAATCCCGGTGAAATTCGCCCCGGCCAATTCGACACGGTCGCTGAAGCTGAGGGTGAGGTCCCGGCCACCACCCGAGAAGCCAACATGTTCAAGCGTTGCACCAGACAGTGATGTCGTCCCGGTCAAGGTGACCGCACCACCGTATGTTTGGTCGCCACTGGTGGAAATCGTGCCCCGAGCACTGGTCGTCCCCGTGACGTTGAGGTTTTGCAACCCCGCGAACCCGATCGTCACGAAATTGCCATTTACCGTGAGGTTGTGGTTGTTGCCGGCAACCGAGCCATCCATACCGAAGGTTGCGGTTGTTGCATTGAGGGTTGTGTCCCCAACAAGTGAGATCGTTGGTACGTTGTATTGCTGGATACCTGTGGTCGTGATGGGACCGGTCAGCGAGACACTACCTGCGGTTGAGAATGTCGTTACGAGGAGGGCGTCAAGTCCTGCAATTCTACTGCCGTCCAACGCGACAGAACCACTAGACGAAAGGACGATGTCGAGATCGTGCCCGTTTCCAATGACGTCTTGCCCAAAACTCACGGCGCCACCGGAAGTCAGGAACCCGGTAGTTTTCAGCGTAACGTTGCCAGAGTAGGTCTGTGTTGCTGCCGTTGAAATCGCACCAGCCGAATCTATTACCGTATCACCCGAAACCGCAAGGCTTGTAGCACTCAATCCGTCGGTGATGGTGAGGTTGCCCGTGACGCTCACTACCCCACCCTGCGACACCTGACCGACCGTGGTGTCGCCGACAAAACTGATTCCCTGACTAAGGGTGTCAACCTTACCGATGGCAATCGTGTCTGCCTGAATGACCGGTGTTTTTGTTGCACTAAGGTCCGGGGTAATATTGAGGTGACCACCTGGGGACGTCACGGTGAAGGTCGCCCCCGTGGTACCGAGATCGACTTCTGAACCACCGACAATATCGAGAGACGCACTGCCGCTGAAGGTCGCGTTTGTGCCGACGATGACGGCGCCGTCCACATCGACAGACAGATTGTCGATCGTCTCACCACCGCCAGCTGAACCAAAAGTGAACGTACCGGTCGTGACACTGGCATTTGAGTTCACAACGATGTTGTCGATCGTTGCCGTGCTCTGAACAGTGAGCGTACTTGTGCCACTGCCTGTGATGCCGCCGCCATCAGTGCCCGAAAAGTCATTGGTGCTCGCACCTGACAGCGAAAACGTGTAGTTGCCCGCTGCTGACGTCGGCACAAAGGTGACCGCTTGGTTCGTGTCGTCGAGCGTGATCGTCAGCGTCGTCCCAACCAAATTGAAATCGGCATCCAGCACCTTCTTCGGCTCGAGCGGCTCAAGCTGGCACTGGAAGCGACCGTCGTCGCGATCGGTTGCCTCAACCGTGATGCCGATGCCGAACAGCCAGCCACGACGGCGACGGGCCTTGGCCGTGCGGCTCTGCGAGCCGTTGCGGAAAAGTGATCGGAACCGCCACGCGTTTGCGAAAGGCCAAAACATTGGCTTCGCCTCCTCTGCAAAAAAATGATCGAACCGTTTTGAACTCTGCACCGTAAACGGTTCAGAGTGAGGTGAATTGCTTGACTTTCTCGACACTGGTCACGGGCGACAATCGAACCCACCAAATGTTGGTCGGCCACCACTGCGCACGAAGATCCACAGCAGCACTCCCCAACGGAGGGAGTTTGCCGTGGGCGGAGTCTATCTCTGGCAAGCGGCATTGAACACTCCCCCCCGCCCGTAAAAAGATCGAAACGGTAGATGCCGGTCTTTTTTGCGGGCTCGGCGTCTTCGTTGTTCAGCCGAACAGGAGGGGCGAAAGCTTCTGCCAGACCGTCCAGCCAGCGATCACGACGAAGCCGGCCGCCGAGCCCCAGAGCAGCAGGTCCCAGGCCAGACCGGGAGCGAGCCGGCGGTCGAGGTCGCGGTACCGGAAATAGAGGACGGCGACCGCGAGGGCACCGAGCATCACCGCCTGGGCCACACCACTGGCCAGCACCATCGCCACCGGCGCCCGAAACAGAAACGCCATGGCCAAGGCCGCCACCACCCAGGCAACGCAGGTGGCCCGGACGGCCAGCCGCCGTGAAGCCTCATCGCCCGGGAGCAAGCCGGCCAGCACCAGGCCATCGGCTACCATCCGCGAGTTGCCCGCCGCTGCCACAAAGAAGGTCGAGTAGAGGACGGCAAACGCGCCGAACAAAAACACCTGCCGCACCAAGTCGCCGAAGATCGGCACATACATCTGGCTGAGCGTGCGGACCATCTCGTCACCGGATGGCGAGAGCCCCAGCCGGCCGAGCGTGGCCGCCCCGAGCACATAGAAGAAGACCGTCACGAGCGTGTAGACGATCATCGAGCCCCAGGCGTCAAGCTGCATTACCTTGAGCCAGCCCCGGGCATTCGCCGCCCAGTCGGGTGAATCGCTGCGGGGGCCGATCGCCTTGCCGTAGCCTTTCTCAAGGCACCAGTACGGGTAGACCATCAACTCCGCCGCACCGACACCGATGATGCCCAAGGCCGCAAGCGCCGTACTGAGCCCCGCTGCGTTGCCGCCCAGCGACGGCACCAGCCCGCTGGCCCATTCCTCACCTGAGACCGCCCAATTCGGGTCGAACTGCAGCATCACCACCGCCAGGAAAGTGAACAGCGTGAAGCAGACAACCAGCACCAGCGAAAGCCGCTCGATCAGCCCGTAGCGGCCACTGGCCAGCACCACCGCAGTGACCGCCGCCATCAGCAGCGTATAGATAGACGTGTCGTTGGCCGCAGGCTGGGCAGCGGCCTCGGTCCGCAGGGCTTCAAGGGCTGCCTGCTTTTCAGCGGCGTCAGCGGCCTGCTCACGGCGGGCAAGCGCCGCAGCGACCTCGGCGGCGGCAAGGCGATTGTGAATGTCACCCGACGTCCGCCCCGCCGCCGTCACGGGCACCGCCGCGGCCAGCGACTGGCCAACGCCAACCAAAATGCCCCCCTGCTGCACCACGATCAGCAGCATCATCACGGCCCAGCACCAGTAGATCCAACCACGGCCGGCCAGCCGAGGCCCCGGCACCCGGTCGAACGCCTCAAGCGGCGTGCGGCCCCAGGTGATGGCGTTGCGGCCGATCTCGATTTGGGCCGCTACCTTGACCGCACAGCCGAGGATGATCAGCCAAAGCAGCCCGAAGCCGGCCTCAGCCCCGACCACCGTGGTGGCGATCAACTCGCCACTGCCGACAATCGAACTGGCGAGGATGATGCCAGGGCCGAGGGCCGCGACCGTCGGCCAGAAACCCCTGGGCGGAGCACGAAAAGGCTCGGACGACATCTGCTGCAGTTGGGCTGGCGTCTGAGGCACGGGTGGACTCCGTTCCGAAAGCGGCATGCAGATTGGAACGGACTGCGTCATTCGCGCCGCAGCACCGTCGCTGGCTGGCTCTCGTTCCCTGCAGAACGCAGTGTAGCCATTCAGGAAGCGGCGCATCCAGCGACGCCTTTTGAGCGACTCTCACCGCCGTCCGGGCACCAACGGCCTCAGGACATGCCTGCGGGCTTGCTGGAACCTGGCATCAGGTGCCGTCGGGCAACCATCGCCGCAGCGGAGCCCATCAGATTCCAGGTTGCGGCAAGTGCCGCCCCCACGCCATAGCCCACTGCCGCCGTAACAAGCAGCAGCAGAATCGCCGGTCCAAAGGCGAACTCACCCACGACAGCATCGGCTTCGATCATGTGAAGCCGAAACACAAAGTCGACCAGTGGCTGGGCCACCCCAATGGCTACCAAGGCTCCCCAGATCAGATGCAGTCCGGCCAACACAACTGCCAGCGTCAGGCCGGCCCGGTTCACTCCAATACGTTCCACGGCAACACCTCTTTGAATCGCAGGAAAAGGTGTTCTGCAATCCGTGCAGCGGAAGGACACACTGGCCTCGTGCCGTTTCAATTATCGGCAGCGGCGACCCTGCGGGCGCGGCATGTCTGCAGCGGTTGCTCAGCATGCCTGAGAACCCAGCCTCAGGCACCACGACTGCCCGCAGTGGTGGCTACCGAGTCAGACACTTCCGCCTGATGGAATCAGTCGGCGAGCCGCTTTAACGCAGCCAGTGCAGCGAGGACCCGATCGGTGCCTCCAAGGCCAGCGGACGCCTTCTTGGCGGCGACGAGATCGTCAACTGAAACCGCGGCCGCTGACGCGCCGGCCGCACGCCCGCGGGCAGCCTTTCCAGTTCGCCGCTTCTTGGCGACCTTTTTCCGCACAGCTTTCTTCCGTGCGACCTTTTTCTTGCCCACCTTCTTTTTGGCAACCTTTTTCTTGGCAGTCTTCTTCTTCGCCGCCGCGGCAGCGGCTGACTTTTTCACAGCCCCGGGCTTTGCTGTGGCCTTCGCCTTCTTCTTTGCAGTCTTCTTCTTGCCGACGGTTTTCTTCTTCGCAGAAGGTGCTGCCTGTTTCTTGCCCGACGACCCCTTTGCTGCGACGGCAGCCGGCACGCCCCCAACGGCGGTGGCGAGTGATGACGGTGAAGACGTTGCCATGGGTACAACTCACTGGTGAAGGAAAAACGGCTAACAGACCAACGCGGGGCTGACTGCACACCGCGTGGGTGACTCAAGACAGAAGAATACTCCGACGAAATCTGTTCTGACAACCTACAGGGCAGGCGGCGGAAACTTTGCGTCTGCTGCAATTCCGGCGTAGGGTTGCCAGCGGCTGGGTCGCCAGCCGCACTGACTCAACCACACTGCCGACAGCCAACCACGCTCATGCCCGCCGCGCGACCACAAAAAACACAGCCATCCAAGCCGTTTTGGTCCACCGTTGATGACCAGCGGGCCCTCGACCTGGTCACCGCCCTGATGAGAATCCCGGGGCCAAGTTGTCACGAAGCGGCCATCGCAGCCGATCTGCGTCGGCGGCTGCGGGCGGCTGGCATTTCAGCCGCGGCCATCACCACCGACACTGCCCACAAAAAATCACCCGCAGGTGGCGACACGGGCAATCTGATTGTGAAAGTGCCGGGCACCAACCGCGGCCCTCGCCGCCTGCTGATGGCCCACCTCGACACCGTACCGCTGGCCGTCGGCTGCCGCCCAATCCGGCGGGGCGACTCGCTGGTGTCCGGAAATCGCAGAAGCGGGCTCGGGGCCGACAACCGCTCCGGCGTCGCGGCAGTGCTCACGGCGGTCCTCGAAATCATCCGCCGGAAACTTCCCCACCCGCCGCTGACGCTGCTGTTCACCGTACAGGAAGAACTGGGCCTGTTCGGTAGCCGCTTTGTCGATGTCCGGAAACTCGGCCGCCCCCAACTCGCCTGGAACTTCGATGGCCGCGGGCCACAGCGGATCACCCGGGCAGCAATCGGCGGCCGCACCCTGGAGATCAGCTTCCAAGGTATCGCCAGCCATGCCGGTGGGGCTGCCGACCGGGGCGTTAGCGCTGTGGCCCTGGCCGGCCTGGCGATTCACGACCTTGTCAGCGGTGGCTGGCACGGCGAGTTTGTGCGAGGCGGCAAGGTCGGCACCTGCAACCTGGCGATGATCCAGGGAGGCGATGCCACCAATGTGGTCACCGATCGGGTCGACATCCGGGGCGAATGCCGCAGTTTCGACCGTCGGCTGCTCGACCGAATCGCCCGGGAGGTTGACCGGGCCTGCCAGCGGGCCGTGCGAACCATCAAAAACAGCCGTGGCCAGCGTGGCTCGGTCTCGTTTCAGACAGACGTCGAATATGAACCCTTCACCCTGCCCAAGCATGCCCCTTCGGTGACCGTGGCGGCTGAGGCCATTCGCAGCCTGGGCATGAAGCCCGAGGTGCTGACAACGCAAGGTGCCCTCGACGCTAACTGGCTGAACGCCCGAGGCATCCCAGTGGCCACACTGGGGGCGGGCCAGGTGGCTGGTCACTCACTCGACGAACGGCTCGACATCGACCAGTTTCTCGCCGGCTGCCGGGTGGCCCTCCGGCTGGCGACGGGGTGATTTGTTGCGAGCCTTTCAGTCTGCATGCCTCGCCTGAAGAACCTCAACTGTCTCCAGGCAGATTGTGACGTCAAACTCCGGCAAGACATCCGCACGCAAAAACTCGATCAGGCCTGTTGCCTGCGCCGTCGGAACCAAGACCTCCAGGCGAACACTTCGTTGCCGCCGCACCAGAGGCTCTGCTGGCGAGGATCGCTCACCACCCCTGCACTCGGAAATCGTGTAGCCGGTCACGCCCCGCTCAATGAACTCATCAACAAGATGCTCTGCGACCGCTGACGGCGTCATGATGGTGAGTCGCTTGATCTGACTCAGCGTCCGTTTCCGGGTTGCCAACTCGTTGTCGGACATCGGAATGAGTGACTCAAGCCCACGAATCTCTAACGAGAGCCCCTCAAGCTCAAACATCTCCCGCATCTCTTCGAGCTTCTCCAGCACACTGTGATCGACGAGCTGAACCCCAGACAGATCAATCACAAGGTTGCGGCGTTGAACCAGCCCGACCTGCTCAATCTGCCGACGGAAGGGAATCCAGTTGCTGAAGACGGCGGAATCTTGGGCACGAATAAGGCTTGTGTCAGCCGACAGTTCATCCACCTCGAGGTATGGCTTGAACAAGGAACGCAGCGGCACCCCATTGGCCAAATGCAGGGCGACCTTGAGCACCACCCCAATCAGCACCCCAACGAGCAGATCAGTGACGACCACCATCACCATCGTGGTCAGAAAAATAGCGAGCTGCTCGCGACCGATGCGATAGATGTGCACGAACTCAGTCGGGTGCGTCAGCCGGAAGCCGGTGTAGACCAGCATGGCGGCCAGTGCAGCCAATGGAATCAGGTGCAGGAAGGCTGGAATAATGGCCACGCACAGCAACAGAAACACCGCGTGCCAGAAGTTGGCAAAACGGGTTTTGCCGCCGTTGTCGATATTCGCTTTGGATCGCACGATCTCCGAAATCATCGGGAGGCCGCCGACCAACGAAGCAACGACGTTGCCCGCTCCGACGGCGAACAGATCACGATCCATGCTGCTGCGACGCTTCCACGGATCGACCGCGTCAATTGCCTTTGCACTGAGCACCGACTCAAGGCTACCGATACAGAAGAAAATAAAGGCCCACTTCCAGGCCAACGGTTGGGCCAGCACCGCAAAATCCGGCAGCGTGAGATCGTGAAACATTCCGAAAATCTCTTTCGGCATGCTGACCAGAAACTGCTCTCCCAACTGATACTCGTGCCCCTGCAGGTAATACGAGTGATCGTGGAGCAGATCAAATCCCATGCCAGCCGGAATTGCCACCGCCAGCACCACAATCGGCGCGGGGATGCGCCGGAGAGGCTTCCACGGCCGTGCGACCGTTGGCCAGGCGAACATGATGACCAGGCTGACGATCCCAATCACCGCGATTGCCGGATTTGCTTCCGCAAGAAGGTGGGGGAGGTCGGCAAGAATCTCGATTGGCTCACCCGCTGCGGTCACCCCAAGGGCAACCGGCAGTTGCTTGATGCAAATGATGATGCCGATACCCGCCAGCATCCCATGCACCACCGAAATCGGGAAAAACTCTCCAAGAATCCCTGCTCGAAAGATGGCGAACAGCATCTGCAGAATGGCAGCAGCGAACCCAACTGCCAGAGCGGCACGGTAGGCATGTTGATCTGCAGGTGCCCACCCACCGCTCATCCCGTTCCCACTGAATTCACTGACACAGCCCGCGATGACAACGATCAATCCCGCAGCGGGGCCCTTGATTGTCAGTTCGCTGTTTGTCAGGAACGGCGTCAACATGCCGCCGACAATCGCGGTGAAGACACCAGCGATCGGCGGATAGCCACACGCCAGTGAAATCCCCAGGCAGAGCGGCAGGGCGATCAGAAAGACCAGAAAACCCGAGCGAATATCGTCTCGGGCGTAGGCAGTGAACCCCCGAAGGTTGCCCTTCGGAATTCGACTGCCCCCAGTTTTCGCATTTGCCGCCATTTGATTGTCGTCCTTTCGCTCGGCGTGCCGAGAAATGATGTTCAGACCAGCGGGATGCCACCCGAATGCCTTGTGTCGCAGCTTGCCTCACCAATCGGAAGCAGACCTTTATGCTGCCGATAGCAACCGCTCTGGGGAGTGGGGATGATGCGTTGACGTGTCGCACCAACCACGATGCACCCGTCGCGTGAGTCGGGTTCAGTCCAACTCAGGACAGACAGGAACCTTGCTGTGCAAGACGAGAGGCGGACCGCGGGTTGCCCGGGCACGCACTTCAGCAACAGGATTGAGTGAGATCCGATCACAGTCCTGCAGGCCGGTGCCGTGGCGTGACCCGCTCCAGAGGTGACTGCACTCGTGGCCCCACTGAAAAGGCTCTTTCCCCTCCGCCTCGTCGTCCTCCTGCTCAACCTCAACGGTTTCGCATTCACTGAGGATTTCGAACGGCTCGATCGCAGCGGACGCACTGGCTGCTGCCACGGCAAGAATGAGCAGGCTGCAGACAGCGTGGCGGCTCAACCACTTCAGAATTATCTGCGTCACGATGCTGCCCTGCTCTGCCTTGAGGATTGCCAAGTGTCTCGACTATATGTTCCGACCAGACACGTTCGCAACAACCATGACGCTCAGCCCGCAGGACCTAGAACCCCAGCACCTTCCCGAACACCCCCAGAGCCCGATCAAACCAGGTATCAAGCCCTACCAGCAGGCCCGCCCGATCGGCTGCCACAGCCACCAAATAAGACTCATCCCCGGCAAAGCGATCATCAAAGAGCGGCTCTCGCCCGCGAAGATACGGCCAAAAGGTCTCGTTCCGGCGAACGCCGTACTGCAAGCGGCTGTCAAAACCGGCCACCGCTGACTGGCTGACACACCGCTCTCCGGCCGACGGGCTGGCAGCCTCAATGCCACCGAGCGCCGACAACACCACCCGACCGGTCCCCTCAAGCATGATGTAACGGAGTTGCAGGGTGCACCAGGCCTGCAGGCTGAGCAGCCGCCACCGCCGCCGCAGCCGAAGCCCGCCCGGCTGCTCAATGACGCCGATCAGGTACCGCGGCCGAAACACCAGCCCCGGGTGATCGGCGAGACTGACCACAACCAGCTGGCGATCAGCATCATCACCCCGCCAGAGCGATACGCTGCAGCCCGTCTCGCCCCCATCAACGCGTGTCAGTTCCCAGAGCCCGGCGGCGTAACTGACAAGCGGTGCCGACCAGTTCCACATGAATTCTGTCCGCTTGCCCGCGGCAGCGGCATAGTCTTTGACACAGGCAGCCCGCGCATAGAGTGACTCACCCGGCTCCAGTTCGACCGTCAGCCGCTTCACCGCCCGCTGACACGCGAACGCGGCCCGCTGTCCGCCGTCGCGTGTCAGCCGCACCGGCATGGCCCAGGTAGCGAGGGGAGCCAGCACGAAGTACCAGACCGTTCGTGAGAGCAGCGGCAGCACCAGCACGGCACCACCAATCAGCAGGCCAATCCGCCAGTGCCGCTCAACGACAACCAGCCCCCGCCCCAGTGACGTGGACAGGGCCGCGTCAATCTGCTGCCGGAGATCAGTGACTTCACCTTGCAAGGCCACCACCCGGGCACCGGCCTGCTCCTGCAGCCGCTCGGCCTGCTGCAGCCTGCCATTGACTGCAGTGAGGGCGGCGATCTTGACATCATGCTGCCACCGCTGCTGAAACTGGGTGTAAGGGAACTCGCTCGTGAAGTAGGGCGGGCGATGCTGCTCGAGTTCAAGCACCTGCTGCCGCAGATTGAGCACCTCACGAAACGCCTGACGACGTTCCTGCTCGGCCAGCGTAAGCTCCTGGCCAAGCGCAACCAGTCGCTCCCGCGCCGCTGCCGCGTCTGCCCAGGGCTTGCGGAGATCACCGCTAAACTCCATCACAAACTGAAACGCCAGGTAGACCCCACAGGCAAACAGCAGGGTGCCGATGACCCGGGCGAGCCCGCGCAGCAGTCCAAGCACCAGTCCCATCTTTTGCTGTTCTCAGAAAGTGTCAGGGCCAGCAGCCGGGAGGGGTAACCACTGGGGCTGTTGGAATTGGAGCCCCAAGTGCGAGCCTAACGTGTCCCTCTTCTGGTGACGACAAAAAGCAGCACGGCAACCGTTTGAGGCCTTTTTGGCCGGCCGAAAAGCCCTCCGCTTGCGTAGAATGGAAGGGATTGTCGCGGCAAGAGGCCGGCTGGCTCTGGCCGCCTCGCACCTCAAGGGGAACCAGCAGGATGCCACTGCCGCAAGAGACCATCTGCGCCTGGATCGACAGTCAGCGGGACCGTCTGCTGACACTGGTGACTGAGTGGGCGCGGATCAGTTCGCACAGCCTCGATCCAGCCGGGCTGGGCAGGATGCGGGCCCGGTTGCTTGAGGACTTCGCACCGCTCGGCCGGCTCGCAGGGAAGACGGCCGGTCGACGGCTGGTGGTGAATGCCACCGGCGACGAAGTGGCCGAACCAGTCGGGGACATGCTTTCCCTCGCCCACCGAGCGGCGACAGGCCCGCGGGTCTTGCTGGCCATCCATTACGACACGGTCTACCCGGCAGACCCGGCCCCACAGTCTGTCAGCCTGAGCGACGATGGCCTGATCCTGCGGGGCCCAGGTGTGACCGATGCCAAGGGTGGCCTGGCGGTGCTGCTATTGGCCCTGGAAGCCTTCATGCTGAAAGGCGATCGTGACCGGCTCAGCTGGGAGATCCTGCTCAACGGCGACGAAGAACTCGGCTCCCCTGGATCAGCGGCAGCCCTCACCGCAGCCGCTGGCCGCAATGATCTTGGACTGCTCTTTGAGCCCACGCTCGACGAGGCGGGTACGCTCGCCGGCAGCCGCAAGGGCTCGGCCAATCTGGCGGTGATCATCCACGGCCGGGCTGCCCACGCCGGCCGACACTTTTCGGAGGGTCGAAATGCGGTAACTGCCGCGGCCGACCTAGCGGTTGCCATCAATCGGCTCAATGCCGAGCCAGGTGAGGCCACTTTCAACATCGCGGCCATCGACGGGGGATCAGCCGTCAACGTGGTGCCCGATCTGGCAATCGTGCGGCTGAACATCCGCGTTGACACCACCGGGTCAGCCGACTGGGCGCTGACGCAGGTTCAGAGCCTTGTCGCCGCTCTCGACCACCGCGACGGTCTCACCGCCAGGCTGCATGGCGGCTTCCACTGCCCACCTAAACCGATGGACGACCTGACCCAACGACTTCTCGGCCACATCGTCGCCTGCGGCCGGTCGCTCGGCCTTGAGATCGCGAGCCGCTCAACCGGTGGTGTCTGTGATGGCAACAAACTTGCTGCGGCTGGCCTGCCCACCATCGACACGCTCGGCGTCCGCGGTGGCGGCATCCACAGTCCGGCTGAATACCTGCTGGTTGAGAGCCTGGTGGAGCGAACCAAGCTGACCGCCTGCCTGCTGGCTGGCCTCGCCGACGGCTCCCTGGCCTGGCCAACCGCTCACATGCACTGTCCCACGCCGGAAAGGAGCGTCTCATGATCGTTCATCATGACAGTCCGCAAGCCCACGGGATTGCCGCCGAGGCACTGCGGGCCGACCCCCGATTCGCGGAGGCACGGCGACTGATGCTAGCAGCGGTTACCGAGCACCAGCACGAGTTTTCCGGAGTGCAGCCCCCGCAGGCCGACCGGCAGGTGCCATATCAACACCTCCTCGACCAGTTTGCGGCTGCCCGAGGTGGCGAACTGTTCTATCCCTATATCGGCAGTGGTCTGGGCCGTGGGCCGCTGGTGGAACTCGCTGACGGCAGCGTGAAATACGACATGATCGGTGGCATCGGTGTTCACATCATGGGGCATAGCCATCCGGCTCTGCTTGCCGCCAGCCTCGACGCCGCGGTCTCCGACACCATCATGCAGGGTAACCTCCAGCAGAATGTCGAGTCGGCCATGCTGCTGCGTTCGTTACTGGCAGCAGCCACCGCCACCGGGGCTGACCTGCCTCACTGCTTCCTCTCAACGAGCGGAGCGATGGCCAATGAGAACGCTCTGAAGATCGTGCTCCAAAAACACCACCCCGCCGATCGTGTGCTGGCATTCGAGCGGTGCTTCATGGGCCGCACGCTGGCGATGGCCTCAATCACCGACAAGCCAGCCTTCCGCGATGGCCTGCCGCTGGCGCTGGCCGTTGACTACGTGCCCTTCTACGACGCGACTGATCCAGCCGGTAGCACCCAGCGAGCGGTCGACGTGCTGAAACAGCATCTGGCCCGACACCCCGGCCGCCACGCGGTGATGTGCCTAGAGATGGTGCAGGGGGAAGGTGGCTGTCACCCCGGCAGCAAGGCCTTCTTTGCCGCCTTGGTTGCCGTGCTCCGAGAGGCGGGTGTGGCCATCTTCGTTGATGAAGTCCAGACGTTCGGCCGGCTCGAACGGCTCTTTGCCTTTGAGCAGTTTGGCCTGGCCCCGCACGTCGATGTAGTGACCATCGGCAAACTCAGCCAGGTCTGCGGCACCTTCTTTCGCGATAGCTTCACTCCGCGGCCCGGCCTGCTCAGCCAGACCTTTACCGCAGCCACCTCGGCCATCATCGCCGCCCACACCATTCTCAACCACCTGCAGACGGGTGGTTATTACGGACCTGATGGCCGCATCGCTGCCATTCACCGCCGCTTTGTCACACACTTCAGCGCCATCGCCGCCCGCCACCCAAGCGTCATTCACGGTCCGCACGGCACCGGAGGAATGCTCGCCTTCCAGGCGTTTGATGGTGATACTGCCCGCACCAGGAAATTGTTGAAGTCCCTCTTCGAAGCCGGCGTGATCGCCTTTGCTGCCGGGACACAGCCGACGCGGGTGCGATTCCTGCCACCTCTGGCCGCCATTGACGATGCCGCCATCGACGCGGTCTGCGGAATCCTTGAGCAGGTGCTTGTCACCGCAGCGAAAGACACACCAGGAGGCCGGCCATGAAGCTCATTCGCCCCGTCTCCGTGACCGATCTCGATAACCTGCTGGCACTGGCGAACCAGACCTCGTTCGGCCTGACAACACTGCCACGGGATGCCGACTATCTCCGACAGCGAATAGCCGAGTCAGAGGAGGGGTTCAGCCGACTGGCCGACGGCCGCCCCCGCGGCGAGGCGTACCTCCTTGTGCTCGAAGACACTGCCATCGGTCGGGTGCTTGGTACAGCAGGCATCGTCTCGAAGGTGGGCGGCTTTGACCCCTTCTGGGCCTATCGCATCGAAACCTCGGTGCATGAGTCCAGCGACCTCGGCATCCGCAAGGAAATTCAGACGCTGCATCTCGTCAAAGACCATGACGGCCCCTGTGAAATTGGCAGCATGTTCCTGCACCCCGATGCCCGCGGTCGTGGCGTCGGCCGCACGCTGTCACTCGCCCGCTTTCTGTTCATTGCAGAATACCCACAGAGCTTTGACGAAACGGTGATCGCAGAGATGCGGGGGGTGATCGACGACCGGGGGCACAGCGACTTCTGGGATGCCGTCGGCAAGCATTTTTTTGAGATCGATTTCCCCAAGGCCGATTACCTGAGCATTCTCAACAAACGCTTCATCGCCGACCTGATGCCGCACCACCCGATCTACATTCCCCTCCTGCCACCAGCAGCTCAGGCGGTGATCGGCCAGGTTCACGAAAAGACCGCCCCGGCCCTGCAGATTCTCACGCAAGAGGGGTTCGCCTTCACCGGCATGGTCGACATCTTCGAGGCTGGCCCGATCGTCAGCTGCCCCCGGGATCAGTTGCGACTGGTGCGGACCAGCCAGCAGCTGCCCGTCGTGGCCTGCACAGAGAGCAGCAACACCCGGCCTGACCATCTCGTTGCCACGTCGGGCGGGAGCAGACCATTCCGCTGCTGCGGCACACCGCTGACGCTCACACCTGCTGGCGTCAGCCTGCCCGAGGAAACCGCCGCGGCGCTTGGCGTCGGCGTCGGGGATTTCGTCCGCATCGGCCGGCTGCGGGAGGACTCGCCATGACATGCCCTCATGACTTGCTCAGCGATGGCCGCCCGCACCTGATTGCTGGCGACTGGACGCCCGGCACCGGCGAGCGGTTTGCCTCGACCAATCCCGCCACGGGCAGGCCAGTCTGGCAGGGCGCCGCGGCCGGCACCGAGACCGTTGCCGCGGCGGTCGCGGCGGCCATCGCGGCCCAGTCGGCCTGGGCAGACCGCCCCGTCAGCGAGCGGATCGACATCCTCCAGGCGTGTGCCGCTGGCCTCACTGATCACCCCGAAGCCGTCCACGCTGCCATCGTCGCCGAAACCGGCAAGCCCCACTGGGAGGTTGCCACCGAGGTGCAAGGCATGGCCGCGAAGATAGCCACCACGATTGAGGCCTGGAGGCAGCGGCAACAGGACGTGATTGAGGAAACAGATTCCGGGATCGCGGCCACCCGCTATCGACCGCATGGCGTGCTGGCCGTGCTGGGCCCCTTCAACTTTCCCGGCCATATTCCTCAGGGGCACATCGTGCCAGCCCTGCTGGCAGGCAATAGCGTTGTCTTCAAACCGAGTGAGTTCACACCGCTGGTGGGCCGCCGGCTTGCTGACGTATGGCAGCAGGCCGGCCTGCCAGCGGGCGTGTTCAATCTCGTTCAGGGCGGCCGGGGAACCGGCGCTGACCTCACCAGCCACCCCGGCCTCGATGGCATCTTGTTCACCGGCAGCTATCGGACGGGTGTCAGCCTGCGGCAGGCATTGGTGGCCGAGCCGGGAAAAATGCTCGCTCTTGAACTTGGCGGCAACAACCCGCTGGTCGTTCACAACATCACGGCCATTGATGCCGCCGTGCAACTAACTGTGCGTTCGGCCTACCTGACGGCTGGTCAGCGGTGCAGCTGTGCCCGGCGGCTGATCGTCACGGATTTTCCCGGCCGGGAGGATTTCCTGCACAAGCTGACGGCGAGCATCGACGCGATTCGCGTCGGCTTTCCCAGTGACGAACCCGAACCCTTCATGGGACCGGTGATTCACGAGGCGGCAGCAGCCAGCCTGCTGGCGGCACAGCATGACCTGCAGAACCGGGGCGGCACGATCATCCGTGAGCTGAAACAACGCCGCGATCGGCCGACGCTACTCTCCCCTGGCCTGATTGACGTCACCGACGTTGCCGACCGGCCCGACACGGAATGGTTCGGCCCCCTTTTGCAACTCATCCGGGTCGCTGACTTGGACGCCGCCATCGCCGAAGCGAACCGCACTGCCTACGGTCTGACGGCTGCCCTGCTCTCCGACGAGCGGACCGCCTACGAAACCTTCCGGCGTCAGGTCCGGGCCGGGCTGGTCAATTGGAACAGGCAGACGACCGGGGCGAGCTCGCGGCTTCCCTTCGGCGGCATCGGCCACAGCGGCAACCACCGACCGAGTGGCTTTCATGCCATCGATTTCTGCAGTTACCCAGTGGCATCGCTGGAAAGCCTGACAGTCACCACACCTCAAGACGGGGTGACCCTGCCAGTGCGTTCGTAACGTCAACTCTTGAAACAACGATTGGCCCACAAAAAAATTTGACACGTGGCTACAGGGTCTCTTAAACTCCGTAATCAACGGGGTTTTCGGGGGAATCATTCACTGCTGCGGTGCCCCTGCGACTTTCTCTAGGACAAATCCGCTCAATCACTCACTACCACAAGATTTCTGGAGGAATGGTACCGTGCAGCGAATTCTCTTTCACCACAATCTATCTCCTCGCCACAGCCGATGCGGCTTTACACTCATCGAGCTTCTTGTCGTCATTGCCATCATTGGCGTGCTCGTCGGCCTCCTCCTTCCGGCAGTACAGCAAGCTCGTGAAGCGGGTCGTCGAGTTACCTGTAGCAATCGCCTCAAACAGCTTGCCACGGCCTCCCACACGTTTGGATCAGCAAACAAAGAATCCTTTCCAGCTTCCATGTCAGGGAGTTATACGAAGTGGGTTGCTCCAGGAACAAGCAACGGAGGGCGACGGTCATGGCTCGTCGAACTGACTCCTTTTATGGAGGAAGTGAGCACGCACAGCGTTTTTACGTCCAACCAAAACCGACCCGTCTGGTGGGGACAATTCCGCAGACAATTCTCCTGGGCACGTTGCCCATCTGACGCTCAACAACCTGTGAACAATAGCCACTCAGCAGTAAACTTTGCAGCCTGTTGGGGTGATTCACCGAAAAACACAACGAGCATAGCATTTGACGACCATCAGAAATGGTGGGACAAATACCGTGGTGTTTTCGGGCCGGCGGCATACAGCCAGAGGGATCCTGCCCAAATAATTTATCCCAAAAAACCCGCTGGCTGCGCGTTCATGGAAGTGACCGATGGTCTCAGCAACACGCTCCTGCTGAGTGAAGTTGCAGTCGGCAATAACGCCAACAGCATTGGCGCCACTCAGGGAAGCCACTCGGTGCTGGCGTATACCGCACAAGTTTCTGGTGTGCAGAACAACCCAAGCCTTTGCCTTGCGACAAATGACGGTGGTTACTACGCCTCGGGGACAACTCTGTGGGGTTACCGAGGAGGCCAATGGGCTGATGGTTTCTGCGGCAGGACTGGGTTCAATACTATCTTGCCGCCGAATTCTCCCTCATGCACTCCAACGGGCAATTTGACGAGTGGCAACTGGGCACATGTTGTCGCCCCGCCAACGTCCTATCACCCAGGTGGTGTGAATGCTGCAATGGCTGATGGCTCGGTTCGCTTTGTTGACGAAAGAATCGAGTCTGGCAACTCCTCCGGCAACGTTGGGCGACTGGATAGCGGCGCGTCTCCGTTTGGTGTTTGGGGAGCGATGGGAACAAAGGCTGGTGGTGAAGCCATCGTGAATTGAATAGTTGCTCTTCAGGCGTTGCTGGCGGGCAGCACAACCAGCGCCCAACTCTGCCTGAGACCTGTTCACCGATACAAAAAGTTTTTAAGGACATCGTTTTAAGGGACGCTTCTACTTGTCTAACCCGCGCGGCTTAAGCCTAATTTGTTTTTCCGTCGTGGTTTTGTTCTTCGGCGGATGTGGTGGACGGGAGTATCCACCAACTTACGAAACACGTGGTGTCATCACGCTTGATGGAAAACCCATTGGGGGTGTGACGGTCTCCTTCTTGCCTCAAGACGGACAACAACCCGCGAATGGCAAGACTAACGACAATGGTCAATATCGCCTGACATCATTCTCACGAAATGACGGCGCTATGGCCGGCAACTTTGCAATTGTGATGATGAAATTCCCCAAGGTTGAGGGCGTGACCACACCAACTGGAATTCCTTGGGATCCCGACAAGGAGACGGACAGGTATATCCCTGATAATGGTAAAGAGGAGAACAAACTGCCCGAAAAGTATGCCGATTCAAAAACATCGGGAATGCTAGCAACCGTCGTGGCTGATACGGTCAATACCTTCGATTTTGACCTGAGTTCGCGGTAATGAATCAGCATCAAATCCTGCCCGACTCGCCAGATAGCATTACTCTCGCGATAATTGAGGCATGGGGAACAACGACATCACCGCTGTCGAACTCAACCTTGATGGCCTTGTCGGCCCGACGCATCATTACGGCGGGCTAGGGGTCGGCAATCTTGCCTCGCAGCGGCATCGGCACGAGGTCTCGAACCCGCGGGCAGCGGCACTCGAGGGCATCGCCAAGATGCGGGTACTCGTCGACCTCGGCATTGCCCAGGCCGTGCTTCCGCCGCAGGAGCGACCGCTGGTGCCAGCGCTTCGGAACCTCGGCTTTACGGGCGACGACACCGCGGTGGTGACGGCGGCAGCACGCGAGGCCCCAGACTTCCTCTCGGCAGCGGCGAGCACCTCGTCGATGTGGGCGGCCAATGCGGCCACAGTCTCCCCTGCAGCCGATACCGCCGACGGCCGGCTGCATCTGACGCCGGCCAACCTGATCAGTCAGTGGCATCGCTCACTCGAAACGCCGCAGACGGCAGCCGTGCTGCGGCAGCTCTTCGCCGCCCCCGACCACTTCGTGCACCATGCTCCGCTGCCAGCGGCCCTCAGTTTTGCCGACGAGGGGGCCGCCAACCATATTCGTCTGGCACCGACGCACGCCGCTGCTGGCATTGAACTGTTCGTCTATGGTTGGGATACCGCACCGCGTGCTGGCAGCCAGTTGCCGGCACGGCAGTCTCTCACCGCGTCGCAGACGGTGGCCCGGCTGCACGGCCTCTCTGCCGACCGGGTTGTCTTCCTCCGCCAGAGTGACGCCGCCATCGACGCCGGCGTCTTTCACAACGACGTCATTGCCGTCGGCAACGAAAACCTGCTGCTGGTGCACGAGCAAGCCTATGCCGATACCGCTGCGGCACTCGCTGCCGTGAGGCAATGCTACCAGGCAACCTGCGGAGGTGAGCTGACTGTGATTGAGGTTGCCGAGCAGGAGATTCCGCTGGATGTCGCTGTCGCAACCTATCTGTTCAACAGTCAGTTGGTCACGCTGCCAGCCGGCGGTATGGCCCTGATCTGCCCCGCAGAATGCCGCGAGCAGCCCGCCGTGAGCGGGTGGCTTGACCATCTGCTGGCAGGCGACAGTCCGGTGACCGCCATCCATGCGGTCAACGTGCGGCAGAGCATGCACAATGGCGGCGGCCCCGCCTGCCTGAGGCTGCGCGTGGTGCTGTCATTGCCAGCACTCGCCGCCATGCACCAGGGCGTGTTGATGACCCCAGCAAAACTGGATCAGTTGGAGGCCTGGGTGCAGCAGCACTACCGCGACCGGCTGGCACTCGCCGATCTGGCTGACCCTTCGTTGCGAACGGAATCACGGCAAGCGCTCGACGAATTGACGGCCCTCCTCGACCTTGGCTGCTGCTATTCGTTTCAGCAGTAGGCCCGGTTCCCAGTGCCACGCGGCCAGGCCCTTGCGTTCCGGGCTGAGCGTTGGTTTGATCTGATAGACTGCATATTCAGTCATTTTTCTGTTTTTCCGTTCTCGTCCGAAAGCATTGTCTCATGAATCGCCTCCTGCTGCTGTGCCTGTTGTTTGTTGCCTTTGCCGCTCACCCAGTCACCGGAACGGCAGATACCGACATGCAGGCAGCCAAGAAGGTCTGCACCACCCCCGCCCATCGCATGGAAAGCGGCAAGAAAAACTGGTGGCAGGAGCGGCATGAGCAGAAAGCCGCTGCTGCGGCCCAAGGCGGCTGGGAACTGGTGTTCATTGGCGACTCAATCACCCATGGCTGGGAAAAGGCCGGGAAGCAGTCGTGGCAGCAGTATTACGGCAAACGCAAGGCGCTTAATCTCGGCTTTGGTGGTGACCGCACAGAACACGTGCTCTGGAGGTTCGACCATGGGGAACTCGATGGCTACTCTCCCAAGGTTGCCGTCATCATGATCGGCACCAACAACACCGGCCACCGCAAGGACCCACCCCAGGCGATCGCTGCCGGTGTCAAACAGATCATCGGACGAATTCAGAGCAAATCACCTGAAACCAAAATCCTGCTGCTGGCAATCTTCCCGCGTGCCGCGAACAAGACCGACGCTCAGCGGGTGAACAACGACAAGACCAACGCTCTGCTCGCCAAACTCGCTGACGGTACCAAGGTTCAGTTTCTCGATATCAACGATCGTTTCCTTCTGCCGGACGGCACGCTCTCCAAAGAGATCATGCCCGATCTGCTGCATCCTCAGCAGAAGGGCTACGCCATCTGGGGCGAGGCCATTGAGCCCACCCTCAAGGCCATGCTCGCCAACTAGGCGAGCCCCTCCTTCCCGGACCGACAACCCAGCCGGACAAGCCTAAAAGGGGCCGCCATCCGAGCGCCGTAAGCCCAAAAATCACGGGCACGTGGAGCCTGGCGGCGTTTCACCAGCACCACCCGTTCTTCAAGCAAAAAACGTCTTGACGAATATTGACAGCCGCCTATGATAGAAATGCTGTTGAGATTGAATCTCAATATCGCCAGCTGGGTTTGGTTGCAAGAAAACAGAGGCTTTCCTGGTGTTCTTCATGAAACAGAGCATGCTCCGGCCCAATCGTCACGCCCTGAGCGACTTTGCCTGCCGGCCTGGTGATCATCGCAAGGGCACGCTTCGAGAGGGCTTCACCCTGATCGAGTTGCTGGTCGTGATTGCCATTATTGGCGTCTTGATCGGCCTGCTCTTGCCAGCAGTTCAGCAGGCACGCGAGGCGGCGCGGCGACTCAGTTGCGGAAACAGTTTCAAGCAAATGGCCCTCGCCCTGCACAACTACGAAAACAGCCTCCGCCACTACCCCACGGCTTTTGAGACCAACGCTGCCGGCGCTGATCTCTCCGATTGGTCGGTGCCCGCAAAACTTCTCCCATTCGTGGAGCAGGTTGACCTTGGCGACGGTGTTCGGGAGGCGATTGCCTCGGGAACCTCCTACAAGACCAAAACCATCAACGGAAAGAAGATCTGCAACTACCGGATCGACACCCTGCTCTGCCCCAGTGAAATCAGAAATGAACCCCGGGGCAGGGACTATTACCCGCTCAACGTTGCCGTCAACATGGGGACTGGCACCATCCTGGGCAGCGGCAATACGCCAACCGGTGACGGGGCGTTCGGGGTCAACTTTCGCGGTCAGCCGAAGCACTTTACTGATGGGCTTTCAAAAACCCTGGCCATGGCGGAGGTCCGATCCTGGACCCCGTACGTCCGCGATGGCGGTGGCCTGACCGCCGTGCCGGCGGGCAATGACTTGACCGCCCTGCAAGCCCTGCCTGGCGACTACAAGGCCGATACTGGCCACACGGAATGGTGCGACGGCCGCGTGCACCAGTCGGGCTTCACCACCGGGTTTCCCCCGAACGCCGTCACCCCAGTCAACGGCGGGGCCGATGGTGACTTCACCACCTCGCGTGAAGGCGGAAACAGGACTGCCCCCTGTATCGCCGTGGTGACCTCCCGCAGCTACCACAGCGGGGGAATCGTGAACGTGGCCATGATGGATGGGTCCGTCTCAACAGTTTCGTCGGAGGTTCCTCTCTCCATCTGGCGTGGTATGGGCACCCGCAGCAACGGCGAGTAATTCAGTCCCACCCAGGCGCGAGCCGAGTGACTGTGCGCTGGGAGCACAGAAGGTGGACTGTGATAACTGGCTGGTCACACCAGCAGATCGCTGACCACATGACCATGCACATCAGTCAGCCGGAAATCTCGGCCTTGATGGCGATAGGTGAGTCGCTCGTGGTTGAGGCCGAGACAGTGGAGAATCGTCGCCTGCAGGTCGTGGACATGCACTTCGTTTTCAACAATGTGAAACCCGAGATCATCGGTTTTTCCGTAGGTGATGCCACCCTTGATCCCACCCCCGGCCAGCCACATGGTAAACGCGTTGGGATGATGATCACGGCCCATCGACCGGTTGAGCACCGCACTTGATTCGACCATCGGGGTACGGCCGAACTCCCCGCCCCATACCACCAGGGTCTCGTCAAGCATGCCACGCTGCTTGAGATCAGTCACCAGTGCTGCAGACGCCTGATCGGTGCGTTTGCAATTATTTTTGACGTTCCCGGCGACGTTGGTGTGGGCATCCCAGCCCTCGTGGTAGATCGTGACAAACCGCACGCCACGCTCGACAAGCCGACGAGCAATCAAACAGGCTCGGGCAAAACTTGCCTTCTCTGGATGACACCCATAGAGGGCCAGCGTGTCCGGCGACTCATCCTTCAGGTTCATCAACTCCGGCGCGGAGGTCTGTAGCCGATGGGCCATCTCATAGGCAGCAATCCGCGTGGCAATCTCCGGGTCACCATCTCGGGCCAAGGTCTGGCGATTGAGTGCCGAGACGAGCCCAAGCGTGTCTGCCTCAAGCCGGGCGTCTGCTCCTACCGGGGAATCGACATTCAGGATCGGTGGCCCCGCGTTCCGGAACCGGGTTCCGGTGTAGACGCTTGGCATGAAGCCGCTCGACCAGTTGGCCGCTCCGCCACTGATGCCGCTGCCGGTGCTCATCACCACGAAGGCTGGCAACTGATCGCTCTCACTGCCGAGGCCATAGGTCACCCAGGAACCGAGGCTGGGGCGGCCTGGCTGGGCAAATCCACAATTCATAAAGATCTGGGCCGGGGCATGATTGAACTGATCGGTTTTGCAACTCTTGACTATGGCAATGTCGTCGACAACCTGCGCCAGGTGCGGCAGCATCTCAGAGAGTTCCGCTCCACACTCGCCATGTTTGGCAAACGAATACTGGGGCCCCAGCACCGCTGCATCAGGCCGAATGAAGGCATAGCGTTGGCCGCCAATCACCTCCGGCGGAATCGGCTTCCCCTCGATTGCCGCCAACGCCGGCTTGTGGTCAAACAGCTCCAACTGGCTGGGAGCCCCCGCCATGAAGAGTTGGATGACTGCCTTGGCCTTCCCGGGAAAGTGCGGCGGCCGAACTGCCAGCGGATCTGCGACTGGCTTCGCCGTGGCAGTGCCCCGAAACGTCCCTGCAAGCAGGCCCGCCAGCGCAATCTTACCGACGCCGATTCCACAATCCTTGAAGAAGTGCCGCCGGGTCACCTCGAGGAGGGCGGCATGCTGGTGCGGATCAATCCTGTTCATCGCTTCACAATTGCCTCATCCAGGTTCATTGCCGCCCGGGCGACGAGCATCCAGGCGGCCTCCTCGCGGAGGGTTTCAGTGTGTGGTGGAGTGGGGCTGCTGTCTTCCTGAGATTTCTCTCCGCCCATCAACTCGGCCGCCAACAAACTACCAGTGGCCAGCCGCTGCCGCTGGGCTTGCAGGTACCCAAGCAGCGTCTCACGCTCCGCAGCCGTGAAGTTCCGCGAAAGCAGGCTCATGCCCAGGTTTCGCAACCGCCCCTGATCGTCTCCGGAAGCGGCGTACACCCGCCGCCCGAGTGCTCGGGCGATCTCCAAAAACATGGGATCGTTGAGCAGCGTGAGCGCCTGAAGCGGCGAGTTGGAAATATCGCGGCGCGCAATGCATGACTCACCGGTCGGCCCGTCAAAGGTCGTCGTGAAGGCAAACGGGGCTGTACGTTTGCGAAACGTGTAGACCCCACGCCGGTACCGATCCTCACCCTCGCTCACGACCCAGGCGGGCTTTCCAAACGCCACCTCTGTCACCCCGGCGGGCTGCGGCGGCCGCACTCCGGGCCCATACATTTTTGGAGACAACAGGCCAGAGGCCTTGAGGAGCGCGTCGCGGATCACCTCTGCTTCCAGCCGGACCCGTGGCCCCCGGGCCAGCAGGACGTTCTCAGGATCGCGGTCGGCAGTTGCGGCAGTCACCGCAGATGACTGCTGGTAGGTCTGGCTGGTCACCAGCAGCCGGTGCAGCCCCTTCAGTGACCAGCCCAGGCCTCCCTCCACTGCTGGCGTCATGAAGCTGACCGCCAGCCAGTCGAGGAGTTTCGGATGGCTGGGCGGACTGCCCTGATAGCCGAAGTCGGCAACCGTCTCGACCAAGCCGCGGCCGAACAGGGCCTGCCACGCTCGGTTCACTACCACACGGGCAGTGAGCGGATTGCGCGGTGAGACCAGCCAGCGGGCAAGGGCCAGCCGATTGGCCGCAGCGTCGGTGGGCAACTGGGGCAGAAACGCTGGCACCGCCGGCGAGACCGACTCTTCCGGGGAGAGGAATTCTCCCCGGTGGTGACGGTGGGTCAGCCGCGGATTGTCAGCCGGTCGCTCCCGCAGCACGAGGCTGGCAAGGCCCCGCTGCTCCATCGTCTCAAGCCGTTCAATCTCCTTGATCTGTTCGCTCACCTCCGGCGCTGTCCGGAGGAATCGGCGGAAGAGCAGTTGCCGCTGGGCTGCCGATCGGTCCTCCCCTGCCGTGACCAGCGCCGCTTCTTCTTCGAGTGAGAAACCACGGGCCTCGGCCGCCGTCGCCGCGGTTGTGCTCAGCCGAAATTTCCCAAGCGAGCAGGCAAAGTGTCGCTCGAAACGCATCGTTACGACGATCGGCTGCCCCGGCTCAATCGGCTCTGCCAGTTGAAAGACTGCCGTCTCGGCCCGGCCCACACGTCCGCCACCGCTCCAGCCACTCGACATCACCCCATCGATGGCGGCAGCAGCCCCCACCGGCTTCTTGTCGTCACGTGGCTTCTCGGTGTTGGACTGCGTCGCCCTTGCGATCTCGACACGGGCCTCCTGGAGCGGCAGCGCGACCTCAAATTCAGAGAGAAAGAACAGGCCCTTCCGGCCCTCGTAATAGCACAGCCCCGGCCCCCACGCGGGCAACGACGCGTCAGGCAGCACCTCCAGCCGGATCGCTCGCACCGGGCTTGGAGATGCCGGCAGCGTCAGCGTGTAGACATCACTCTTGGTGACATCCCCGCTGCCAAGAATCGAGCCGTCGGCCTGCGGCACCAGATGGGGAAGATTTGTCTCAATCGCGTCAGGCACCACCACCTGCCAGTCGGTGGCGTGGGCCGTCTCTTCCCGCAGCCACGTCTCAAAACGATCTGCCAAGCCAAGCCCCCGGTGACCTGCCTCGGCAACCGTTGCTCCTGGCTCACTTGAGCCGGCTGCCACCTGATCACTGCGGGGCCCTTCTGGTGCCGGCCACTGCTGCGGCAATTGCTCCCAGAGATGCTCTGCCCGAGCTTGTGCTCCGGCAAGCTGCCGGCTTCGCTCCGCACTGGGAATGATCCACTCCGGCTCATCAGCGTTATTGAGCAGTGCCAGCAGCGAAAAATAGTCGGTGTGCGTGATCGGATCGAATTTGTGGGTGTGACACTGCGCGCAGGCAGTGGTGAGGCCCAGCCAGGTGGTGCCGGTCGTGCCGACACGATCAACTATCGCAAGATAGCGATACTCCAGCGGATCAATACCGCCTTCCTCATTCAACATCGTGTTGCGATGGAAGCCGGTGGCTACGATGTCATCAGCGGTGGGGTTGGGCAGCATGTCACCAGCAATCTGCTTGATCGTGAACTGATCAAACGGCAGGTCGGCGTTGAGGGACCGGATCACCCAGTCGCGATAGGGCCAGATTGTCCTGGGACGGTCTTTCTCGTAGCCGTTGGTGTCGGCATAGCGGGCCAGATCGAGCCAGCGGCGGGCCCAGCGTTCGCCGTAGCGAGGACTGGCCAGCAATTGTTCGACCAGGCGTTCATAGGCACCGGCCGTGTCATCGCGAAGAAATGCGTCGAGCTCCTCAGGTGATGGCGGCAGCCCAATGAGATCAAGGAAGACCCGCCGACAGAGCGCGGCCCGATCAGCGGGCGGGGATGCCACGAGCCCCTCTTCTGCAAGCCGCTGCTGCACAAACCGATCGACTGGATGGTCGACCTCGGCCAGCTCAGGTGGCGGGAACGCGACCGGGGGCACGAAGGCCCAGTGCGGCTGGTACTCTGCCCCAGCTGCCACCCAGTCAAGCAGCACCTGCTTCTCTGCTGCGGGCAGCGTGACGTTGGTGTGCGGTGGTGGCATCACCAGATCAGGGTCGTCACTGGTGATGCGGGCCACCAGCTCACTCGCAGACAGGTCACCCGGCACGATTGCCGTCATGCCGCTGTCGAGTTCGGCAGTCGCAGCCTCGCGGTGATCAAGCCGGAGGCCTGCCTCTTGGTGCGCTTCATCAGGCCCATGGCACTTGAAGCACCGATTTGAAAGAACAGGCCGGACATCGCGGTTGAAGTCTGGCCCGGCAGACCGGGCTGGCGTCGAAGCCAGCAGCAGACTGACACACAGAAAAAGCCCACAGCGTAGTGGGCTGACGAGTGAGTGTTTCATTGACCACCGTGACAGGCAGCAGGAAAACACCCGCATCGCCGTTCTCACCAGCATTGCTCAAGCCGGGAAACGCGGGCCCCAGCGGCCGAAGCCGACTGGAGCCGATCAGCGGGAACCATCTCCAATTATTCTATCGTCCCACCGAAGGAAAGATTACGGAAAAATCTCGTGAAATCCACGCTACCCAAGTGCCCTCATCTCCATGCTGTGCCAGCACTCGGGGCCCCCTGCACTCAGGCAATCCTCACTACGGATTCTGACGGCGGTCGCGTTAACGCCCAGTGGGCTGGCTGATCGCTCATCTCCAGGGAAAGCTTTCCGCCAGCTGCGATGTCTGCCCAGCGGACGAAAGGCTGCGTAAAAGCCTCGCCATTCAGTGAGGCGGCAACCACATAGGGCCGATCAGGCCCGTTGTTCACAGCCTCGACCGTAAAACTGTTGCCACCCTCGAGTTGCAAGCTCGCCGTGGCAAACAAGGGTGAGCCGACAAGAAAAACATCCTGACCTGCCACTGGGAACAGGCCAATCGCGTTCCAGACAAAACAAGAACTCATGCCACCAGAGTCATCATTACCGACGAGCCCTCCGGGCGAATCACCAAAACATTGATTCAGTCCGGCGCGAACAATTTCGCAGGTGCGATCATGCCGACCAGCGTAGACGTATGCGAATGGTGACTCTAAGTCGGGCTCATTGTTGAACCCCTCAAATCGCCCCAGGGCAGCGCCGGCTGCCATCTCTTCACGGGTTGGCGTACTGCCTGGTTGACGGACCGGCTCTGCACCGATTCCAAAAAACTGATCCAACTGTTGCACAAAAGCTGTGTCACCACCAGAAAGCGCAATCCGCCCCGCCATGTCGTGCAACAGTCGAAAACTGTAGTTCCAGGCCGTTCCCTCATAGAAGGTGGAGTCTCGGAGGAGACCATCGGCAGCATAGGCATTGCGCCAGCAGGCAGCGAGTTCGTTCATGCGAGCGGCGGTTGCAGCATCACCAATACCGTGGGCAATCATCGCCGTACAGAAGGCTGCATAGGCCAGGTCAAGCGTATGGGTGATCGGGTGCACCAAACCATCTTGAAGAAAAGCCTCGCCGTAAGCGCGGGCAAAGTCCTTGACCATCAGGGCCACGGCCCGTTCCCAATCGATCCCCGGGACCCGCCGGTGGTAGGCGTCAGCAAGCACCACGTGTACAAGGCCACTTGCCTGATGAGCAAACCTGTCGTAACCGCGGGCCAGCCGATACCCGATCGGAAAATTGCCTTCCATTTCGAAGACGGTCAACAAGGCGTTGACAATTGAACCGCCTTCCTCCGGACAGAGCGTCAGCAGCAGTGGAATCTGCGTCTTGTACATATCCCAGAGCGTTGCAAAGTCGAAATAAAAAGGGCCATTCCATGGCCAGAAAGGCGATTCATCACAGGCCTCCGCCGGCTTCAGCAGGCTGTGGTAGCAGGCCGTCGCGAATGTCCGCCGCTGTGCTGCCGTGCCTCCTTCGATGACAAGTCGGTCAAACAGCCGTTCCCAGGCCGCCCCTGCGTCCCGTCGCGCAGCAGCGAACGCCTGCGGACCAGCATGCAGATGGCGGCGAGCCCGCTCCCGACTGCGTAGCGAAAAGCTCACTTCAAGTTCAACCTGCTGGCCTGCACTGGTCGGACCGCCAAAAACCACACCGAAAGGGCGAAAGGTTGAGTCCCGTATTGCCTCGTACGCCCGTTCACGGCACTCGAGCAACTGCCCTGACTCCCAGAGGGTTGTCTTGGCCTCAGGGCCCAAAAATCCCCGCACGGCCACCACCATCCGAATTGGCACCCCTTCCATCGTGACGCATGCTTCTGCGGTTCCGTCCTCACGCAGGCACATCTCTGCCCGCAGCGGCAGGGTCCGTCCATCTTCAATCGCTATCCCGCCATGCGAAAAGTCGACTGCTAACAGGGCCTGCTCAGAGGCCGGAAAGCTGTAGCGATGAACTGCCCCGCGGCGCGTCACGGTCAGTTCAGCCTGAACCCCCAGTCCAGGAATCTGGCATGCATAAAAACCAGCCGCCGCCTGCTCTGCAGCAATCTTCCAGGTGGTACCGAGTGCAGCCAGTCCTCCCTTCTCAATCAGCAACGGAGTCACCCGACAGTAGTTGTAGTACTTTCGGATCGCCCCCACGCCTGACTGCTGGAAATGAGTAAAGCCTGAGATTCGGACCTGTTCACAAACAGGCTGCGGACGCCCTTGGAGCGTCTTGCCATAGCGACCGTAGCCCGTAGGGTAGCCGCCTGTGTACGGCATGACTGAGACCATGCCCAGCGGCAGGCAGGCTCCGGGATGCGTGTTTCCGATCTGTGGCTTTGGCCAGAACCAGCCAGCTGCGGGCCCGGTCAGGGCGGGGAGATCGACTGGCTCAGTCCCGATGAAGGGATCAATCTCCGCGGCCAGCGCAGAACCGGACCATGACACTCGCTCCGCCTCGCGATGCCCGTTACTCATAGGTCCATCCGCTCCCCTGCGCTCGGACTCAAGCCGCTGCCCGCAGGCAAGCAGGCCCGAGCAAATTGGCCAGGATGGTTGCCCGGTCAAATCGAAGACAATAGTCACGAGCCCGCTGGCTGATGGCGACTCGGGCCGCCGTCGACATGCCGGCAAGTTCATTCAGCCGTGCAGTTAAGTCCGGAACATCGCCGGCTCGATGATAGAGGCAGTGGTCACCCGTGGCCTCGGGAATACCACCAGTACGAGTCGTGATAACCGGCCCAATGCCACCAGAAAGCATCGCTTCGGCCACGGCAATCCCAAAGGTTTCGGTGAACTCGGGCTGTGGTTTACTGGGCAAACAGTACGCGTGGCAACCAGCCATCAGCGCCAACTTGTCGAGATCACCAACATCGTTGAAAAACAGAATGGATTGGTCACCACCGGCAATCTGTCGCAGAGCTGACTCCGCCGGCCCTGTGCCACAGATCGCCAAGGGCAGGCGACCGTAGACCGCACTGGCCCGATACGCCTGAATAAGATCATCCACCCCCTTGGCCTTCGTCAGCCGGCTGAGAAAAAGCACATACCCGTCACGCGCAAGACCTCGTCGAGCCAGACGATCGGTGAGTTCTGATTCGGTGAGTGCCGGCTGCAGATACGCGGCAGTATCGATTGCCGGGTAACTGACACGGACTCTTTCCGCCAACTCCTTCGCAAAGCACGTTCCCAGCCTCTCATCGACCCGCTGACCAGCCGCCACGATCAGTTCGAGAGTGAAGTGGCTGACAGCAACCGGCAGATCGTGAGCGAGGTAATTCTGAAGCACAATCGCAGCCGCCCCGTACCGCCCCGTGGCAACAGCATTTCCCACAACATTGGTGATGTCCGAGCCTACTGCTTCAGCAATTGTCGCCGGCGACTTCCCGCCAGTCAGGTGTCGGTAGGTCTCCACCGCCTGCATGACCATTTGCCCATGCGGCACGATGTAAAGATTCATTACCGCCGTGCGGCCGGGCAGCCGCACCAGCAAATCGACAAGGTGCCCGGAAATCCCGTACCCAAGCCGGCCATCTAGCAGTTTGTAGTCACCTACTGGGGCGGGTCGATCAACCTCGATGCCGGGGCCGTAGGCAGCAACTGACTCACGTGGTTTGAGAGGCAGTTCGGACTCTTCCAGTACATCAAGCGGATAGCTAACCACGTGAACCCGCGCCACCCCGCTGCCGATTGCGGCATCGGCAAGATTTCTCGTTTCGGTGGAATGCCCGCAGATAATGGGGTCGGCCCGCGACAAGATAATGAGGTTTTCAATCCCCAAGCCATCGCCTATCGCGTCATCCGCAGGACCTGTTCGCTCGCGAGAGACCATACCAGCACCTCACCGTATCCGGCCGAAATACATGCCTAGCCCAGCCACGCGACGGTGGGCCATCACGCCAACCTTCTTCAGTTTGGAGGCAGCAAGTCCCGCGCCGAAATGCCGCCTTCGGACAAGAAACGGAGATTAATCAGGCCATCGCAGCCAGTTTGTTGGCGGATTCCTGCGGGACGCGCCTGTTTCACTCGGTAGCGACCAAGCCAAGTCGCGAGGCTAGTCTATGTACCGCTGCTCGAAAAACAGGCAATCCTGACGCTGAACCGTCTCTCCTGAAACACGTTCCCGGTGCCGACGTAGAGCCATTGACACCCGCCATGCAGAGCACTTGAATAACGAGCGCCGTCTCACCAGGCAACCACTCGCGGCAGTGGCCTCAACTGCGAGGCGGCTGCTTCCGGCTGTCCATGTTGCCGGCGATGACGATGCCGATGGCTTCCACCCAACTCGGCACATCCCGCACACTATCGAGGCCACTCTCTGACAGCAGTTCGTCGTCAGCGGCAGCTCGACGATCAGCAGCCGCGGCCGCCTCATCCATGCCGAGGAACTCGAGCCCCTCGTCATCCTCGTCGCGACCACCACCGACCCTCGAAAACGTCTCACGCCGACGGCGGCGACCGTCAGCATCACTCGAACGGCTGGCATCTCGTCGACGGCTCGAAGTCCGCGACGAGCGGCGTCGCGGCTCAGCGCCATCCTCCGCTGCCTTCCGAGGCGCCCGCTCGGCAGTCGACTCACTGCCCTCGTCGCTGCTGCGTCGGCGGCGACGACGGCGACGACGGCGGCGCGGCTCAGCGCCCTCCTCTCCTCCGTTCACCTCGCCGGCATCCTCACGCCCCTCACCTGGTGCCGTTCCGCGAGAGGCTGTTTCCTCCGCTCCAGCCTCCACGGGCCGTGAGTCTGCTGTGCGTTCTTCAGCTTCGCCCTCGCGTGGCCGGCGGCCACGGCGGCCACGACGGCGTCGACGACGCGGACGGTCGGTCTCCTCATCCCGCTCTCCTGTTTCCGACCGGGGCTCACCAGCGGCCGATGGAGAGGACGACTGGTCATCATTGAGCAGATCCTCGGCATCGTTATCAAGGCCGCGACCAAACTCGTCCTCCCACGGAGCGTGCGGTCGCACATCAGCCTTGAGGGCCTCACTGCGCGGTGTCGTTCGCTCCTGCCGCTCTTCATCCAGATTGCGGCCGTATCCTGGCAGGCTTTCAGCATCACCGGCTGATGCGGCTTCGTCCCGTTCGCGACGGTCACCACGCCGCCCGCGGCCCCGACCACCCCG
>WTHB01000188.1 GCA_011523305.1 Planctomycetaceae bacterium | reverse complement strand
GGGGTACACTTCGGGACTCGCATTCAGTAACGCGTGCCGGCTCGCCGGTTGTGCATATGTTCGTGATGGCACGAACATTCCTTGCTGACGTCCATTCAACCCAACTGGAATTCATGGTCAAACTGACGGTTCGCGATCGCGAAAGCATTCAGGAGGCGGTTCGTCGCTTCCGCAAATTGGTCGAGCGGAGCGGCATCAAAAAGGAGATGCGCCGCCGCGAATTTTTCGAGAAGCCGAGTGAAACAAAGCGGCGAGCGCGTCTGCGGGCAGAACGCCGCATGAAGCGGAACCGCCTGATGGGTGCCTGACGCACACGATGCGTCGGCACACTTCGACAGTGCTGGCTTCCTGCTGCCTCCTCTTGGCGACTCCACGCCGGCCACCAGGGTCGATCAGACCCACCACTTCATTGCGATTGGGACAACTCCCAATCGAGACCAAGGTCGAGCCACGGTGCGGCATGCGTCGGCATTCCCGTGCTGATGCGGTCCACTCCCGTCTCGGCCACCGCCCGCACGCTGCTCAGCGTGATGCCGCCAGAGGCCTCGAGGATGACGCCCTGTGCGATCTCATTCCGCAGAGCAACGCACTCCTGCAACTCGGCCGCTGTCATGTTGTCCAGCAGCAGAATGTCGGGGCCAGCAGGCAGGGCCACCGCCGCCTGTGCCGGTGACTCGACTTCAATCTCGACCACCATCTTCGCTGCCCGCGACGGCGGGAAGGTTCGCTCGATGAATTTGCGAGCCTGAACAACTGCGGCGGCTGGGTCGATCCCGGCACCAGCCACGGCAGCAAGGTGATTGTCCTTGATCAAGATCGCGTCATAAAGCCCCAGCCGGTGACTGAAGCCACCGCCACAGCGAACGGCATATTTGTCGAGCAACCGCCAGCCCGGCAACGTCTTGCGGGTGTCGTAGATACGGCAGTCTGTTCCGGCGACAGCATCGACCAGGTGTCGAGCGGCTGTGGCCACCCCACAGAGTCGCCCCAGTAGATTGAGCAGGACCCGCTCAACCTGCAGTACTGACCGCAACGGACCGGCGAGATGAGCCACGACCGTACCGGGCTCAAGCCGGTCGCCATCGGTCAGCAACGGCTCCCAGACGAGGTCCGGATCGGTTGCTGTAACCACCGCCGCTGCCGGCAGACCAGCAAGAACGCCAGCCTGACGAGCCACGAGGGCGAGCCGGCCGGTAGCGGTGGGCGGCACCAGGGCGACGCTGGTCCAATCGGCCTCAAAGCCAAGATCCTCCCGGAACCAGCCGGGCATCGCCTCCGCGACTGCTGCGGCCACTTGGTCATTCCAGCCGAGTTGCGGATGATCGCGGCCAACTGCTGCGGGGGGACTGTCAGAACGTGTCATGCCTCAACTCCTGCGAAATCATCTGTCTGCCCCCTATGATAACGGGGTAGGGGAGTCGTGCCCGAACGGCTATCGGCTTCCTGCTGCCATACACCAAACCGACGCTCCCAGCGCCCTGCCATGCCTCCGCCCGAAAACATGCCGGCCCCGCAGCCCAACCAGAATGACGGCATCATGCTCCCAACCCCGGGCGGCCAGCGACTCCTGATCAGCCTGACTGCCATCGCCCTCGTCAGCATGCTCGGCTGGCTGGTGCTGCGAGCAACGCCACTGGTCGATATCCAGGCCCCGCCGCCCAGCACGATTCAATTCAGCCTCGACATCAACACGGCCCCCGCCCGTGAACTGGCCCTGCTCCCCGGGATCGGTCCGACCATGGCAGCCCGCATCGTCGCCGATCGTTCAAAGCACGGCCCGTTCACCAGCCTCGAGGAGATTGCCCGTGTTCCCGGAATCGGGCCGGTCACCCTTGAGCAAATTCGACCTTCCCTCCGCGGTCTGCAGACTCCCCCGGAAGCCACCCACTGATGACCCGACGCCCGCCCGTGCCCGCGCAGCCCAACGTCTTCGAACTGGTCGCTCCGTACCCGCCGGCGGGAGACCAGCCGGGGGCGATTGCCGCATTGACGCAGGGGATTGAGGAAGGCAATGACGCTCAGGTCCTGATGGGTGTGACTGGGTCCGGCAAGACCTTCACCATGGCCAATGTCATCGCCCAGATCGGACGCCCAACCCTGGTCCTGTCTCACAACAAGACCCTGGCGGCCCAGCTCTATGCCGAGTTCCGGGACTTCTTCCCACACAACGCGGTGCACTATTTCGTAAGCTACTACGATTACTACCAGCCTGAGGCCTACATCCCGCAGCGGGATATCTACATCGAGAAGGATGCGGCAATCAACAAAGAGATTGACCGTCTCCGGCTGGCCGCAACCAGTGCCCTGGTCAGTCGTCGCGACGTGATCGTGGTCGCAAGCGTTTCATGCATCTACGGCCTGGGCTCGCCGGAAGACTACCGGGCGATGGTCATCCGGGTCGCCACCGGCGTGCCACTCTCCCGCGATGAACTGCTCGGCAAATTGGTTGCCGTGCAATATGAACGCGGCGACATGGCCCTGGAGCGGGGGCGGTTTCGCGTCCGGGGCGATACGATTGATATCTGGCCCCCCTATGACGAATTGGCAATCCGCATCGAGTTCTGGGGAGACACGGTTGAGTCGATCGCAATCATCCACCCGACCAGCGGTGAGGTCGCAGCCCGCAAAGACGAGACCTACTTTTATCCGGCCAAGCACTTCGTCATGCCGGAGGACCGCATCAAGGCGGCCGTCGCCGATATCCGCCGGGAACTTGACGAGCGGCTCGACCAACTGAAGAGCCAGGGCAAACTTCTGGAGGCCCAACGACTCTCCGCCCGCACGAAATTCGACATTGAAATGCTGCTGGAGGCAGGCTTCTGTCCCGGTATCGAGAACTATTCGCGTCCGCTCTCCGGCCGCCCTCCGGGCAGCACCCCCGACACGCTGTTCAACTACTTTCCGGAAGAGTTCCTCTTCTTTGTCGATGAGTCGCACGTCACCGTGCCCCAGGTCCGCGGCATGTACGCCGGCGACCGCAGCCGCAAACTCACCCTCGTTGATCACGGCTTCCGGCTGCCCTGCGCACTAGACAACCGCCCGCTGATGTTCGACGAGTTTGAGAAGAAACTACACCAAACGGTCTACGTCTCAGCCACACCGGGACTGTGGGAACTGGATCGCACAAAAGGCGAGGTCGTCGAGCAGATCATCCGGCCCACCGGCCTGCTCGACCCAGTCATTGAGGTTGTCCCGGCCCGCAATCAGGTGGTCCACCTGGCGGGCGAAATTGACCGAACCGTCGCTTCCGGCTGCCGGGTCCTGGCGACAACGCTGACCAAGAAGTTGGCTGAAGATCTGTCCAACTATTTCCAGGAACGGAACGTTCGCTGCCGCTGGCTGCACAGTGAACTGGATGCCTTTGAGCGGGTCGAACTGCTGCGGGATCTCCGCGCTGGTGAGTTCGACGTTCTTGTCGGGGTCAATCTTCTCCGGGAAGGCCTTGACCTGCCCGAGGTTTCACTCGTGGCCATCCTGGATGCCGACAAAGAGGGGTTCCTTCGCAGTGAGACCTCGCTCATGCAGACCATTGGCCGCTCAGCCCGAAACGTCGATGCCCGTGTCATCCTCTACGCCGACACTATCACCGAATCGATGCAACTGGCGATCGATGAAACCAACCGACGGCGGGAACTCCAACTCGCCTACAACATTGAACATGGCATCACTCCCGAGACCATTCGCAAAGAGATCCGCACCGGAATCGAAGCTGAATCACAGGCTCGAGCACGGGCCCAGGCAGCCGTCGGCAATGCCGAAGAGGCGGCCCAAAAACAGGCGGAGGTCCTTGAGCAGCTTGAAGCTGACATGCTACAGGCTGCCTCCGAACTCGACTTCGAGCGGGCCGCAAAACTCCGCGATCAGATCGCCAGCCTCCGCGACGGCGGCTCTGCCACCCGAGGCACCCCCCGGGGCAGGCGTGGCCGGCGACAGGGAGGCCAGGGACGCATTCCCAAACCCAAGCGGTAACCGTCTCCAATAAAATACGTCTATGAGTACTGATCAGTCGCTCCGCACCCTCCTTCAGCGGCAGGAACGCGAACGCCAACTCGTTGCTTATGAAATCCATGATGGGCTTGCCCAGTATGTCTCGGCAGCCATCATGCACCTGGAGGCCTACGAAGCAGGTCTACCTCAAGGCCCCGGCAGCGAGCCGGCCATTACCGAAGTGCTCCGGCTGCTCCGCCAGGCGTCGTCAGAGACCCGCCACCTGATAGCCGGCCTCCGGCCGCCAGCGCTCGATGAACTCGGCATCGTCGAGGCGATCAACACACTCGTCGCCGATGCCCGCCTGGAGATCCCCGAGGTCATCTTTGATCACACGGGCGATGGCGACCGTCTGTCGGCAGAAGCCGAGACCGCCCTGTTCCGCGTCGCACAAGAGTCTTTCACCAACATCCGCCGGCATGCCGCTGCCACAAAAGTCTTGATTACGCTCACTCGCCAACCCGGGGGAGCGACCATGCTGCGAATTTCTGACAACGGCAAAGGCTTCGACCTCGACACCGTCGCTGCAGACCACTTCGGCCTGGAGGGAATTCGGCAGCGCGCACATCTGCTTGGCGGCACTGCCCACGTGATCAGTCAGCCCGACACCGGCACGACCCTCGAGGTAATCCTGCCAGCAACGACCGGCTAGCCAGCCTTCACTGCGGCAGTCTGCTTGGCGAGCGACCGGCCCAGACGGCGACGGCCACCTGAGGGTGCCTTTGACTCGATCACCGTCGGCTCCGGCTGCACGTCGAGGCGGCTCCGGAGCGTTTGGGCCAAGGCGGGGCCGAGGTCTTCGCCACGGGTACGGCCACCAACATCTTCAATGGCGTCGGCGAACCCGAGTACAACTGCCTGCCGGACCTCTTCACGAACCCACTGAAAAAAGCTCATCGGTTGCATCCTCGTGACGAACACGGGGCCAACTCAACCCGGGAGCGGCCTCCGCAGAGAGTATCGGCAGGGGGCCGCTGGGGAGTCGACTCGACCGGTCTCCGAGGCCTCCTCCGGAAACTAGGCAGACTCTGCCGGCCGACCGACACAGACAAGGCACATATCGTCGCTCCGCACCTGCCCCGCTGCATGGCGTTCAACATCGGCCAGCACCCGGCGACCCACCGCCTCCGCTGATGTGGCGGGCTCGACCAGCACCTTCTCCAACCGGGCCAGTCCGTAGGGCTCGTTGTGATGATCCATCGCCTCACTGATCCCATCGGTGTAGAGCACCAGCGCTGAGCCTGGCTGCATGTCGAGCGTTGCTGCCTCGTAGACAAAGGTTGGATCAACCCCGAGGGGTAGGCCAGTTTCTTCCAGCCCGATCGCCGTCACACTGCCATCAGCCCGACGCAGGTAGACCGGAAGATGACCGGCAGAAACAACCGCCACCCGCTCGGTGCGAGGATCGAGCACCACGACAACGAAGGTGGCAAACCGGTCGTCCCAGCCACTCCGCATAAAACTCGCATTCAATTTGGTGACGGCCGTTGCCACGTCAGGCTCAATGGCAAGGGTGTACCGCACGTCCGCGGAGAGCGCCGCCATCACGAGGGCAGCCGACACGCCTTTGCCCGAAACGTCCGCGAGAACGACGGCCAGCCGACCATCCCCAAGCTGCACATACGAGAAGTAGTCACCACCCACCTGATGGGCTGGCTCGTAGAAATCAAACACTTCATAGCCCTCGATCTCCGGCGGCACCGACGGCAGCAGCCCCTGCTGAACACGCTGGGCAAGTTCGAGATCACGCTTGAAGTGTTCCTGGGCAATCTTTTCATCGTGGGCGATCGCCTGCTCAACCGCCTTGGCCGCCTGACCGGCAATCCCTGCGAGCACCTCCAGGTCTTCCGGGCTGAATCCGTTCCGAATATCCCGTGAATCGACCTGCAACACTCCGAGAACGTCCCCTGCCGAACCGATGAAGGGCACACACATCACTGAGCGAATATTGCAGTCGACAATGCTTTCATTCAGCTTGAAGCGGCTGTCGCTCGTGGCATCGGCGGAGAGAATTGCCCGCTGCGACGCGGCCACCTTGTTGACCAGCGACAGACTCAGCCGGAGGCCACCTTCTTCCTCTGCGGTTTTTAATTTTTTGGCCCGCAACACCAAGCGGTTCGTCTTGACGTCCGTCAGCAGCACGAACCCCCGCTCGACATCCGGAAAGATAGCGAACAGACCATCGAGCAGTTTGGGCAGCACCTCTTCCAGTGAGAGCGAGGAACCAATCGCCCGATTGAGCCCAATGACCGCCCGCAGCTTTGCCTCGGCATGCTGTCCCAGCCCATCGTCGGCCGACGGCCGCGGAATATCGAGCTGCGAAACGATCAACGCTTCTTCGTCGTCCCGAGAATGGAAGACTGACCGCGACGCATCGGTGTCCCCACCCAACGCCACCCATTCCGACGGCGTGGTGTCGCCCACGGTGAAGGTGAACCGTTGGTCACAGACCCCAACCTCATCGGCCGCCTCGAGCCGGTGTGGCTCGGCCAACGTTTCGCCATTGACCGCCGTTCCGTTGCGGCTTCCCAGATCCTCGAGCCAACAGCCTCCATCACGAAGAACCACGGCGGCATGCTGACGACTGACGGCCCCAGAGTCGACCACAATGTCGCAGCCGGGATGGCGGCCAATCACGGTCCGTTCTTTGACAAGCCGATAGCGTTCTCCCGCCTTGGCTCCAGTCATCAACACCAGGAACGACACGTCAGCGATCCTTTTCAAGCACGTGCGTCAGGAGCCGCCGGCCCATCCGGTGGTCTTCCCGCAGCGGCGGCCAACACGATTGCCGTTCCGCCCGCGTGACGCTAGGCTACCACAGAGCACGGGCGGCTGGCTCCTCAGGTCACTCATCCGCCGCCACGTGCCAGCCATTCTTGGGGAATGGTGTAACGGTAGCACGACTGGCTCTGAACCAGTTAGTCCAGGTTCAAATCCTGGTTCCCCAGCTTCTTGTCTCCCGGTTTTTTGTCTCCTTGAAACGCCGACTCGCAAACGGTCGCAACGGAGCAGCAGGTTGAACTGGGGTCGCTGGATTGCTCCAGATTGTTCCAGTCCGGCCCTGCGTTCTGCCCCCTCACTGGCACGGGTTCTCTCATGTCCGACGCATCGCTGCGGCAGCCAGGCTCTCCAGTCAACCAGGTCGTCGGGCGTTCTCTCGAGGGGCACCGCGTTCTGCTCGTCGACGACCAGCCGATGATCGGTGAGGCCGTTCGCCGCCTGCTGGCCGACCAGCCAGACATCACGTTCTCGTTTTGTCGCGAAGCCGATCGGGCTGGCGAGGCCGCCGAACAATTCCAGCCGACCGTGATCCTCCAAGATCTGGTCATGCCGGGAATCGACGGCCTTGATCTGGTCCGGCAGTTTCGCCAACGCCCGGCCACCGCCCAAACCCCGGTGATTGTGCTCTCTGCGACCGAAGAGGCCGCCACGAAGGCCCAACTGCTTGAGGCAGGGGCCAACGACTACCTCGTCAAACTGCCCCATCAAATCGAGTTGATTGCCCGCATTCGGGTCCATTCCGATGCCTATAAGCGGCTTTTGGAACGCGACGCCGCCTTCGGGGCCCTGGAACGATCGCTAGCCGATCTGACGCGGGAGCGAGAAAAGTCGGAACGCCTCCTCCGCAATATTCTGCCCGACCCGATTGCGGAAAAACTGAAGAACAACGTGAGTACGATTGCCGAGAGTTTCCCCTCGGTCAGCGTGCTCTTTGCCGACCTTTGTGGCTTCACCACCTTTTCGCAGCATGTCGATGCGAGCCAACTGGTCGACCTGCTCGACGACATCTTCTCGGCCTTTGACCACCTGGCGAACGCCTACGGCGTCGAAAAAATCAAGACCATCGGGGATGCCTACATGGCCGTGGCGGGGCTGCCCGAACCCCGCGAGGATCATGCCGAAGCCGTGGCCGGCATGGCTCTGGGCATGCTGGAGGCCTTCCGCGGGGTCATGAAAAACCGTGGGCTTTCGATGGAGGTACGGGTCGGCATCCATTCCGGGCCAGTCGTTGCCGGGGTGATCGGCAAACACAAGTTTTCCTATGACCTCTGGGGAGACACGGTCAACACCGCCAGCCGGATGGAATCCCACGGCGAGCCGTCGCGGGTTCATGTTTCAGCAGCTGCTTACGAACTCCTCAAGGATCGCTACCGATTTGCCGACCGGGGCGAGATGGCAGTCAAGGGGAAGGGGATGCAACAGACCTACTTCCTGCTGGGCCGCTCCGACGACATGCCAGCATCGCCTTCCGCCTCGTGAGGTCTTCCGAGCCCATGGCCGCCCGTCCCTCGACCCCTCTTGGAGATGCCTTTGCCTGGGCAGGCAGGATTATGGCCATCGGCCTCGTCATGGTGCTGCCTGGCGTCGGGGGTGGCTGGCTCGACGACCGCCTCGAGACCACCTGGTGGGAACCGGCTGGCTTCGCCATCGGCTTCGCCGCGGGCCTCCTGTCGCTGATCCGCATCGCTGGCACCACCACTCGGCGTCCCCCCCGCCCCCCCAG
>WTHB01000130.1:24831-40656 GCA_011523305.1 Planctomycetaceae bacterium | reverse complement strand
ATCTTCTTAAACTGCGGCACAATCGTGATCATGATGAACGACAAAATGCCGACCGCCACCGAGACCACCACGATCGGATAGACCAGCGCACCCTTCACCTTCCGGCGCAGGGCACTGGCCCGCTCCATGAATTCACTGAGTCGTCGCAGGATCACCTCAAGGGCACCACCTGCTTCACCCGCCCGAATCATGTTGGTGTAGAGCCGGTCAAACGCCTTCGGGCTCTTCGACATTGCCTCGGAGAGCGTGGCTCCGCCTTCGATCTCATCGCAGGTATCAAGCAGCGCGTTTTTGAGCGCACCGGGCTTCTGCATCTCCGCCAGCACCTTCAGACTGCGAAGAATAGGCAGGCCGGCATCCTGGAGAATCGACAACTGCCGCGTGAACAAGGTCAAGTCTTTTTGCTTGACCTTGCCCATCGCAAACGTGCGGCCAGCTTTTTTCGCAGCCAGGCCCTTTGAAGCCCCCGCCTTGTGAGCCTTGATCTTGGTGACCATGTAGCCCATCGACCGAATGGTGGCCTGGGCTTCGTTCTCGTTGGTGGCATCGACGGTATCCCGGATTTCTTTCCCGGTGGCCGCATCGATGGCTTCGAAGAGAAACGTGGGCATGGTTGACCTCAGTCAGCGAAAATTTGTGTGTCGACGAATCGGGTTGAATGGATTTTCAAAAAAGTCAGGACGAAGGCTCAGGCCTCCAGAATGGTCTCGCGAATCACCTCATCGGCAGTGGTGTGCCCGGCAAACATGTTCGTCATGCCAGCATCGCGAAGCGTCACCATGCCCCGCTTGCGGGCAAGGTCGCGGATTTCTTCGGTGGAGGCGTTCCGAACGACCAGATCACGTAGTTCGTCATTCATGACGAGTAGCTCGTAGAGTCCAAGCCGGCCCTTGTAGCCCGTGCCGCTGCACTTGTCGCAACCGCGGCCGCGGAAGAACGACTTTCCGGCAACCTGGTCAGTTGTTAACTCGAGATCGGCCAGCGTGTCGGCGTCGGGAACGTATTCTTCCTTGCAATTCAGGCAGATCCGTCGCACCAGCCGCTGGGCAAGAATGGCTTCAACAGTAGCTGTGATCAGGAACGGCTGCACCCCCATGTCCCGCAGTCGCGTGATGGTGGCTGGCGAGTCATTGGTGTGCAACGTCGAGAAGACCATGTGGCCCGTGAGGGCTGCCTGGATAGCAATCTCGGCAGTTTCCACGTCACGAATCTCGCCCACAAGAATGCGGTCAGGGTCCTGCCGCAGAATCGCCCGCAATGCCGCCGCGAAGGTGACGCCTATTTCTGAGTCAATCGGCACCTGCACGATGCCCTCAATGTCGTATTCAATCGGGTCTTCGGTGGTGATGATCTTGTCGTCCGGCTCGTTGAGTTCGGAAAGCGCTGAGTAAAGCGTGGTGGTCTTTCCTGACCCGGTCGGGCCCGTCACCAGAATGATGCCATTGGGCCGTTTGATGATGACGCGGAACCGCTCCAAGATGCCCTCGTCCATGCCGAGCTTCTCAAGGTCAAGCGAGACCACGCCGCGGTCGAGCACCCGCATGACGACGCTCTCCCCAAAGAGCGTCGGCAGCACGCTGACTCGCAGATCGACCGGATGCCCAGCAACCGAAAGCTCAATTCGACCATCCTGAGGTAGCCGCCGTTCAGCGATATCAAGGTTGGCCATCACCTTGATACGGGTGGTGATTGCAAACGACAGGTGCTTGGGCGGAGGCACCATCTCTTGCAAAACCCCGTCGGCCTTCATGCGGATCTTGAATTCCGACTCAAATGGCTCCAGGTGAATGTCGCTGGCGTTCTCTTTGATCGCCATCAGGAGCACCAAGTTAAGCAACTTGCGGACCGGGGCCGCATCAGCCATCGCCTCGGCGCTGGTTAGATCGATCGGGCCATCATCCAGGATGCCCTTGGCCGCCTCGGCCAGATCTTTGTCGGTCTCCATCTCCTCGACGATTGACTCGACCGTGTCGACGTCGCCGGAATAGAACTTTTCAATCGCCTTGTCGATTTCACTGTCGGTGGCCACCATCACCTTGATGTCGTAGCCGAGGAACACCCGCAGTTCATCGGCGATCTGAATCTTCTGAGGGTCGGCAGTGGCGATACTCAGGACATTGTCATCCAAGCCCAGCGGCACCACCCGATACATCTCGGCCATGGTCTTGCTGATGATGTCCGCCAGGCCGTGGGTGATGTTTTTGTCATAAAGCGTGACAAAGACCGTGTTCCACTGCTCGGCCAACGCCTCGCCAAGCTGTTCGTCCGAGTAGTAACCAAGCGACACGCCAACCCGACCGAGCAGTTCGCCCCCACGGGCCTCTTGCTCAGCAAGCATCTGCTCAAGCTGCTCGTCATCGATCAGCCCGAGGTCCAACAGAATTTGTCCGATGCGTTTCAGTGCCATGGCTACTACCTGGTGTTCAGTTCCCGTTGCGCCCGCCGGGCAATCTGGTCTTCATCCTCGAAGATGCCCTTCTTGGCGTCGGCAATCCGCTTCATCAGATCGTCCGGGCTCTGCGACTTGTACATGACGTCCTCTTCAGCCACCTTCTTCTCCTGCCACAGCCGGAAGAGATGGTCATCAAGCAGTTGCATGCCGAGCTTGGTGCCTGTCTGAATGGCTGAGTTGATTCGGAAGGTCTTGTTTTCACGAATCAGATTACCGATCGCTGGCGTCACCACCAGAATCTCGTAGGCGGCCACTCGCCCGCCACCGATCTTCTTCAGCAGCGCCTGGGAGACCACACCGATGATCGTGGTCGAAAGCTGCGTACGGATCTGTTCCTGCTGATTGCTCGGAAAGGCGTCGATGATTCGATTGACCGTGCCCTGGGCCGAACTGGTGTGCAGGGTACCGAAGACCACGTGGCCGGTTTCAGCCGCGGAAATCGCCGCCTCGATCGTTTCCAGGTCACGAAGCTCACCGACCAGAATCACGTCAGGGTCTTGTCGCAACGCCCGCCGCAGAGCCTCCGAAAAGCTGGTGACGTCGCTGCCAACTTCACGCTGATTGACCGTACTCATCTTTGAGTAGTGGTAGAACTCAATTGGGTCTTCGATCGTGATGATGTGGTGGTCGTATTTCTCATTGATGTAGTTGATCAGGCTGGCCAACGTCGTTGACTTGCCTGACCCAGTTGGCCCCGTCACCAAAAACAGGCCGCGGGGGCGGGTCGCCATCTGCTTGCAGACATCGGGCACTCCCAACTGCTCAGGCGTGAGCATGTTATTGGGAATCTGTCGCAGCACCATCGCGACTGAGCCACGCTGCTTGAACACGCTGACTCGAAAGCGAGCCATGTCGCCGAAGGCAAAGCCAAAGTCCGTGCCCCCCATTTCGGCCAGTTCCGCTTGGCAGCGTTCCGGGGTGATCGACTTCATCAGGCTGTTGGTGTCGTCAGCGGTGAGCGTCTTCGTTTTCTGCGGCTTCATGCCGCCGTCCTGCCGAAAAACCGGTGGCTGGCCAACCGTGATGTGAATGTCACTCACCCCCCCCTTCACCGCTGCGGTGAGGAGTTTGTCGATCATGATCGTGCCGCCCGCCTCGGCGGGCATGGCGTAATCATCTGCTTCCAGCCGCACCTTCACGCCAGAGCCGGGCTCGTCCTGCTCTCCATCGTCCTGCATATCGAGTTCAAGGGGAGAGTCTGCGTCGCCTGCCGTGGCGGCGGCCGCCGCCTTTTTCAGCACCAGCACCTGGGTTCCAGAGATGTCCAGTACCTGCCCCTCAATTGGCCCCTGTGAACTGGTGAAAACAAAGTGTTTGGGGTCTCCGCCGCTGGGCAGCACCGCGGCAATCAGAGCCGCCGCGGCATCGGCCGAAATTGGTGGGATCTTCAGCTGCTTCAACTGCTCACCAATCCGCAGCATCGGCGGCTGCCCACCGGAAAGCCGCAATTCCGTGGCATGGTTGTCGAACGCCACCTTCAGCAGCTTTTCGATCTGCGTAAATTCTGGAGAAGAACCAGCGCTCATCGTGATATCCGTTTCAAAAAGTCGTCTTCGGGGGCACCGAATGCCAGCAGTATCATGGCGGCCCAGACAGACACCTGCCCCGCTGTGAACAATGGGCACACCCTCCCCAGACAATCATACCCTGCCCGGAACCCGGCTGGCCTGCGGCGAAGTCTAAACACCACAGGCAGTCCGTGCCCAGCGGGTAGACCGCGGGCGAGAACGCGGTGCGCATTCGTGGGCACGAGCCTCCGGCAGGTAATTGGCACGCGGCACTGAGCCATGCAAGAAAAGCCCCTGCTGCCGCCAAGCCGGCCCCTGACAGCGGCCTGGCGGCATCGGAGTCGGTGACCGAGGCCACCGATACCTATTATGTGGGATCGGCTTCAGAAAGTCACGTTTTTGAAAAAAAGATGGGCTGAATACCGCGAAACCACACGGGTGGCATCGACTTTTAGGAGAGTCTGATACGATTTCGCGATGCTTCGACACGTCTCTTCCCCATCTTTTTCCGGCCCCGACGCCGAACACCAACGGTGGCAGCCCGAACAGCGGGGCACCCACCGCCGGCTGGTCTGGCTGGTCGACCCAATTTCGGCCATTCCGGGAGAGGGCCTGCTGCCGTCCAGAACCTGGGCCATCGCGCGGGCGCTCGTTGCGGCGGGCCATGAGGTGATCTGGTGGACCAGCAGTTTCAGCCACACACGTCACGGACCGCGGACCCCGCCCCTGCAGATTCAGGACGAAGAGGGGTTTGTTATGCGGCTGGTCGCCGCCCGCCGCTATCAGCAGGACATCTCCTGGGCCCGGTTTGCCAGCCATCGTGACTTTGCCAGCACATTTGAGAAGCAGGCCACCACCGAGGTTGCCAGTGGACGGCTTGCCCGACCAGACCTGCTGGTCGCCACCGTCCCGCCCCACCATGCCGGTGAGGCTGCCGCCCGGGTAGCTCGCCGCCTCGACGCCGAACTTGTCCTCGACCAGGCCGAGTGGTGGCCCGAATCACTCCGGCCGCTACTGCCCGGGTCACACTGGCTGCGTGCCATTGTTGCCGGGCTTGTCTTCCCTGGGCTTGCCCGCCGCCAACGTCAGGTGCTCAGCCAAGCCGACGCCGTGCTTGCTGCATCACCCGCCACGGCGGCAGAGGTGCGGAATGCCGTCCCCTCGGGCACCCCAGTGCAGATTGTGCCAACGGGCTCATACCTGCAGGATTACTCCGCCCCGCCCCCCTTCATCGACCATGTTCCTGGCCAGCAGTTCCGGCGACCGGCTGCCGGCTTACCCGCACCGCTGGCAGTGGCGGTGACGGGCGAACTCAACCAGCGGGATGACCTCCTGCGGCTGGTCGACCTGGCCCGCAGCCTCAGTCGCCGACAGACCGCCGCCGTGCTCCACGTGATCGGTGGCGGCCGCTGGATGCCAAAACTGGCCACAACTGCACCGCTCGTCACCGGCTCGTGCCGGATTGAGGCCCATGGACTGATTGACCGGAGCCGCTACGTCAGCCTGTTATCGAACTGTCAGGCTGCGCTGCTGCTGCCGGGACTGCTCCAGCGGTTTCCGCTCTCGGCTGAGGCAGCCGACTGCGCTTCGGCCGGCCTGGCCTTGGTAGTGACCAGCCGGGGCGAACTGGCCGACATGGTCACGAGCGAAGAGGCCGGGCTGGTGCCGACTGCGGCCACCGCCGACGCACTGGCTGATGTGATGGCCCCGCTGGCCGATGACCCACGGCGACTCTCCCGCCTGCGACACGGTGCCCGCCGACTGGCCGAGATGCGATTCGATCGCGAACGACTTGCCGCCGGTGTGGTCGACTGGCTTGAGTTACTCGCTCTGCCCACGGCATGACCAGCCCTGCTGACTCCACCGAGATCTCACGGCTGCAACTCCTGCAGGCCAGCCCCGAGTTGCTGGCCGCCGTGGCTGCCTGCTCTGCGGCAGAACGTACCAGCCAGAAGCAGCTGCGGACTCGCTACTCTGACGACCTGGTACGCGAGGCCCTCACGGTCTGTGATGCCCGGCAGCGGGCCACGGGCCAATTGCCTTCGGCAGAGCAGCTCTGGCTGACCCGCACGGGGCTTGAGCAGGCCACCACCTGGGAGGTCGCCGTCCACAAGGCCTCGCGGTTTGCAGGCTGTGACGCGGTGGCCGACCTCTGCTGCGGCATCGGCAGTGATGCGGCTGCTCTGTCGCTGCAAACGACTGTGCACGGGGTCGATCTCTCACCAGCGATGGTCTGGCGGGCAAGCCAGAACGCGGCGGTGCTGGGCTGCCCCGAGCGATTCACCGGCACGGTCGCCAACGTAACGACCTGCGACTGGAGCAACCAGTTCATTCATGCCGACCCCGACCGCCGCGGCAGTCGCCCCCGCCCCACCCGCAGGCTGGACGAATACTGCCCCAACCTCACCTGGTTGCGACAGGTACTTGCCACCGCACGGGGTGGGGCCATCAAACTTGGCCCGGCGAGCGACTGGCCCCGCCACCTCGGCAACGAACCTGGGCTCGAAATTGAACTGACCAGCCTGCGTGGCGAATGCCGAGAAGCGACCGTCTGGTTTGGCGACCGAGCCGGCAGCGAGCCCCGCCGGGCGACCAACCTGACCACCGGTACGACGCTGGCGGGAGACCCGACGACCGTGGCACGGCCCGTCGTTGATCATGTGGATGACTGGCTGTTTGAACCTGACCCCTCCGTGATTCGGGCCGGGCTGGTCGACCTGCTGGCCCACCAGCAGGGCCTGGCACGGCTGGCCGCTGACGAGGAATACCTCACTGGCGGCCCGGTGAACGACAGGGGTCTGCTGACGCCCTTTCGGGTTGAAGCCACGCTGCCAGCAAACCTCAAGGCAGTGCGGCGAGCGTTGCGATCGCGGCCGCGGGCCGCCTACGAGATCAAGTGCCGACGCCTGAAGGTCGACGTTGAGTCCGTCCGCCGACAGCTTCCTCTCGGCAGTGGCCCACCGGCCACCCTCATCTTCTGCCGCATCGGCGGCCAGAGCCGGGCAGTCCTCGCCAGCCGCGAGTAACCACGAAAACGCAGTGGGCCGAAGCCACACAGGTTTCTCGTTTTCGTTCCTCCGACCGGTTGTAGCCCAAATGACTACTCCGCCGGCAGATCGCTGATTTGGTTCTGCCACCGGGTAACGGTGGCTTCGCCTTCCACACTCGTTTCCGCTGCAGCCGATTTCAGACAGCGGAGAACGCTCAGAATCGTGCTGACTTGTGCGAGGTCCTTCTTGTTCACTTCGGTCTCAACATCGGGGCCAATGGTCGAGTCGGGATCGAGACGCTCACCCTTGTTCTGCACAGCACCACAGCGGGCTCCAAAAATAATCCAGGGCTCGATTGCATCGATGAGCCCAACCCAATCGAGGGCCGCCGCTGCTGCCAAAGGTGAATCAAATGCCGTCAGCCCACGTGCCGTCTCGAGTGACGTCGAAGTCAACAACCTTTCAGCTTGCGCCGGAACGAGCGAAAAGACCGCCACCTTCTCACCGACACCAATACTCATCTGAATCTGTTCATCGAGACCGCTTGCAGGCAGAGCGAAATTCCAGAGCTTGCCTCCGGTCACGTCCCGCTGCTCAGGGTCCGGGATGCGATAGCCGGCTGGAATAGGCGTTTCATCCATTTCTTCCCCGATGGCCCGGATGGCAGTAAGTAACTTGTCGCTGAGCGCGAAGAGGTCACTCATTCCCTCACGAAACAACGTGGCATCATCCAACGCCAGCACGATGGCAGGTTCGATAATCGGCAGGGGGTCAGCTGAGGCCGGTAGCTTCTTTTGGATTTTTGTCGTGGTCGATTGTGCATCAAGCACCAAACCAAACTGACCATTCTTCAGGGCCGGCAGAAATTTTGAACGAAGTGTTTCTGTCAGGTCTTTGCCCAGCGGCAGGATGTGCTTTTGGAATGCCGCGAAGCCCTCTTTTGCGTCATCATCTGCCATCGGCACAAGGTGCTTCTCGGCGAATTGCAACAATGCTGAAACCCACGCCACCAGCGACTCAAAGGTTTCGGCATCGGTCTCTGTGCGGAAGGCCAGGGCCGCCACTGGGGAGCCACCAACGTAGTTCAGCAGGTCGAGCGTCTGGCTGCCATTCCAGGGCAGGTTTTGGCTCCAATTCCAGACCTCGCCGGCATACCCCTGATCGGTGAGGTACGAGCAGGACAGCCATGGGCCCGGCACCGGCAGGCGGCTGGCATAGCCACCGACGAGCGAATCGAGCAGCTTTTCGGCATCGGCCTTGGCTTCCTCCGACAGGTTGCCCGTTTCAGCAAGGGCCGCGGCCAACTTTTTCGCCTGCTTGAGATCGTCGGCGGATTGACCGAGCGCCTTGGCAAGGCCCTCGCTGATGTACGAGATGCCGGTCAGGCTTTTTTCTTGGGCATCGCGCACCACCTTGAATGGTTCACTGTCGAGCAGGCTGCCCGACGAAGCGAGTTTGGCGAGATGATCCGTGCCACCGCCGAGCGAAAGAATGACACGGTCATCGACCCGGCCCAGCGCGACCACAAACTTCAGTTCGCCAACTCGGGAGAGGATCGCATTGACCTCTTCGTCGAGGTCGAGTTCATCGGCCGTGTCTGCCATCATGATCCGCAGGAGCGTCGGATCAGGGCTGATCGTGAGCGTGACAAAGTCACCCTTCCCAATCGTTTGACGACCGACTGCGTCGGCCAGCATTGGCTGAGCTTGGGTGAACATCTTCAGAGCCTGTTCGACCCGCTTCAATTGCGTGTCAGCCGCCTCCTGCTGGCTGGTTCGAAATCCCCAGACCAGATCCGGGATGACGATCTCCTTGGTGTTGTCGGCCAGCACCTTCACCATCATCCGGGTGGTCGCAGCCTGCGTGTCGGCAGACAAGCCGCCTGCCTTTGTGAACATGGCGATGTTGCTGGCCTGCTGAGCCTGCTGCACCTTCCTGAGGAGGCTGGCAACCTTTACCCAGGCCGGTGTGCCATACACAAAGGTGTCCGTGGCCACCATGTCCTTGAGCAGTTCCAGCGCCTCTTGGTTCTCTGGCATCTGCATGAACATCCCAGCCATCGCCAGCGGATTGCCGGGTTGTGACATCTGCGTGGCAGCTTCATCAAGTGCCTTCGCAACAGACGGCAAGCCCCGCAGGGTGGCGTAGGCATTGCTATTGATGAATAGGTCGTACTGCTCCCGCCCCCGGAGGGTGTCGGAGAGGAAGGCCGCGTCCGCTGGCACGATCGCGGCACCGGGCGTGACTAACTCGGCTGCAGCGAAGCCAGTCAGCAGGCTGAGCACAAGTCCTGCCATCGTTCCCATCACACGCTGGCGAAGCAGACTGGTTCGACGGCCACGAGCAATTGGATGGGCCGCACCAGGGCAGGCTGGGCGGATCGCGGACGACGGTGAAAGGCCAATCTGCTGAAACATCGCTGGAAGTCCTCGTCAGAAAGGAAACGGAGCGGGCACGGCGCAACGGAGTGCCGGGGACGGGACGGCGGTCCCTCGATCAAGATTTTCGGCCAAGGCACCGCCACTTGGCAATAGACTACGCGAAACACCACGCCAGTGAGAACCAGAAAACATCTGGTAGGCCAATTCTCGTGAGGTTCGCCCTTGACCACCCCCACGCTGCAGCTTGGAACGACCACGATCATCGACACGTTTGCCGAAGCATTCCGGCTGCGGTTCACCCGGCTGCTGATCACTGCCCACGACGACCACTGGCTGGAGGCGGCCATGACAGCAGTCTGCGGCTATGGGACCAGCGTCATCGGTTGTGATGCCGAGATTGGACTGGAACGCCGACTGTCAGCTGCCGAAAGCCCTGATGGGCGACCGGCCGCGGCGATTCTGGCCTTCGGCTTTGCGGCGGATTCACTGGCCAAGGCCATTGCCAATCGGGTCGGCCAGTGTCTGCTGACCTGCCCCACCACGGCAGTCTATGACGGGCTGCCTGAAAGTGAGGAACGGGCCCCGCTCGGGCAGCAGATCCGCTACTTTGGCGACGGCTTCGAGAAGACCAAGGTACTCGCTGGCCGGCGGTTCTGGCGGGTGCCGGTCATGGATGGCGAGTTTCTGGTGGAGGATTCCTGCGGCATCGCCAAGGGCATCGGCGGAGGGAATCTGATTCTGCAGGGGCAAACGCTGCCAGCGGCCCTGGCTGCCGCCCGCCGGGCAGTGGCGGTGATTGCAGAAACACCGGGCACGATCACGCCCTTTCCCGGCGGCGTCGTCCGATCCGGCAGCAAAGTGGGATCTCGCTACAAGGCCCTTCGGGCCTCCACGAATGACGCATTTTGTCCGGGGCTGGTTGGGCGGGTTGAGACCGAACTGGTGGAGGACGCAGCCGCCAGTCTTGAGATTGTGATTGACGGCATTGACGAGGCGGCCATCACCCAGGCGATGGCGGCCGCCATGCACGCGATTGCCGCAGAAGACATTCCGGCCATTTCCGCCGGAAACTACGGTGGCAAACTGGGCAAGTTTCATTTTCATCTGCATCAGGTTCTGGCCGCTGCAGGGCCGCCAGCCGCCGAGCTCGGCTGAACCGGTCTTCTGCCACACGTCACTGTTTTGGTACCTCCTGCGGTGGTTCAGTCCGCCAATGGCGGTTCCAGCAGGAGGCAAGTGATGGAAGAACGTGCATCACGACAGGATCTGGTTGTGCCCCCGAAGGGTGTCTCAGTGGGGTCCCTCGTCATCGGGGCCATACTCTGTGGCCTGGCGGGATTCTCGGTGGTCTGGGTCGCGGGCATCGGTCGAACCGTTCCGGTGACTGAAGCATCGCTGCCGACAGTCACGACAACCACGCCGCCAGCAGACAGAGGCCCAGAAGAAACCTCCGCAACCATCGCTGCAGACACCACAGCGCCAACGCAGGTCAGTCGCTTTTCCACCGATGCCGCTGTCCGTCCTGCCGGTAGCCTCGATCAGCCGACATCCAGCCGGTTCTCAACTCAGCCAGCCTCGTTTGAAGAGCCAGCGAGCCCGACGGTGTCATCCAGTCAGGACACCGCGCCCGAGGAAGACGAGAAGCCCACCGAACCAGCCCAGCCGCTGTCCCGGTTTTCAGCCAACAAGCAGATCGCGCCCCCGGAATTACCGCCCGCGACGCCTGCAGCAGTAACGCTGAGCACACCGCCAGCCGGCGCCGATGAGTCGCTACCAGTGGACGACGCAGCGGTGGCCCCGTCTACCGAACCCACCACGCCGTCACCGGAAGTGCAGCCTGAGACGGCCGCAGAGGCCGCCCCGGTTCCGAAAAAGAACGCAGCTGCCCCAGCCGTGAAGACCGACTCGCCGGCGCCGGCCGTGGAAGTCGCCGCTGCAGCTGCAGCTGAGACCACCCCACCGCCAGAGGAGCCCGTTGCGGCGAAGCCCGCGACCACACCGCCCGCAGCCGCACCTGATGCGGCCGTTGCCGTGAAGTCTTCCGAGACACCAGCTTCGACGCCACCTGCTGACACCCCAACCGAGGTCGCCCCAAAGCCGGCGGCCCCACAGCCACTCGCTGAAAACACCGCCGCCGCGCCGCTTTCCGCTGCGCCAAACCCGTTCGCACGTCCCCGAGGCGACACGAGGCCCGCAGCCTCCTCGCAAACGCTGCAAAATACCGGAGTCGCCATGCCGTTCGCGGCAGCCCCGCCCGTGACGGCCGCACCTGCCACAGCATCGGCAGCACCTCCGCCAGCCAGTCCGGCCCAGCTTGCCGCTGAGCCTGCTGGTTCAAACGGTGTCCAGGGAATGGGCCGACCTGGTGTACCGAACCTGGAGGGCGTGCAGACGCCGCAACTGACCATCGAGAAAAGCGGCCCACGAGATCTGCAGGTGGGCAAGCCAGCCCGGTTCGAAGTGACCATCCGCAACGTTGGCGCGGCCACCGCGTGCGAGACCGTGCTGCGAGACCAGGTGCCCTTCGGCACCAGCCTGATTACGACGATGCCCCCCGCCAGCCCGGCAGGCCCAGGCGAGCCCTCGGGGGCCTTGCAGTGGGCCATCGGTGAGTTGAAGCCAGGCCAAGAGGCCCGGGTGGCGATGGAGGTAATGCCCGAGCAAGAAGGTGAGGTCGGCAGCGTCGCCAGCGTCAGTTTTCGCACCGACGCCACAGTCCGGTCGCGGGTGACGAAGCCAGCCTTGGCGATCATCGCTGAGCCCCCAGCGCCGACGCTCGTTGGCCAACCGATGACGGTCGACCTGACGCTGACCAACCCTGGCACCGGCACCGCCACGGGCGTGGTCGTTGAAGGCCTGCTGCCTGAGGCAGTCTCGCATCCAGCCGGTCGCGAAGTTGAGTTTGATGTGGGCCAGCTTGAGCCGGGCGGGTCGAAGTCGATCACATTGGTGCTCACCACCGTGACACCCGGGGTTCATCAGATCAGCCTCGGTGCTCGAGCCGATGGGGACATTGACGTGACCCAGCAGTTGCGAGCCGAGATCACGGCACCGATGCTCGAACTGGCTGCAGACATTCCCAGCCGGCGGTATCTCCAACGTCCGGCAACCTGCACGATTCAGATGAGCAACACTGGAACGGCTCCGGCACTGGCAGTGGAACTCGCTGCCCAACTGCCAGCTGGGGTGAAGTTCGTACAGGCGAACAACGCCGGCTATTACGACGAGCGGACCCATCGGGTGCTCTGGAGCCTCGAGGAGTTGCCCGCCGGTGAGGTTGGTACAGTCGAATTCGTGGTGATGCCGACAACCCTCGGCCCTCAGCCACTGGTGGTAGCGACCCGCAATCCGGCCGGCCTCGCCGATCAGTTGTCACACACGATTGAGGTTGAGGGACTGGCGGCCCTTTCCATTGAAGTGACTGACAGTGAAGATCCCATTGAACTTGGCGGGGTGACGGAATACGTCGTACGGGTCGTCAACGAAGGCACCAAGGCAGCGACGAACGTCGAACTGGTGGCTAAGTTGTTGGGCGACCTTGAGCCGGTCAACGCCCAGGGGCCAGTGCCCCATGGGGTGGAAAACCTGCAGGTCGTGTTCGATCCACTCGCCTCGCTAGCGGCTGCTGATGAGGCAGTCTTCCGCGTCCAGGTTCGCGGCCGCCAGCCAGGCAACCAGCGGATGCAGTTCCTCGTCAAGAGCGACGACCTGCAGGCTCCGCTGACTGCGGAAGAAATGACGCACGTCTACGCCGACCGCTGACCAACTAGGCGCAGACCGAAGCGTTTTCCCTCACCTTGCGGTTCGGGCTTTTGTGAGGTGGGGTGGCACCACGCCATTGGGCAAGGCGTCAGGTCACTCCCCGCAGAAACAGATCGCCGCCGGGTTGCTCGACCGCCTCAACGGTCAACGCCGGCAGCAACGCCGGAGGCCCCGCAGACAAAGGGCCGCCGCCGGCTACCCGCGGTGCAATGAATGCCCAGACTTCATCGACGAGGCCTGCCGCGAAGAAGGCCTGAAGCACGCCTGCCCCCCCTTCGACCATCAGGTTGGTCAGCTGCCGCCGCCCCAAGTTACTGCAGAGGGCAGTCAGCATCGCAGCCGAGTCAGGGCTTTCGCTTCGCCAGACTTCACAGCCAGCCTGCTCAAGGGTCGCCACCCGTTCGGCCGGCGCCTCCGGGCCGACCGCGACCAGCAACGGCTCGTCAGAAGCGGTCTGTACCAGCCGAGACGCCGGCGGTAGGCGGGCCCTGCGATCCAGCACCACTCGCACCAAGGGCCGGGGCCCCGGGGGCCGAGCCGTTAGCAGGGGATCGTCCGTAACGGCCGTCCCTATTCCAATCAGAATGCCATCCACCCGCCGACGCAGATCGTGCACGATCGCCCGAGAAGCAGCCGATGAAATCCACCCACCACTGCCGGCAGGTCCCGCCGCCTGAGCCTCAGCCGGAAGGACCAGCCGCCGGTCACGGGTCATCGCCCATTTGGCAATCACCCAGGGCCGCGCCTTCTGAACAAGCGTCCGAAACGGAGCGGTCAGCCGCACCGCTTCCGCCTCAAGCAGCCCCACCTCAACCGTCACTCCCGCCTCTCGCAACCGGGTCACACCGCCCCCTGCAACCGCCGGAAACGGGTCGGCCGCCGCGACCACCACCCGGCTGATCCCTGCCGCCAGCACTGCCTCGGTACAAGGTGGCGTCTTCCCGTGATGACAACAGGGCTCCAACGTCACAAACAGCGTTCCACCACGAGCAGCCGCCCCGGCTGCCGCGAGGGCCCGAACCTCGGCATGCGGGCCGCCGAACTGCTCGTGCCAGCCTTCACCCACGACCTGGCCCGCGGCATCAATCACCACCGCACCCACCATCGGGTTCGGCTCAACCAGCCCCTCACCTCGCCGCGCCAGACCGATGGCTCGCCGCATCAACGCGGTCTCATCGGCAGAAACGGGTGGGGCCGAAGGTGTGGTCATGGTGTCCAGATCGCGGGCTTTTCGCCGCTTCCCCCAGCTGGCTCACTGCCCGGCGTCCAGAGCTTCCCAGCCTGCTCCGCGGCCGGTGCAGCCGGCGCCGCTGACCCGCCAGCCGCAGCCTGCATGCCGCCGGCGGCCGCCAGGGCATTGACGTCGATGCCCGCCTCCATCAATACCTGCGCCACGCCCTGGGCGACGCGGGGGTTCTGTCCATGGAGCCGGCGAATACGCTCAAGCACCTGTGTGAATGCGGCCTGATCCCCCCTTTGCAGATGGATCCGCAGTTCACCGACATCAAGCATGCCTTCGTCTGCTTTCACGGCAGATGCCAGAGCCCGAATCTTCGTGAGGATGTCGAGTCGCTGAACAGTCGTCCGAGCCCGCGACTCAAGCACGCCATAGGCCTGCCAGCGATCAGCGTCGGTGATGTCTTCCCGCGACAGCAATTCCTCCGCTACCCGTTCAGCAGCCAGCCCGTAGCCAATTTCGGCGGCGGTCACGAGCAGCCCCCGCAGATGGTCTGCCTCAACGTTTGTCAGATCGAGACGCAGCCACCGCTGCGGTGGCACCTCGCCCAGCGGCGCGGCCGACTCAATCACCGCCGGGACCGGCAGGCCAACCTCTTGCCGGAGAGCCGGCCAGACATCCCGGCCTGTCGGAATCTGATCCGTCGCCTCAACCTCGTTCACAACCGCCTCGACCCGGCGGCGGGACTCACCACCTGCAGCCACGGCTTCCCGGGGTGTCTTGCCGAGCAACTCCGGCAGGGCCGTGTCGGGCCAGGCAGCGGCAAAGCGTCGGGCCACATAGCCCTGCTGCTGAGCCAGCAACGCGTCGATCGGAGCCTCCTCGCCGGCCGCCGGTGGCGCTGGTGGCGTCTCTGGCGGAATCATCCGAAACTGGCCGCTGGCCAGATAGACCATCGGTGTCGCCGACGGCAGCCCGGCTGCCTGCTCACCCGCGACAAGCGTGCAGGCGAGCGGTCCCTCGACAAGTGGCTTCGCCTCGTGCAGGTCAGGAGCGAACCCCTGCAGAGTCACCTCGGCATCGTGATCGGTCTGCTTGCCGTACACGAGCACATTGCCAAGCAGTCGCTGCCCCGTCTCACCTGCTGCATCGCCCGTTGGCACGTCATAGAGCCGCCAACTCGACCGAGGCGGCACGGCCCCGCGGGAAACCCACCGTGACCGGTCGACCGGCGAGGCCTCAAAGTGGACATCCTTGCGGAGAGCATCCTCAAGCAGATCGATATCCCCAGCGAGCGGCCCCCGAAGCACCTCGTAGCGGATCACCGGCGATCGTTCAGGATTCGCCTGACCTTCCAGAGCCACGGCCCGTCCGGTTGCTTCAACCGCCTCATCGGCACCAGCCGCCGCGTTGCTGGACGCCCGCAAATCCGCCACCTTCAGCCAGGCCTCAGCCGCCTCCAGTGGGCGGGCCAGCCGCTCGCAGAGCAGGCCGATGTTCGTAAACAACTCGGCACTGTCACCGGCCACCCCCTTGAGACTGTTAAACGTCTTCA
>WTHB01000130.1:0-24731 GCA_011523305.1 Planctomycetaceae bacterium | reverse complement strand
AATCCGCACGAGATCGTCAGGCACCTCAGCCCCTGCCGCCTCACGAGCCCGGTCAAACAGGCTGGCCGCCTCCTGCATGTTGTCGACCAGCGCCGCCGAGACCGCCGCATGCCCCAAAGCAAGTGGATTGTCGGGGTATGCCTCAAGGAAGGCCCGGCTGGTGACCGCTGCGTCATTAAACTTCTTGGCAGCCAGTTCCAGTTTGGTGCGGGTCGCCAGCAGGCACGCCTTGCCGGGATGCTTCTCGGCGAGCCGCACCACTTGGGCGAGGGCCGCCTCAATCTGTTCGCCTTCCACCAGCCGGTCGATCTGCTCAAGATCACCGAGCAGTTCATGGCAGCAGAATTTGATTTTCTTCCCCGTTCCACCGGGGCAGAGTGAATACGGATCGAGCGGCATAACGGTCTCCTGATCCGCCAGAAGGCGGGACTTTATCCACGGGCTGAAGGGGCGAACCGGTACCTTACCAGACAAGGTTGCCAGTCGGAATTGCCGGTGACGCTTCCCGGTCACAGCCGCCCCCCTGCGAGATGTTGGTTGAAGTGAACGTCGTGCGGGGAGATACTCGTACCGGTGGCGTGCCGAGCGCTGGCGGCGGCAGTCCCCGCTGATACCCGCTTCACTCTCGAATGAACGGCCTGCCGTGCGTCAGCCGCGCATCCTGATCGTCGATCCTGCCGGCCCCGCAGGCCTCGCCTACGGACGGCTCGTCGCCCGCCTGCACCCCTTGGAGGTGCAGCACGCCCCGGCAGTTCCTGACGGGGTCGCGCTGCTCGCTGGTGACAGTTTTGATCTCGCCATCCTGACCATCCGCGACAAAGCCCGGGCAACTGACTTGCTCGCTCCCCTGGTTGCCGCCGACCCCGATCTGCCCGTCATCGTGGTCGATGCCGCCCCCACAGCCGAGCAGGCCCGCGCCTGTTCCCGCAGTGGAGCTGCCGACTACCTTTCGTTGGAGACAGTCGACAACGACCTGGAAGACGCCCTTGCCGAGGCCCTGATGGCCTCTCGTCGTCGTTCCCGTGAACAGACGTTGCGCCGAGCGATCGAACGGCCCTACTCGTTTGAAGACTTCCTCGGCGAGAGTCCGCCGATGCGACAGGTCTACTCCTTGATTGAACGCGTAGCTGCCAGCGCGGTAGATGTTCTCATTACCGGTGAGACCGGCACTGGCAAGGAACTGGTGGCCCGCGCGCTACACCGTCGCAGCCGCCGGGCTGACGGCCCGTTCGTGCCGATCGACTGCGGTGCGATTCCTGACGCGCTGCTCGAAAGCGAGTTGTTCGGTCACGAACGGGGAGCCTTCACCGGCGCCGATGCAAGACGGATCGGACTGATTGAAGTTGCCGATGGTGGCACCCTGTTTCTCGACGAAGTGGCCGAGTTGCCCGCGGCGCTTCAAGCAAAATTGCTGCGAGTGCTCCAAGAACGCCGGGTTCGGCGGGTCGGGGCCCGTAAGGAAACGCCCGTCGATGTCCGGGTGGTGGCTGCGACCTCGCGGAACATCGATGCGATGGTCGAAGAGGGAACCTTTCGACGGGACCTATTCTATCGCATCAACGTGGTCCGGATCAGCCTGCCCCCCCTCCGGCAGCGTGGCGACGATATCGGACTGCTGGCAGAACTCTTCGCCAGCCGGGCCGGCCGTGAAATGGGCCATCAAGCCGGCCGCCTCACGACCGATGCCTACCAGGTGCTGCAACACTATCACTGGCCGGGGAACGTTCGCGAACTGCAAAATGTTATTCGCCGGGCGTTGGCACTGGCCAGCGGAGAGGTCGCAGGGGTCGATGATCTCCCTGATGAACTCGTGGCAGCCGCCGGTGGCCAGCGTGACACTGCGACCGCAACGGACGACGGATTTTTCGCCGAGCGTGCCGCCCACGTCGCCCGCTTTGAGCGACAGTACCTCACCGACCTCCTGCAGCGGCTGCGGGGGGATGTCTCGGCCGCCGCCAGACTGGCCAACGTGCCCCGGGGCACCCTGTACCGGCTCTTGAAGGCCCACCAGTTGGAACCGGCACGGTTCCGTGATGACCGCGGCCCAACTAACCGGCCCGCCAACGGCGCTTCAGATGCGTGATCCCGGCGCCTCACCGGTGTGAATCAGACCGTTTCATCGCTATTTTTCCGGCCCTGCTCCATCCGGTAGCCGCCTGCTGAATGACCCGTCTGCCACGGAAACTGTCACACGCATGTGACGCAGCCGGAGGGCCCACTCCGCAAAACATCCTTAAAAAAGGTGCCCGTCAATTTTTTTCATTCGCGGCACGCAACCTGCAACACTATTTGGCTGCCGACGAGTCGTCGGCAGCCAAACCAACGGCGGCGGATCCGGTGGCGACGCAACAGAACCGACCGTGGTCTCCACGACCACTCCTCAGAAAGGACGACGACGCGATGAAGAAGATCGAAGCGATTCTGCGACACTTCAAACTGGAAGAAGTGAAGGATGCCCTCAACGAGATTGGCATCAAGGGCATGACCGTCACCGAAGTTCGTGGCTTTGGTCGCCAGCGGGGCCACACCGAAACCTACCGTGGCGCTGAATACTCAGTCGACTTCCTGCCCAAGGTGAAACTTGAGGTGGTAGTCGATGACAGCGAGGCCCAGACCGTGATCAACAAGATCATGACCGTCGCTCGGACCGGCCAGGTGGGTGACGGCAAGATCTTCGTCTCCGAGCTCGCCGAAGTGGTGCGGATTCGGACGGGCGAAACCGCCGGCGACGCCATCTGAGCAGTGGACTGTTACTCTGCCACCCCGCCCAGCGGCTGCCCCTGCTGATGAGGCCACTCAGCCTGATCACAGGGGCCGCCGATCGCGGGCCGGGCCCTCTCAGACTGCAACGGCCTCTTCCGCATCACTGGCTGAGGGCAGGTTGGTGGTGCCCATCAGATAGCGATCACACTCCCGGGCAGCTTCCCGCCCTTCATTGATTGCCCAGACAACCAGGCTCTGCCCACGCCGACAGTCGCCGGCGGCAAAGACGCCCTCAATGCTGGTGGCGTACCGACCATAGTCGGCCGCGAAGTTGGTTCGCGAATCGCGGTCGATTCCGAGTTGATCGGCAATGACCTGCTCGGGGCCGCCAAAGCCGAGGGCCAGCAGGATCATCTGGCAGGGCCACTCCTGCTCGCTCCCCGGAACAACCGAGAAGGGTGGGCCACCTTCCTGAGGCTTGCTCCAGTCGAGCCGCACCGTTTTGACCCCGCGCAGGTTGCCGGCGCCGTCACCGAGAAACTCTACCGTCTGCACCGAGAACTCGCGGGGATCACCCGCCAACTGCTTGCCCGGTACATGGGCGTAGTCAAAGTGCGCGGCAGCCTCAACATGCCCATAGTCCTTCCGCAGAATCTTTGGCCATTGCGGCCAGGGGTTGTTCGCGGCCCGCTCCGCCGGTGGCTGCGGCACGATCTCAAAGGTCACTAGGGACCGACAGCCATGGCGGAGCGACGTGCCGATGCAGTCGGTGCCGGTGTCACCACCACCGATGACCACCACGTCCTTGTCCTTGGCGGACAGGTACTTGCCGTCGGCATGCTGAGAATCGAGCAGACTACGGGTGTTGGCGGTGAGGAAATCCATCGCAAAGTGAATCCCCTGGAGATCCCGCCCTGGGGTCTTGGCAAAAAAGTCATTCGGCCGCGTTGAGCCAACACAGAGCACGACCGCATCAAAGTCGGCGAGCAGTTGTGGAGCGGGCAGATCCTTGCCAATCTCCACTCCAGTCTTGAAGACAACCCCTTCGGCCGCCAGCAGATCGACCCGCCGCTGAACGACCTGCTCCTTGTCGAGCTTCATGTTCGGAATGCCATACATCAGCAGGCCGCCGATCCGGTCAGCCCGCTCAAAGACGGTAACCGTGTGCCCCGCCTGATTGAGTTGCGCCGCACAGGCCAATCCTGCCGGCCCCGAGCCGACGACGGCCACCTTCTTGCCGGTGCGAGCAGTTGGAGGCTGCGGCACGATCCAGCCTTCTGCCCAGCCCCGGTCAACAATTGAGCACTCAATCTGCTTGATCGTCACCGGTGGCTCATGAATGCCAAGCACACACGACCCCTCACACGGCGCGGGACAGACACGACCGGTGAACTCCGGAAAGTTGTTCGTCTTATGCAGGCGGTCGAGGGCTTCTTTCCAATGGCCCCGATAGACCAGGTCATTCCATTCCGGAATCAGGTTGCGAACCGGACAGCCCGCCGCCATGTTCGCCATCAGATCGGCGGTGTGGCAGAACGGCACTCCGCAGTCCATGCATCGCGACCCTTGCGACTGCAGGTCGACAATCGGCAGATCGAGGTGGAACTCGTTCCAGTCCCCAATCCGCTCGACTGGATCTCGCTCGGAGTAGGTCTTGCGATCGACGGTCATGAATCCACGGGGATTGCCCATCGGTTGGCTCCTTTTCTTGCGCTGGCCCGCTCTGGGCCTTCTGGTGTTTTGGTTTTGCTTATTTAGTTGTTGCCGGGCTGCGCCTGATTTGCAGGGTCAGCCACCCACCCCTGCTAGTTCGGCCTCGGCCGCCATTTCAGCCAACGCCCGCTTGTAATCGCGAGGCATGATCTTGACGAACCGCGGCAGCGACTCGGCCCAAGTTTCGAGCAGGCCACTGGCCACCGTCGAACCGGTGAACTGAGCATGCCGCTGGAGCATCTCCTGCAACTCTGCCACATCATCGGCAGCCTCGACTGATTCCAGGTCAACCAGCTCAAGATTGCAGTTGAGTCGGAGCACGTCTCGATCAGGGGCATAGACGTAGGCAACGCCACCTGACATGCCAGCGGCAAGGTTCCGACCGGTTGGCCCCAGAATCACGACCCGGCCACCCGTCATGTACTCAAGGCCGTGGTCCCCCACGCCCTCAACCACAGCCCGGGCACCGCTGTTCCGCACGCAGAACCGCTCGGCGGCCATGCCCCGGAAGAAGGCCTCGCCAGCCGTGGCTCCATAGAGGGCCACGTTGCCGAGGAGGATGTTTTCCTCGGGCACAAAACTCGACGTTCGGGGGGGATAGATGATGATCCGGCCACCGGAAAGCCCCTTGCCAACATAGTCGTTGGCATCACCCTCCAACTCAATCGTCACTCCGGGTGCCAGCCACGCCCCGAGGCTCTGGCCGGCCGACCCCGCGGTGTCGATGTGAATCGTGTCGTCGGGAAGGCCCTCCTGCCCGTTGGCCTTGGAGACCTCGTGACTGAGCATGGTGCCGAAGGCCCGGTCGATGTTTTCGATCTCCATCGCAAACCGCACCGGCATCCGTTCATGAATGGCAGACAACGATTTCTTGATCAGTTCGTTGTCGAGCACCTCTTCCAGCCCGTGGTTCTGGGCGATCGTGCAGTGGGTCTCGGTATCGGGATGGGGGCCGGCCGCCGGCGTCAGGATTGGCGTCAGGTCGAGCCCCTGCGCCTTCCAGTGCTTGACCGCCTCGTCAATCTCAAGCACCTCGACACGACCGACCATTTCATTGATCGAGCGGAAGCCGAGGCTGGCCATGATTTCCCGGGCCTCTTCCGCCACGAGGAAGAGGTAGTTCACGACATGCTCCGGCTTCCCGGAGAACTTCTTCCGCAGTTCCGGATCCTGCGTAGCGATGCCGACCGGACAGGTGTTGAGGTGACACTTCCGCATCATGATGCAGCCCATCGTGATCAGCGGCGCGGTTGCGAAGCCATACTCCTCCGCCCCAAGTAGGGCCGCGATCACGACATCCCGGCCAGTCTTCAACTGGCCGTCGGTCTCCAGCCGGACCCGGCTGCGGAGGTCGTTCATCACCAGCGTCTGATGGGTCTCCGCGATACCAAGTTCCCAGGGCAGCCCGGCAAACTTGATGCTGGTCAGGGGTGACGCGCCTGTGCCACCATCGGTCCCCGAGATGAGAATCTTGTCGGCATGCCCCTTGGCAACGCCGGCAGCGATGGTGCCAACCCCTACCTCAGAGACCAGTTTGACACTCACAGCCGCCGACGGGTTGGCATTCTTCAGATCGAAAATCAACTGAGCGAGGTCTTCGATTGAGTAGATGTCGTGGTGCGGTGGTGGACTGATCAGACCAACGCCCGGCGTTGAATGCCGGGTGGCAGCGATGATCTTGTTGACTTTGTGGCCCGGCAGTTCGCCTCCCTCACCAGGCTTGGCGCCTTGGGCGATCTTGATCTGCAGTTCATTGGCATTGGTGAGGTACCAACTGGTCACCCCAAACCGTCCAGAGGCCACCTGCTTGATATACGAACGCTTGGAATACTGATTCGGCTGGGCCTTCGCCTTGTCGGTGTCGAGGTTTTCCAGCGTCGAAAGCATGCCGTCGTGCTCACCGGCAGGCCGGTCGTACCACTTGAACCGCTCAGGATCTTCGCCCCCTTCACCGGTGTTGCTCTTGCCCTCGAGCACATTCATCGCCACTGCCAGGGTCTCGTGAGCCTCGGCAGAAATCGAGCCGTAACTCATCGCACCGGTGCAAAACCGCTTGACGATCTCGCGGGCTGGCTCGACCTCTTCGACCGGCACCGGCGTGCGATCTTTGCGGAACGTCAGCAACCCCCGAAGGAAACAGCGGCGATGGGCATCCTCGTTGACCGTTTTGGCAAACTGCCGATAGGCCTCCCGTGACCCCGTGCGGGCAGCTGCCTGCACCTGGGCAATGGTGAACGGATTCCAGGCGTGGGCCTCACCTTCCTTCCGCCAGTGAAATTGCCCGTCATTCGGCAAAATCGGCAAGGCCCGGGCCTCTCGGGTCGGATAGCCGAGTTCATGCCGGCGGATACCCTCTTCGGCCAACACGTCAAAGTCGACGCCGGCGATGCGGCTGGCCGTGCCCACAAAGCAAGTATCAATGACCTCTTTCCCCAAGCCGACAGCCTCGAAGATCTGGGCACCCTTGTAGGAGGCAAGGGTCGAGATGCCCATCTTGCCCATCACCTTGAGCATGCCCTTGGCGACAGCCTTCCGGAATACCGGCACAATTTTTTCGTCGCTGAACTCCTCTTCCAGGAGCCCATCGATCCGCGCCTGCCGCAACGCCTCAAACGCTAGATAGGGGTTGATCGCATCAACGCCGTAGCCCGTTAGCAGGCAGAAGTTGTGGACCTCACGCGCTTCCCCGGACTCAAGCACAATGCCAATCCGGGTCCGCAACTCTTGCCGCACCAAAGAGTGGTGCACCGCCCCGGTTGCCAGCAGCGAACTGATCGGAACCCGTTCGGCACTCACAGCCCGGTCAGAGAGCACCACCAGCGAGTACCCATCGTGGATTGCCTGGGTGGCCTCGGCACACACCCGCTCAATGGCAGGCCGCAACCCGGCATCGCCCTCGCTGCGGGGGTAGGTGATGTCGATCGTTTTCGTCTTCCACCCCCGGTGATCGAGCGACTTGATCGCAGCCAGCTCTTCATTGGTGAGAATCGGGTGCGGCACGCAGAGCCGATGACACTGCTGTTCGGTCGCGTCGAGCAGATTGCCCTCGGGACCGATGTAGCACTCCAACGACATGATCACTTCTTCACGAATCGAATCGACCGGTGGGTTGGTAACCTGCGCGAAGAGTTGCTTGAAATAGTCATAGATCAGCCGTGGCTTGTCTGACAGGCAGGCGAGTGCCGCATCATTGCCCATCGAGCCGATCGGGTCCCGCTTCTCTCGGAGCATCGGCATCAGCATGAACTGCAGCGTTTCCGTGGTGTAGCCAAACGCCTGCATCCGCTTGAGCAACTCTTCGCTGGAGTAGTGCTCTGGGGCAGGCTGCCGCCGCGGCAACTCGTTGAGGTGAATCGCCTGATTCTTCAGCCAGGCTTTGTAGGGCCGCTTGGCTGCCACTGCGGTCTTCAGTTCATCGTCGGTGATGATCCGACCCTGCTCAAAATCGACCAGAAACATCTTGCCTGGCTGCAGCCGGCCCTTCGACTTCACCTGCTCAGGCGGCACCTGCACCACGCCCACCTCACTGGCCATGATCACTCGATCATCATGGGTGACGTAGTACCGGCTCGGTCGCAAACCATTCCGGTCGAGCACCGCACCGATGTAGTGACCGTCGGTGAAGGAGACCGAGGCAGGACCGTCCCACGGCTCCTGGAGGGCTGAGTGATACTCGTAGAAGGCCCGCTTGTCTTCAGGCATGCTGTGATGATTCTGCCAGGCCTCAGGAATCATCATCATGACCGCTTCCTGGAGCGTGCGGCCGGAGTGGTAGAGCATCTCCAGGGCGTTGTCGAAGTTGCCTGAGTCAGAACAGTCTGGCTCAATGACCGGGCAGAGTTTGCGAAGGTCGTCTCCCCAGAGATCGCTCTGCATCACCCCCTGTCTGGCGAACATCCAGTTGGCATTCCCCCGCAGCGTGTTGATCTCACCGTTGTGGGCCATGAACCGACAGGGCTGGGCGCGGTCCCAACTGGGGAAGGTGTTGGTTGAGAACCGCGAATGGACCATCGCCAGATGGGTCTTGTAGTCGGGTTCCTGCAGATCCTTGTAGAGCGGGATGACCTGCATCGACCGCAGCATGCCCTTCCAGATGATCACCTTCGTCGACAGCGAGCAGATGTAGAACATCAACTTCTGCTGCAGGCTGCTCTCAACCCGAATCTGGTGGCTTGACCACTTGCGGATGACAAACAGCTGCCGCTCAAAGGCTTCCTGGTCAAGCCCGTCCGCGGCGGCAATGATCACCTGATCAAAGTGCGGCATCGACCGTCGGGCCGTTGGGCCAACGTCGGCCGCGTCGGGATCGACCGGCAGTTCCCGCCAGCCGACCAACTTCTGCCCCTGCTCGCTGATGATCCGATCGACAATCGCCCGGCACTCAGCCCGCTCAACCGGATCGGTCGGCATGAAAAAGACGCCTGTCCCGTAGAGACCGCGAGCCGGCAGGGCTGCGCCGAGTTCCTCCCGGGCAATCCGTTCGAGCAACTCATAGGGCAAGGCGGTGAGCATGCCGGCCCCATCGCCGGTGTTGTCTTCGCAGCCGCAGCCGCCGCGATGCTCCATGTGCTGAAGCATGCGATCAGCATCGTCAACGATCTGCCGGGACGGCTCGCCCTTGATGTGGGCAATAAAGCCAACGCCGCACGAGTCGTGTTCGTTGGCGGGATCGTAGAGGCCACGGGCGTCAGGGAGTCGGTTGGGGCGCGTCATTGCGGGTTCTTCTCGTCAGGGTCTCTCAGGATCGTGAATGGTGTGTTTTCAGGTCGGGAACCAAAGGGGAATTTTCAGTGGCATCAGGAGCCGCCCGCCGTCACTCAGGCCAAGGCTGCGACGCGGGGCGAGGTCAGGCCGTCCCGACAACCGCCAGATCGGCCGCTCGGGGCGGGCGTTTCAGCGGCAGTGAGGCTGCCTCGGTGTCGTGGGCATGGCCCCGCAACAGTTCGATGAATCGCCGAACCGTGGGGGCCAGTGGCTTTCCACGACTGCGAATGATGCCGAGGGGACGGCCCAGCGTCACTCCTTCGAGCGGCAGGCTGACAAGGCTGCCCGCGGCGACTTCACGGGCGACGGTTGGCTCAGGAAGCAGGGCCATGCCGGTGTCGATCTCGACGGCCCGCTTGATCGTCTCAATGTTGTCGAATTCCATCACTACCGTCGGCTCGGCCGCCTCCGCCTCAATCGCCCGATCCATCTCATGGCGAATCACAAGGTCGGGGTCGAAGCCCACCAGGCGCTGGCCGTGCAGGTCACGCAGCGATGCCGTTGCCCGGCCCGCGAATGGATGGTGCGGGCTACAAACCAGGACGATCGGCTCTTCCCGCCAGGCTTCCGCCTCAATCGCCCGGGTCCCGCGGGGGTAGCTGATGATGCCAACATCAGCCTGGTCATTCCGAATGGCCTCAACGACCCGCTCGGGGTGGAGATATTCCAGCCGCACGTTGGCCTTGGGATGCCGCGACATGAATTCCTGCACGTAGGCACTCATGTGGTGCAAGCCAACCGAATAAATAGCTGCCACCCGCACCCGACCGGCAACATCGTCGTGGAGCGACCGCACTTCATCTTCAAGGGCGTCGTAGCGGGCCACGATCTTGCGGCAGCCGTCGAAAAAGACCCGGCCTTCCGCCGTCGGCACAAGTGGCCGCTTCGACCGCTCAATTAGCTGGACTCCCAACCGGCCTTCCAACTGACTGACAACCTGGCTCGCCCCTGACTGCGAAATGCCATTCTCCTCCGCCGCACGGGAGAAACTCCGCCGGGAGACAATGTCGCAGAAGATTTTCAAGGATTTTAGATTCATCTCATCCAACCACTGGCGGGGACACCAGCCGACCAACCCGCTGGTGACGTACCCTGCCAAATGCGGTTTCGGCACGGGCCAGGAGTGACAACTCCGACGCTCTCTGTCCTAGCCAGAGCCTCACCGCGCCGCAGCGACGGTCCGACCGCTGCTGCTGACAACTATCCGAAAAACAAATAATGCCGCCTTGCACTATTCGAGAAACCAATGCAGCCTATCGGGTTTCCTGAACCCGTCAAGGTGCTCCCCTTTCTCCCCCCCCCTTTCTCACCAGCACGCCAAGGAATCCACAACAGTGCCCCCACATTCGCTCCGACCTGCCGACAATCTCCCACCAAATCTGGCCTGCCTGTTGGCAGCCGACCTGCCACCGATTGGGCCCGGACAGCCCCAACATGCGTTCACGGCCGTCCTGGAAGCGGCCGATCCCTCAGCCTGGTGCGGGGAGGCGTCTCCCCAGAGCCCCGCGGCCGCCTGCTGCGAATCTGGTCTCTGGCTCTGGAACGGGTTCCTCGACCGCTCCCATCAGATCAGCCAAGAGATCGGTTCCGCCGAGGGCAGCTGGTGGCACGGCATCATGCATCGCCGCGAGCCCGACGCCGGCAACGCCGCCTACTGGTTCCGAAAAGTCGGCGACCATCCTCGGTTCGGCAGCCTGGCCACTGCGGTTCGCCGGCTGGTTGCCGGTCGATCGCTCCCGACCCCCGGGCAGTGGCTGGCCACGATCGAGCACTGGGATCCATTTCAGCTGATCGACCTCTGCGAAGCTGCCCGCCGCAGTCCTGACGACGATCTCCGGATGCTCACGCAGGAGGTGGCAGCATTGGAGTGGTACGAACTCTTCGACCACTGTCGGCAGCAGGCAGCCGCTGCCTAGGTCAGAGCCTGGGGGCTGCTGGCAAGGTCGGCCTGTCGCCACACCCCGGGCCCGCCCACACCTGTTATCTGCCCACTCCCACGACGCAAATCGCGTGGCTCTTCCGGGGCTATTCCTTGACCCTCTCCAGATATTCCGCGTTGCGGGTATCGACCTTCACCAGCTCTCCCTGCTCGATAAAGGCGGGCACGTTGATCTCGGCCCCCGTCTCCAGCTTGACCGGCTTGGTGAGGTTGGTCGCCGTGTTGCCGCGGACAGCCGGCTCGGCATATTCCACCTTCAGCACCATGTGCTGGGGCGGCTCCATCGAGATTGGATTGCCGTTGTAAAGCAGCATGGAGCAGATCGTGCCCTCTTTGAGCCACTTCCAGGCATCATCGACCTGATCGCTCGACAACTCATACTGCTCGTAGTTGTCATTGTCCATGAAGACGTACTGATCGCCCTGCTTGTAGAGATACTGGGCGTCGATCGTGCTGATGTCGGCTGCGTCGAGAGAGTCACCGCTCTTGTAGGTCCGATCGAGCACGGTGTTGCGGAGCAGATTCCGCAGCTTGCACTTGTACAACGCCTGTCCCTTGCCCGGCTTCACGAAGTTGCACTCGATCATGATGTACGGATCACCGTCAATCTGGACTTTCAGCCCCTTGCGGAACTCACTCGTGTTGTAGGCAGGCATCGAACTCGTTCTTTCCTCGATAGACATCGGCGGCAGCCTTGCGGCATGCCCTCACCCAATCCTGGGACGTGACAAGCCTCGCGACCCGTCCGCAGCCTGTCAACGCTGCGTTCTTCCGACGCCCCCAGACCCCGGCGGCGGCCCCGGGCCGACAGAAGGTTGCCGTCTCGGCCGGCGGCTGCCGTTTATGATGGCACGCATGCACACCCCCGTAAGCCTCTCGACGCCCGCCAGCACCGCGTCCCCAGGCCGTCTCGCCGCCCCCCGCATCGACTGGAAGCAGGAACTGGCCGAGGCGATCCGCGATCCGGCTGAACTCTGCCGGCTGCTCGACCTTGACCCGGCTCTTGCGCAGGCCGCCGCCGGTGGCCACCGGCTGTTTCCGTTCCTCGTGCCCCGTGGCTTCGCCGCCCGGATGCGTCGGGGGGATCCGGGCGATCCGCTCCTGCTGCAGGTCCTGCCCCGCGCCGAGGAACTTGTTGATATGCCGGGATTCACCACCGACCCACTCGACGAACAAGACGCCCGCCGGGCCGGTGGACTGCTCCAAAAATATGCCAGCCGAGCCCTGCTCCTTCTCACCGGGGCCTGCGCGGTGAACTGCCGCTACTGCTTCCGCCGTGAATTTCCCTACGCCGAAAGCGGTGCCACGCCGGCTGGTACCACCGCCGCGGTAGCCGCGGTGGCGGCCGACCCAACGTTGACAGAGGTGATTCTCTCCGGCGGCGATCCGCTGCTACTTGACGACCCCCGACTTGACCACCTCCTCGACCAACTCGAGTCCATCCCACACCTTCGCCGGCTGCGGATCCACAGTCGCCTGCCCGTCGTGCTTCCCAGCCGTATCACCCCCCGCCTGCTCACGCGGCTGGCTGGATCACGGCTGACCGTCAGCCTCGTGATCCACGCCAATCACGCTGCCGAACTTGACGAGACCGTCGCCACAGGGCTCACTGATCTGACCACCGCCATTCCCCTGCGATTCAATCAGGCAGTGTTGCTGAAGGGAATCAATGACTCCGTTCATGCTTTGGCCATGCTCTCAGAGCGGTTGATTAGCCTCGGTGTCGTTCCCTACTACCTGCACCTGCTCGATCCGGTCCGCGGCACAGCGGGCTTTGCCGTCCCTGATTCCCGCGGCCAGGAACTGATTGAGTCGCTCCGTCGTCGTCTGCCCGGCTACGCCGTGCCCCGGCTGGCGCGGGAATTGCCGGGCGAGCCAGCCAAGGTCTGGCTCGCCTGACCTGCCGCCGCCGGTGAACTTCAGTGCTGCCCCTCTGCCCGTGGGCCAACAACGTGGCATAATGCCGCAAGAGGTTCGATGAGTGGCTACGCCGGACGACGTGGCTACGCCGAACTCAGGTCACCAGCGGGGTGGAAACCTCGCCCCCGCCAGAGTGGAGATGCGATGAAGGTTCTGATCGGTGTCGATGGTTCCCCCCTGTCACTCGACACAGTGCGGATGGTCGGCCAATTGATCGACCCCGCCCACGATGAGGTGGCGATCTACTTTTCACCGGCAGACCTGCAGCGCCGGCTCACCAGTCAGCCGGCAACCGTGGTGCGAGGTGCCGCTGCTGCCCTCTTCGCTGAGGCGCGGGTACTTCTGCCGACCGAATTCGCCAAGCCGGTTGAAATGATCACCAGTTCGGTGCCCGCAGCGGCGGGCATTCTTGAGTCTGCCACCGGCTGGCGAGCCGACCTCGTGGCGGTCGGTGCTCGTGGCCACGGCTCGCTGGAACGGCTGCTGCTCGGCAGCGTGTCGCGGGCAGTGCTTCATGGTGCCCACCTGCCGGTGTTGGTGGTGCGAGCTGCACCGCCGGAATCGACCGGTTTGCGAACGCTTGTCTGCCATCATCCCGACAGTGCCGTGGCGGTCACGACAACGCTTGGCCAGATGCATTGGGCGGAAACTGCCACCGGCAAGGTGCTTGGTGTTGCTGAATCGATGCTGGCCGGGCCGCTGCCTGCCTGGCTGGAGAAACGGGCTCGTGACCCGGATACCGCCGCCATCGCCCAGGCCTGGCAGCAGGAACATGACGACGAAGTCCACGACCTCGAGAGCCAACTTCAGGCATTTCAGGATGGCCTCCCTGGATGCTTCCAGCATGAGCCGCCGGTTGTCCTGGAGGGCAACCCGGGAGACCGGATTCTCGAGCAGGCTCGGAAGGACCAAACCGATCTAATCGTGATCGGTCGAACACCAACCGACACCTTCACCCGCTGGCTGCTCGGTAGCACCTCAGAGGCGGTCCTAACCCATGCCAGCAGCAGCGTGCTGGTGGTGCCGGTCGAAAAACAGAACTGAGCCGCTGGCGGGAAACCAGCCGCAATCGGGAAGCCAGCCGCAACTGGGAAACCAGGCTGCTACCCCCCGCCGAGGCAATCAGAGGCCTCGCGGAGCAACTGCTCGGTCTCTTCCCAATTGATGCAGGCGTCGGTGATCGAAACCCCATAGGCCAGTGCGGACCGGTCCTGCTGGGGCGGCTGCTTGCCTGCATGGATGTTGCTCTCAAGCATCAGGCCGACGATCGAGGTGTCGCCCGCCGCCCGCTGCTCGAGAACATCCCGCCAGACGACCGCCTGCCGGCGATGATCCTTGCCCGAGTTGGCGTGACTGCAGTCGATGATCACCCGGGGAGGCAGGCCGGCCTTCTCAAGCCGGTCACGAGCGTCCTGCACCATCGCTGGAGAGTAGTTGGCCCCATCGCGCCCCCCGCGGAGCATCAGCACACCCCACGGGTTTCCGGCAGTCGACACCACACAGATACCACCGCCGTTGTCGATCCCCAGGAATGAGTGCGGCGTGCGGGCAGCCTGCATCGCATCGACGGCCGCCTGGAGGGACCCATCGGTTGAGTTCTTGAACCCGACCGGCATCGACAGGCCGCTGGCCATCTGCCGGTGGGTTGGCGACTCGGTCGTGCGGGCACCGATCGCTCCTAGGGCAATGGTGTCAGCGATGAACTGCGGTGTGATAGGCTCAAGAAACTCAGTTGCCGTCGGCAGACCCAACTCAGCAATCTCAAGCAACAAACCTCGGGCCAGCCGCAGACCAGTGCCGACATCAAAGGAATCATCTAGGTGGGGATCGTTGATCAGGCCCTTCCAGCCGACCGTCGTCCGCGGCTTCTCAAAGTAGACCCGCATCACGACCAGCAGCCGATCCTGAAGTTCGCCGGCCAGCACCACCAGGCGCTTGGCGTAGTCACGGGCCGCATCGAGATCGTGAATCGAACAGGGGCCGACGACCACCAGCAGCCGGTCATCCTCCCCGGCCAGCACGCGTTCGACCTGCTGGCGCCCCGAGACAACCGTCACGGCAGCGGCGTCAGTCAGCGGCAAGGTCGAAACCAGGCGGGCGGGCGGCACCAGCGGTTCGAGACGCTTGATGCGGACGTCGGCGGTCGCGGGCCGCTCGGTGGTGGTATCTGGGTGAGTCTTCATCTGCTTTACTCTACACCACGTCTGCTGCCCCCAAAGCCCCGGGGGGCATTTGACCGAGACGGGACCGACTTGGTTCAATCGCCGGCAGACAAAGGTTTTGTCCGCCCCCGTCACCCCCCGCTCCCCCTCAGGAATCGACCCGCGTGACCAAGCATATTTTCGTGACCGGCGGTGTAGTCAGTTCGCTCGGCAAGGGTCTGACCAGTGCCTCGATTGCCATGCTGCTGGAATCCCGCGGCCTGCGGGTGAAGATGCAGAAACTCGACCCCTACATCAATGTCGACCCCGGCACGATGAGCCCCTACCAGCACGGCGAGGTCTATGTGCTCGACGACGGCAGTGAGACCGACCTCGACCTCGGCCACTACGAGCGATTCACCACCACTCACCTGACCCGTCAGAGCAACTACACCACCGGCCAGATTTATCAGGCAGTCATCAACAAGGAACGGCGAGGTGAGTTTCTGGGCAAGACGGTCCAGGTCATCCCGCACATTACCAACGAAATCAAGGAGATGGTCACCCAGCTGGGTGACGCCGACACCGATGTGGTGATGACCGAAATCGGGGGCACCGTCGGTGACATTGAAAGCCTGCCATTCCTTGAGGCGATCCGGCAGATCCCGCTGGAGCTCGGCCGCGAAAACTGCATCTTCATTCACCTGACGCTGGTGCCGTTCCTGAAGGCTGCCGGCGAACTGAAGACCAAGCCAACGCAGCACTCCGTCGGCATCCTTCGGCAGATTGGTATCCAGCCCGACATCCTCGTCTGTCGCACCGAACGGGCGCTCGACACCTCCGATCGGGAAAAGATCGCGCTGTTCTGCAACGTGCCGCTCAACTCGGTCATCGAAGAACGGGACAAGGACTTTTCGATTTATGAAGTGCCGCTGTCACTGCAGAGCAACAAAATCGATGACCTGATTCTCAAGCGGCTCGGTCTGCCCGCCTCACCGGCGGCCCTCGACGGCTGGCATGACATCCTCCATCGCCTCCGCAACCCTGAACATGAAATTTCGATTGCCTTGGTTGGCAAGTACGCCGAACACCGAGATGCCTACAAGAGCATCTATGAGGCACTCGATCACGGCGGGATTGCGAACCAGACTCAGGTCCGGGTGCAGGCGATCAAGAGTGAGGAGATCGAGCAGGAAGGCGCCGATCGTCTCTTGGTGGGCTTTGATGCCCTGATAGTTCCCGGTGGCTTCGGGGAACGTGGCATCGAAGGCAAGGTGCAGGCGATTCGCTATGCACGGGAACGAAAACTGCCATTTCTCGGGATCTGCCTCGGCATGCAGTGCGCCGTCATCGACTTCGCCCGGCATGCCGCAGAACTGACAGAGGCCCACTCCACTGAGTTCTTCCGCGACACCCCCCATCCGGTCATCTGCCTGATGGAAGAACAGGAAGGTGTCACCGACAAGGGCGGGACCATGCGGCTGGGAAGCCAGCCTGCGATCCTCGCGCCTGGCAGTCGCTCCGCTGCTGCTTACAGCTGCCTTGAGATCGCCGAACGCCACCGCCACCGCTACGAGTTCAACAGCGGCTACCGCCAGCAGCTTGAACAGGCGGGGCTCGTCATCGCCGGGACTAGCCCCGATGAGAGCCTAGTGGAAATTGTTGAAGTCGCCGACCACCCCTGGTTCGTTGCTGTCCAGTTCCACCCTGAATTCAAAAGCAAGCCAACGGCAGCCCATCCGCTCTTTGCCAGCCTGATCGAGGCCGCCGTCGCCCACCACACCGCCAGCAAGTCGACTACGGCCTCCTGAGTTCCCGTTTCGCCCCGCCTTTTTCCTGAGAGTGCACCCATGTCTGAATCCGCTCATACACCGCCACTGAAGACACCACCTGCCACGTTTGAGTTCCTGACCCAGACACTCTTCACTCAGGCCCTGATGGCCTTTGGCAAGATCCCGAACCCCATCACCAAAGAATCGCTCAAAAACCTTGAGACAGCCCGGCACTTCATCGACATGCTCGAGATGCTTGAAAAGAAAACCGCCGGGAATCTTGAGAAGGACGAGCAACGCCTGCTTGAGGAAATCCTCCATCAACTGCGGATGACCTACATGCAGGAACAGTCCGGCACCGGAGCCGACCCCTCGCTGCCGGAAGCATCAGAGAGCAGTGACTCCTGACGCTCCCTCCGCACCACCCCCACACGCCATCCCCGGCACCTCTTGGGAGACCGACTGATGACCGCACGACGACTCGACGGCCGTGAATTGGCTGGCAGAATCGAGCGGGACCTCAGTGACAGGGTGAGCCATTTCCATGAGAAATCAGGCCGCCGCCCGCGGCTGGTTGTGGTGCTTGTGGGCGAGGTCGCCGCCAGTGCCTCGTACGTGAAAAGCAAGGCGGCTGCAGCCGAGCGGGTCGGAATCGATGCGGAGGTCGTCCGGGTTCCCGCGTCGGTTCAGACTGACGACCTCGCCGCCCTCGTCGCTGCAATTGGGCGAGACGAACAAGGCCTTGTTGATGGCATCCTCGTGCAACTCCCGTTGCCGGATCATGTCGATGCCGTGGCGGTACTCGATGCCGTTCCACCGGATAAGGACGTAGATGGCTTCCATCCGGAGAATGCTGGGCTGCTCTCCCAGGGACGACCCCGGTTCATTCCCTGCACCGCCGCAGGCGTCCAGCGGATGCTCGTTGATGCTGGCATCGAAACCAGGGGACGGCATGCGGTGATCGTCGGCCGGAGCGACATCGTCGGAAAGCCGTTGGCCCTGCTCCTGGCCGGACGGGGGCCAGGCGGCGACGCCACGGTCAGCCTCTGCCACAGCCATACCGCTGATCTGGCAGCCTTCACGCGGCAGGCTGACATTCTCATCGCTGCAGTCGGTCAGCCGCGGCTGATCACGGCGGATATGGTCAAGCCGGGCGCCACGGTGATTGATGTCGGCATCAACCGGATCGAAGAGGCTGGTCGCGGCCGGTTGGTCGGTGACGTTGACCATGACCCGGTGGCGGCCGTCGCCGGAGCCCTCTCCCCCGTCCCCGGCGGTGTGGGCCCCCTGACCGTGGCCATGCTGCTGGAAAACACGCTCCAAGCGGCCCGCGACCGCCAGGCTGCCGCTGCCTGAAAACAGGGCCGTTTCCGCCTTGTTCCACGCAGGCGTTCGGGGCTACCCTCCCGATCAGTTTCGGTGCAATCCCGTCGACAGCCAGCGGCTGCGCAGCCTGCCCAGATTCCGGGCATGCTGCAATCGGATGGGAATGCAACTGTTGGAATGCTCTGACGGATGGGCATCCGATGGTACCGACGGGTGTTTCGCATGGTTTCCTGCTCCCCGGTGACGGATCTGAATCCAACGCATACCGCATGAAGTATTTTCTCCGCGCTCTCCGCGATGCGTCCAAAAGTTGGCCGCTGTTACTGGCTGCCTTTCTCTGTTCCGCCGGGGTGGCTGGACTTTGGGGCGCCAACATCGCCGCCCTGTTTCCGATCATTGAGGTCACCCTCAACGGCGAATCCCTGCAGGATTGGAACCAGCAGCGAATCGACGACGCCCAGACTCGGCTGACCGATCATGCTGCAGAAATTGACCGTCTGCGGGAGCAACTGGCTGACGGAAGCCTGCCGGAGGGAGAACGGGCCGTTGCCAGGACGCGGATCGATACCCTGACCCTGAACGACAAGGGCGACGCGGCAATTCTGTCCTCTGCTGAATGGCTGCAGCCTTGGCTCATGAACTACCTGCCCCGCGACCCATTCCAGACGGTCTTGCTCGTGGTTGTACTGATCGTCTTCAGCACCTTCCTCAAGCACTGCTTTCTCCTGGCCAGCACAATGCTGGTCAGTTTCGTGGCCATGGGGATCTCTCGGGACCTGCGTACGAAAATCTTCAACAAGGCCCTCGAACTCGACCGGGCCCAGTTCATGAAGCAGGGGTCGGCTGGTTTCATGGCCCAGGTGACCCATACGGCAGAAATGCTGGCCAGCGGGATCACCACAGTCTATGGCGGAGCAGTGACGGAACCCTTAAAAATCATCGCCTGCCTGACTGGTGCGTTCTGCATCTCATGGCAATTGACGCTGGCCTGCCTGACCATGGCGCCGGTGGTGGGCTTTCTGATGGTCTGGCTCAACCGCAAGATGCGGAATGTCTCGAAAAACATCCTTTCGCAGGCTCTCGGCTTCCATCACATCATGCTGGAAGCCCTCAACAATGTGCTGACCGTTCAGGCCTACACCATGGAACCCTTTGAGCGGGAACGGTTCCGCCAAAGCACCGACCACATGATGCGGATCGGCCTGCGGCACAATTTCTACCGGGCACTCGCCAATCCGATCACCGAAATTCTCGGCATCGGCATGGTCGCCACCTCGATTGCCGTCGGGGCCTGGCTGGTCATCAACCAGGAGACACAAATTTTCGGCCTCACGATGACGGACCGCCCGATGACCGTACCAGGAATCATGGTCTTTTTCGGCATGCTGATCGGTGCGGCCGATCCGGTCCGCAAACTCTCGGGAGTCATCACCGGCATCAACGTCGGCATGGTCGGCGCGCAGACGCTTTACCCACTGCTCGACACCCCATCCCGGCTGCGGGAAAAGCCGACCCCCCAGCGACTCCCCTCGCCGCACAAGGAAATTCGGTTCGCCGATGTTTCGTTCTCCTATGACGGCATCGACACCGTCCTCAAAGACGTGAACGTCTCGATCAATTTCGGAGAGCGGGTGGCAATCGTCGGCCCGAATGGTGGCGGCAAGAGCACGCTGATCAATCTGATCTGCCGATTCTATGATCCCTCGGCTGGCGATGTGCTTCTGGACGGAGTCCCGCTGACCGAACTGGCGGTTGAAGACCTGCGTCGCCGAATCGCCATCGTCACCCAGCAGACCGAACTGTTCAACGAAACGATCCTCTACAACATCCGCTACGGTCGCTGGGATGCCACCGACGAGGAAATCGAGGCAGCCGCGAAAAAAGCTCGGGCGCACGACTTCATCGCCGATTTCCCCGATGGCTACAAGACAAAGGTCGGACCGAACGGCTTCCGACTCTCAGGGGGCCAGCGGCAGCGGATTGCGTTGGCTCGGGCATTCCTCCGCGATGCCGAGATCCTTGTCCTCGACGAAGCCACCAGCCAGATCGACGCCGCCAGTGAGGAACTGATTCACGAAGCCCTCGCCCGCTACGTCGAAAACCGGACGGTCATCATGATCACCCATCGGCCGAGCACGCTGGCACTCGCCGACTCGATCCTGCAGGTCGAACACGGCAGCGTGACAAAACGCCCGGCTGCGACCTACCGGGCAGCATGATCGAACCCCTCGATTCGTACCGCATCGGCTGCCCCAACGGACATCAGGTCTCGGTGCCCCACCGACTCGTGGGCGAGGAACTCATCTGCCCCTCCTGCAACACCCGCTTCGAGGCAGATGCGAACGCCAGTGTCGAAATGCAGGAGGCTCGCCTTGATCAGGCAGCCCGCCAGTGGCTGATCGTGGCACTCGCTGCAGTCATTGTTGTGGTGACCGCCGCCCTAGTCACCGTTTTGATCGGTTTGCTCACCTGACAGGGAGCAACCAAGGCCGCTGACTCAGCCCGTTGGGAAGAGTTGCCCCACTGACTACCCCGCAAGCCGTTCGTCCCAGGCGGCAGCCGCCCGGGGCTCATAGGTCACCGGATCAAAGCTGTCACGGACAACCTGGCGGACGCTACGGAGATCGACCCGGCCGTCCTGGGCCATCAACTGCACCAACAGATTGCCGATGGCCGTTGCCTCAATCGGCCCAGCCACCACCGGCCGATTGGCCGCATCGGCGATCATCTGACAAAGCAGTTTGTTCTGCACGCCTCCGCCGACAACATGGACACGGCCAATCCGTCGGCCAACCAGTTCGTCCAGTTCACCCAGCGTCTGGCGGACGTTGGCTGCCACGCTCTCCAATGCAGTTCGGATGACGGCACCGGTCGACTCAGGCACCGGCTGATTGCTGCCGCTGGCCAGTTCTCGAATGGCCGCCGGCATGTCAGTTGGGGCGACAAGTGAGGGATGGTTGGGATCTATCAGGGTCTTCAGCGGAGGTGCCTCAGCCGCCAGCGACGTCAACTGCTCCCAGGTCCATTCCTGGCCGGCTCGCTGCCAACTGGCCCGGCACTGCTGCACGAGCCAGAGGCCACAGAGATTTTTCAGCAGCCTGGTCGTACCGCCGACGCCCCCTTCGTTGGTGAAGTTTCGCGCTAGACATTCGGGTGTTACCAGTGGCCGGTCGAGTTCCGCCCCAACCAATGCCCAGGTTCCCAGGCTGACATAGCACCAGTCGGGACGAGCCGACGGCGGCTCAAGCGCTGGCACCGCGGCAACGGCACTGGCTGTGTCATGGGTGCCGGGCAGAATCACCCGCACATCACCGAGGCCGGTCTCCCGCTTCACCTCGCTTCGGATTCCGCCGAGATCACAGCCCGGTTCCGCCACTGGGGCAAACAGACGGCTCGGCAGCCCAAAGCGTTCGAGCAGCCCACCTGCCCAGCAGCCCTGCTGCGGGTCAAAGCACTGGGTGGTACTCGCATCAGTTCGCTCGTTCGACCGTTCGCCCGAAAGCAGCCAGTGCACGAGGTCGGGCATCATCAGGAACCGGTCAGCCGCCTCGAGCAGGCTCGGATGCTGCCGCTTCAAGGCGATGAGCTGATAGAGCGTATTGAGTTCCATGAACTGCAGCCCCGTGGCCGCAAAGATTTCTTCCCGAGGCATGATTGAAAAGGCTTCGTCGAGCAGGCCGCGGGTCCGGGCATCGCGATAGCAGACCGGCTCCGTCAACAGCGCATCGTCGGCCGTCAGGAAGGAGAAGTCGACGCCCCAGGTGTCGACACCGACACTTCGCACCGTATCGCCATGACGATCGGCCGCAGCCCGCAGGCCAGCGAGAATGCCACTCCAGAGGCCGACAAAGTCCCAGACGAGTTGGCCACCAAACGTCACCGGTCCATTTTCAAAGCGGTGGAGTTCTGCTAGTTCGAGCATGCGGCCGTCGAAGGTTCCTGAAACGACCCGCCCCCCGGAAGCGCCAAGGTCAACTGCCAGTGCAACAGTCCGCGACATTTTCCCCTCTCCCTTTCAACCGATTCCCATACCCGACATCAAAAGCAAAAATTGCTGGAGTGTCACCTTTGTACCAGCAGCGACAACCTCCGACAGGCCCCGCAGCCAGGAAAGCCGGGGGAATTCTTCCGACACACTGACGGACTCCTGGCTCCGACGACGCAAGAATGCCGATTTCCCGCCTGGAGGCGGCTGCGGTTTACGCTCTCCGGCTCGCATGGCACGATACAGTGCTGACGTGATCTGCGGCTTCAACGCGGCCGATACAAGCCTAGTCGCAGGCTGAAGCTGTCCCACCACACCGCGATTGCGACCAGCCCCTTCCGCCATGCCAGCCGCTGACACCCCGCCACCTCCCGAACCTGCCTCGCCCGCCTTGCTGGCGGCATTGGCAGAGGAGAGCCAACGGCTGGAGACAGCCGAGCCGGCCGACGTCATCCGCTGGGCAGTGTCGCGGTACGGAGATCGGCTGACCATGGCGACCGCCTTCGGCCCGGAAGGCTGCCTGATTCTGCATTGGCTGGCGACTATCGGCCCGGAAACCTTCGTGTTCAATTTGGAAACGGGCTACCAGTTCCAAGAGACGCTCACGCTCCGCGAGCAGATTCGTGAGCGGTACGGCATCACGGTCAGTTACGAACACCCTGAAACCACAGTAGAAGAGTATGAACGGACACACGGCGGCCCGCTCTACCGCACCGATCCGACCCGCTGCTGCGGTGACCGCAAGATCGCGGTGATTCGCCGCGTGCTCTCGCGATTTGATGCCTGGATGAGTGGAATCCGCCGTGACCAAAGCGCCGACCGAGCAGTCGCACCGATTGTTGGCTGGGACAAAAAATTCGGCGTGGTCAAAGTTTCCCCCCTGGCCAACTGGACCAAGGCCCGGGTCTGGGACGAGATCGTCCGCGAGAAGGTGCCTTACAACCCGCTCCACGACAAAGGCTACGTGAGCATCGGCTGCTGGCCCTGCACGCGGGCAATCGCCGCCGGGGAAGATGAGCGGGCCGGCCGCTGGAGTGGCTCCGCCAAGACGGAGTGCGGCCTGCATCTCAGCGACTGAGCCTGCTGCCGTTCAGACGGCCGCGGCAATCAGCCGCTGTACCTGGCCGAGCAGTTCGCTGGCCTTAAACGGCATGGTCACCACCTGCCGGAGGTTGTCGTTGACTGCCGTCGCCGCCAGTTCGGTCTGCCGGGGGCTGGTGATGAGCACCGCCGGAACTTTTTTCAGGTACGGGTCGGCTGCGAACGCATTGAACACCGCGACTGCCTCTTCACCGAGAGTCTGGCTGCTCAACAGCAGGAGATCTGCCGGCTTTGGCGTCGACTCAAATCGCGTCATCGCCCGCTTCGGGTTTTCGGTGACGAGCACCCGAAACCCCTGGCTTGAAAAAAACTGTCGGAGGGAGTCCTGCGATTTCCCCGAAACCTCCACGACCATGATCCGCCGTTTGTCATATTTCTGGATTGGAGACACCTCAACAGACTTAGGAGCCGCCGTCGTCTGTGAGCTTTCCGTCTTTTGGTCGGCGTATCGCAGCTGAATCGGCTCGAGCGCCAGCCGCACCTCAGACACGGTTTGAAAACGGTGCTTCGGTTTCACCGAGAGCATCTTGTTGATGATGTCGACAAGATCACGGGGCAACTGGGGCGCCACCTTGCCAAGTGGCTCAATTTCAGAAAAGCGTTCGGGCCGCGACCGTGCCTCTCGGTCCCGCGTATCGAGCAACGCCGGCTTGCCGGAGAACAGGAGGTAGATCAGCGTGCCGAGAAAGAAGACGTCGCTTCGAACATCATCACCCCGCACCTTGCCGGCCGTCTCCAGGGCAGCATAGTCAATCGTACGGAGCTTCCCGACCTCGTCGGCCTTCTTGCCCTTCGCCTCAATAAAACTGGCCAGGCCGAAGTCGACGAGTTTTGCCTCCCCCTTGGAAGAGACCAGCACGTTGGAAGCTTTCAAGTCACGATGGGTAACACCCTCTCCGTGGGCATATTCAAGGGCACCGATGAGCTGCAGCGCCATCTCGATCCCGCGGGCCACGTCGAGCCCTCCACGAATCTTAATCAGTTCCCGTAATGATTGGCCCTCGACAAACTCCATCGTGATGAAGCTGCTGTTGTCCTCCTGGCCAACATCATCGGTCCGAACAATTCCCGGGTGACGGAGCATCAGCCCCATGCGGCCTTCACGGAGGAAGAGTTCGCACTTGTCCTTGTCCGCCGAGAAGCGTTTCCTGAGGACCTTGACCGCCAGAATGTCACCAGAATCGACGTTGATGGCCCGGTAGACGCGGGCGAATGAGCCCGCCCCAGCCTGGTAGAGCAGTTTGGCCCGCCCATAGAAGTAGCCCTGGCGGTAGCCCCGCAGCACCCGTTCCCACTGGTAACTGGTCAGTAGTTCCCGACGGAGGAGAACCTTGCCGAGTTGCTCAGCTGGCACATCATGCGAGCCG
>WTHB01000185.1 GCA_011523305.1 Planctomycetaceae bacterium | reverse complement strand
GGCCCGTTCGGCGAGTTCGGTTTCCTGTTGCAGGTTCTGGAAATAAGGCCGCCGGTCGACGCAGGCGAGGAAGGTGTCTTCGTCGGCTGCCTCCCAGCGGTCGAGCCAGCCCTGCAGGCTCCGGTCGCAGGCCTTGAGTTGTCGCAATCCTTGGCGATGACGCAGCCGGGACCGTTCCAGTTTGCGGGTCAGAGCCAGGCGCTGTTCATGCCCCCTTCGCTGAGCATCGAGCAGGTCCTCAAGCAGTTGCAGATGGTCCAGCGGCGAGCCTTCCGGCACGAGGTCGCATTCCACCAGCACGGCGTCAATTCGCCGCGCGGCGGCGGTGAGTTCCTCGCGTTTGTGACGGGCTTCATCGGACAGCCGGCGACGATCATCGTCGAGCGTGAGCAGTTCGTGACGATGGGTTCCGATCCGCCAGACCTCAGCAGGGCTGAGCGTGGCAGGCAGGCCGCGGCTCTCCAGCGACTTCCGCCAGCGACTGATCGCCTTCTTCTTTCGTTCCCCTGCTCGCTTCAGTTCGCTTCGGGCTGCCGCGAGTCGATTGCTGTAGACCTCAAGGGAGCCTTCACGACCGGCCAACTGCTCAAGCCGGACGACCTCGGCATCAGCCAACGAGGCCTGGCGATGGAGGACGCCGCCAGCCTGCTCGGCTGCCATTGTGTGGCGAGCCGAAGACGTTTCGGTGGCACCACTGGCGAGTCTCCTGCCAGCCTGATCAATGGTTTTTTCCAGCGCCTCGCACTGGGCACTTGTCTCGGCCTGCTGCTGCTGAGCGAGGGCGTGCTGCCGGCGGGTCTCGTCGAGACGCATGCCGGAGGAGCGGTCAAGTGTCCACGTCATCACCGAGGCAATGCCGGTGCCAGCCAGGCCAAGCGCAGCGATGACGTATGCCAGCGGCCCGGTGACGACGGTTGGCAGCAGTAAGCCTGAAAGGAGCATGCCGGCTCCCACCACGAAGACGGCACCGAGGCCGACCAGCCAGCCCAAGGGCAGCACCTGGGCCGTCAACTGCTGGGCCATCTCCTGCTCGAGCCGCCCGGTCGTCTGTTTGAGTTCATCGAGGCGGTCGCCGAGCGTGATCCGCTTGTGGAGGGCAGTGGCCTGTTCGTTGGCAGCCTCAATGGCGGCTGTGAGCGTGAGGCCGCCGAGGGCGTTCTCGGCACCTTCGACTCGGGATTTCGCCTGCTCGAGCCGTGCCTTGGCCTGGGCAACCCGCTTGCGGGCCTTCGTGACCGCCCGGGCCGCTGCCTTGCATCCACGGGCTCGGTTCCGGAGGGGGCCAAAGGAGAGCGACAGCCCCTCGGGAAGGAGCACGCCAATGCCATCGCTTTCTGTGTCAGCCTGCTCGAGCGGCATCAGCTTGGACAGCCCGCAGAGGCCAACCTGTTCACCAAAGCGGCGGGCTGCCAGCCGGGCGTGGGCTTCGGCACGGCTGGTGTCGGCGACCAGCCGCTCCAGATGGGGGCGTTCATCGCAAAGGCTGGTGATCGCCGCCCGTTTCTCCCAGATCACCGTCTCAGCGGGCAACGCCGCCAGTTGACGGGCCAACCGCCGCCGGTCATGCCGCCGCTTGTCCGCCAGCCGCGCTGCCCGTTTTCGTCGTTTGCGATCCTGCCGCCAGCCGTCGTAGTCGGGGTGGACGAGGGCCACCTTCTTCAGCGACTCCAGTTCGGCAGCCGTGGTTCGCCACGCGGTGAACAACTCGCCGAGCGGCAAGGCGTCCCGGGCCAGCGTTTCGGCCCGGCGGGCACGCGTGACCGCCTCGGTGAGGCTGTCGGCTTCACGTTCCAGTCGTGCTTGCTCGATGAACAAATCGCCCACCGTGACCGCTGTCTGATCAGCCTCGATTTCGGTGAGGAGTTCCTGGCGTTGTCGAAGGAGCGTGTCACGCGGCGACGCGTCCTGCCCGTCTCCCTGCTGCCGCCTAATCGCCTCTTCAATGTGCTGCAGCGTGCTGGCTACCCGTGACCGGTCGAGACCGTTGGCCAGTTCATAGAGGCGGCTCCCGCAGCCTTCCGGCTCGAGGGTGCGGAGTTCGTGCAGTTCGTCGAGACCAAAGGCCATCACGTTGGTGAACGTGCTCTCGTCGATGTCACCGACGAGATCTTGGAGGTACACCCGCTGGGCGGCATGTTCGGTGTCATCGAGCCGCTCAATCGTGACCACGTCGCCCTCATCACCACCGAGGCCGACGATGCCATCCTCATAACTGGCCTGCGTCAGGCTGGCGAGGCCAGGGCCCTCGTGCCGACGTTCGATCATGAACCGTTGAACTTCCCGATTGCTGCGGGCACCGCGGCCGAGGGAGACGAACAGACGGCCGCTGCAGGGCCGTTGCGGATCGAGGACCCCCCGTCGAAAAAGCCCTTCAAAGCCGAAGAAGATGGCCCTGACGAATTCGAGCAGTGACGTCTTGCCGATTTCGTTGGTGCCATGCATGACCTGAACACCGCAGCCGAGGCCGTCGATGGTCACGCCTTCAAGGCCGCCAAACGTTTCGATTTCCAGCCGTTCGATATGCATCGACGCTCTCCAGACACAGGGGATGCAGGTGGAAGGGGACTGATCGCTGAGTCCTCAGCGACCGGCAGCCGTTCAGTCGGCCTCCAGCAGTTCAAGAGCCAGCCAGGCGGCCTCCCGATCGCAGGAATCGCTGCCGCCGCCGACCTCCTTTTCGGTGACGATGTCGGCCAGGGCGGAGGTGAATGAGTTGCTCGTGCCGGGCTGTCCACCCGAGCGGCTGTGCCCCAAGGCTGCGAGCGATTCGTCGGCCGAAGCCGCAATTCGCTCACACCAGATAGTGGGGGCAGCGGCAGCACAGCGTTCTCGAAGGAGCCGGGTGGCCTCGGCAGCACTGGCACCGATTTCAATGCGGCGTTCAATGCTGGTTCCGCAGGCAATCTGGCAGTCGACCAGCGTCAGTGGCTCAGGCGGTGTCGCCGGGGCAGGGTGAGCAGCAGTTGCGGCTGGCGGCGACAGCACCTCCCAAAGTTGCTCCGCGACTGCGGCGGCGTCACCGTCGGCCGACTCAACCTGGAGGCTCCGCCAGCAGACCTGCTCCGTAGGGAGGCGGTGCCAGCCGTCGCTCTGCCGAGCCGTCTTGCCGGTGTTGTCTGCAGCTTCACTCGGTTGATAGAGCGTGAGCCCATAGGCACCGGCACCGACCGCCTGGCGGGATCGGGGCTGCAGCGTGGGCAGCCGCAGAACGCCAGCCGGGAGTGTCGTATTCGTGGCAGTTGCCCAGACGGCCAGCGTGTTGGGCCAGTTTAAAACTGACGCTGGAAGCACCCGTTGGGCGGCGGCGTGCGGCTCAAGGCCTGAGTCTCCGCCGACCAGAATGCGGCGGTGGAGTGCGGTGGCTGCCGCAGACGCCGTGGCTCGCTCCGTGTCATCGGCGGCAGCAACTGCCCAGAGTTCAACCGTTGCCGCTCGAATGGTGGCCGTCCATGGCGTCAGCGGGGTTGCGAATCCAAGCCCCTCGGGTTCCCCGAGAATCCGGAGGAGTTCACGCGGGGCGGTAGCATCGGTGGTCACCCAGACCGTTTCACAACCAGTGGCAGCGGCCTCAAGGATCAATCGTCGTACCGCGACGACCTGTGCGGGACTTGCTCGCAGCGGGGCGAGGATCTGGCCGCAGAGCACCAGCCCGCGGGCATGGTGCTCGCGGGCCATCTGGTACGCCTGCGTGAGGGCGGTGAGCGGTGCCTGTCGCAGCCGCTGGGCCAACGCCGGGGGCAGACCCTCTGGTTCGGCGAGGGCACTATCGAGTGCCGGGTTGGCGGCAAACACGAGGTCGTACATCGCATCCTCTCCCGGAGTGATCCAGCAACGGCAGAGACTGGCCCGTCAGCCCGGCAAGGCGATGGGCTGGCGGTGGCCCGGCCGTTAGAAGTTCGCCTGCTTGCCTGACTTGCCAGGAAGCCGCTTGTGGGAATCTACCGGCTCAACGCCGATTTCCGCTACTGCAAAAGCGGTGGCTCTGCCGCGAAGGCGGCAGCGGTTTCGGACGCCCATTCCCGGTCAGCAGTGCTGGTGCCGAGGGTGGCCCGGAGGCGACTGCGGTGCAGCACCCCCTTTTCAATGAGCGTCGGAAAACACCAACTGGTCAGGCAATAGGAACGCGGCTGCCCGGGAGCAACCAATGGGGGGGGCAGGGCGGCGGCAAGAACGTGCCGGACCTCATCCCGCCGGAGGCAGACTGCCAGGCTCTGGTCAGCCACCACCCCGCGGCAGAGCAGGCAACAGACGGCCGTCGGCGGCAGACGATTCCAGGTGGTCCGCAGGGACTCCAGAGAGTCTCCTTCGGCCCAGCGCAACTGCGAGTCCTGCCACCAGCCGACCAGCAGTTCAGTGCTGGCGAACTGACATTCGACGGCCAGTGTGCCGGCACTGGTGCCTCGGGACGTCTGGGCTGAGAGCACCAGCTCGATTGCGATGGTGTCGCAGATTTCTGCCCGCACGGCCGCGGCTGGTGTCTCAAGTCGCCACTGCGCAGTGACTCGCAGGCGGCGGCTGTCGTGCGGCTCGTAGACGCCGAAGGCATCTGCCGCGCGAACCCAGCCGTCAACGGGTGAGGAGGCCGCTGCTTGAGAGGGTGACAACCGAACCCCGAGCAGCCTGAGCAGATCGCTCCTGCCGGTGTCAAATGCAATGCCGTGGTAGGGCTGCCGGAGATCCAGCCGTCCGGCCGTTGCACCGCTCCCGCACTGCCACGTCAGCTTTTCCGGGGTCTCATGGGGCGGCGCGGGCCGCCAGGCCAGGGGCGTGGGCTTCGGTGCACAGGAAGCGGTGCCAGAATCGTCAGGCATGGTGGTTCTTAAAGTGGCGGCGAACGACGGCGGTCTGCGAGCGACTCATCGACTAGCATACAGAGAGCCGCCGCGAAGGGTTGTGACACAATCTCGCGGTACCCATCCCTGTATTTCCGAGGAGGCTCAGCAGCATCATGAGAGACTCGCAGACTGTTCCAGCGGAAGCTACCGCGTCTCCCCGTCCTCCAGCGGCGGACCTGCAGGCCTACGGGCAGTTGGCAGAGACGGCAGCCCGAGCCGGTGGGGAAGTGCTCCGGGACTGGCAGGGTCGGTTTGCCATTTCGAAGAAAGGGCCGAAGGATCTCGTTACTGAGGCTGACTTTGCAGCGCAGCAGACCATTCGGGAGATTCTGCTGGGCCGCTTTCCGACGCACGGGTTCATCGGTGAAGAGGGTGAGTCGGAAGAGCCAGGACCAGCTTTACGGTGGATGGTCGATCCGCTGGATGGCACCAGCAACTACGTTCACGGTTTTCCGGCCTATTGTGTCTCGGTGGGGTTGGCCAGCGGGAACAGCGTGCTGGCCGGTGCGATCTACGACCCGGTTGCCGATGAATGCTTTACGGCGATTCAGGGAGGAGGCGCTCGGCTCAACGGCGTGCCGCTTTCGGTTGCCTCTCCGGAAAGCCTCGCCGATGCGTTGGTGGCGGTCAGTTTCCCGCCACATGTTGATGCTGGGGCACTCGCGGTGGCTGATTTCCTCGCCATCATTCCCGAGGTGCACTCGGTCCGGCGAACTGGGTCGACGGCGATCAACTTGGCCTATCTGGCTGCTGGCCGCCTCGATGGATTCTGGGTGCGGCGGATCGCCTGCTGGGATGTCGCCGCTGGCTTACTGGTGGCTGCCGAGGCCGGAGCGGTCATCCTGCCGTGTCGCCACGCAGACGATCCGGCTGGCACCCCGCCGCTAGCAACGGTGTCGCTGGAGCGGCCGGCCTTCGTGGCCGGTGCCAACCAGGTGGTGGCAGAAGGGCTCGGACGCCTGCTCGCCGGCCGGTGAGCGGTGGCCGGTGCGGTTCGTACCGATCGTCCGGTCGCTGGAAGTGGGGTTCCGGCCGGGTTCCAGCGGATTTGCTGGGCATGCCGGTTGGAAGCGGGGTAGGTTCAAAGAGTCTCCGGGTTTGCGCAACCCGAAAACTCTCGCTCTCTCTCATCGGCACCCAGGTCGTGGAAACCACCGTTTCGAACAGCCTCAGGATCGCGTCACGGAGGGCTGCTCTCCGCTCGTGGCAGTGGGCTCTGCTCGCTGCCGCTTTGGCGGTGTTTTGGTCTGGAATAACGCCGGCGCTCGAGCCGAAGGACCGCGAGGCAGTGCCGCCGATTCGCGAAGTCGAGCCGGAACTCTATTACCTGCAGGACGACGCCGGTGGACTCGTGCCTGTTCCCGGCTTTCGTTACCGCGATTTTGTCGATCTGATCCGGCTTCGGGAGGGGCTACCCGGTCTGCCGGAGTTGCCGGGGGCAGTCCTCGAGCAGCTGCGGGTCGAAGTCACCATGCCAGAGGCTGCCGCTGCCAATCGAGGGACTGCAGCGGTGCGGGTCGAGGCCGTCCTACGGCAGACTCGGCCGGGGTGGGTGATGCTGCCGCTGAAGCTCCCTGAGTTGGTCATTGCCGCGGCTCCTGAAACAACCGGAACGGGCCAGGTGATTCTGACCATCGATCAGTCCCCCACCGCTCAGGGCAGTCAGGGCGACGAGACGGCGGTGGTGGCAGACGGTGCTTTCGCGGGGCCACGGCAGCCAGGGGAGGGCGGTTTTCTCGCCTGGCTCAACGGTCGTGAGGCTGCCGGAGACACCGTCACATCATCGGACACCGAGGCTGAGTGGGGGCGGCACACGCTGGTGCTGCAGGGACAGATTCCGGTTGATCTGGCAGAACACCGTGACCTTTTCATGCTGACACTACCGGCGGCAGCCAGTTCTGAACTGACCATCCTGAGCAGTCGGAGGCAGCCAGACGTCAGCCTTGACCCACGGGCACTGGTTCCCGTGGTCAAACCACGAACGGGTGACGGAGAATCAGGGACCGAGGTGACGGTCGCGGGCTTGGTGGGGCCAACTCGGGTCAAACTGGCTGACCGCACAATGGCAGTTGCTACGGCTGAGCAGGCTCCGGAGGTCAGTGCTGACACGGAGGTGCGGATCGACGGACGGATTGCCCGGATTGACACTGTGTTGCGGTTGGCTTCGATTCCCGATGGTCTGCGGCAAGTGACCATCTCACTGCCACCCCGGGTGACGTTGCAGGCGGTTGGTCGGCAGGGCAGCTTGGTTCAGCAACGCGGCTCGCCGGATGCACGGCAGGTGATCGTTCGGCTTGACGATGTTCGGGACGGGGTTGCCGAGATCGAACTGTCGTGCGAGCGGGTGATCAACGCCTCGGGCGGCACTCCCTTTGACGCTGGTGGGTTTGCGGTGAGCGGTGTGCCGGCGTGGCGGCAGTGGGGCCGCACCAGCGTATTTACCGATAGCAACTGGCAGGTCGACTGGGAGCCCCGCGCTGGCAATCGGCGGGTCGATGCACCGGCGGCAAGCCAACGGCCCGGATTCGTGGCCGCTTTTGCCTACGATGCCCAGCCCGCGTCCTTGCCGCTTCGGGTGCGGTCCCGCAGCAGCCGCACGGTGATTGAGCCGGAGTATCGCTATCACGTGTCCGCCCATCGGCTGGAACTCGATGTCCGGCTGCGGGCGGCCATTCGCGGCGTGCCGGCTGAGCGGGTGGCCCTCAGTCTTCCCGGATGGGAGGTTGAGGAAGTTGGGCCTGCTGGCGTCGTTGATGCGGCTGCTGTTTCGGTGGAGGACGGTGAGATCGTCGTCCCTTTTCTCCAGCCACTCGTTGGCGATGTTGTTGTGGAACTGCGGTGCAGTCAGGTGGTCGATCGATCGCACGACACCATTCACTGGACCACGCCGGTGCCGCAGGCTGATCTGGTCGGTCCTGGCAATGTCGTGATCACTTCCGATGCCGATATTGAACTGGTTCCTGACAACGAACTGATTGAAGGGATGAGTCGGCAGGTAGCGACATCACTTGATTGGGCCGGTGGGGATCTGCTGCGGATGGCCTATCGGGTCGAGGCGAGCGAGGCCATCTTTGCCGCAACCCGCCGGTTTCTCAGCCGCCAGGTTGATGCCAGCGTTGCCGCGCAGGTTGATGTGTCGGCGACCGGACTATCGGTGAATCAAGTGATCCGGCTCGATGTGGCCTACGTACCGCTGGAGTTTGTGGAGTGGCAGGTGCCAGCGACCGTGCTCGATTCCGGCAGCCTGGAGATTCGCCAGGCCGGTGAGTTGCTTACCCCAGAGGTGTTCACGGCAGCCGATGCCGCAGCAGAGCGCTTGCCGGCGGCGGCAGATTTCAGCGACGGCGATCCAGTGGCCCAGCCACGGGAGACGCAAACTGGGGCCCTGAAAACCGTGCGGGCGGTTCTTTCCGAGCCCCTGCTTGGGATTGGGGAACTGATGGTGCGGTATCGCCAGGTGTTGCCTGAGATTCCCGAGGAGACCACCGTTGCCCTCTCGGTCCCGTTACTGATTCCGGAGGGATCCGCCGTTGGTCGAGAGACGGTGACGCTTGCCGAGACGGGAGGCTTTGCGATCGATGTCCGGGATGACCGCTGGGGCCGGGAAGGAAATCTTCAGGCGATCGGCTTGGGTCGCACCTGGAACGCCAGTGAGCCCCGCACTTTCATCGACGTGGCACTTTCACGGCGGGAGGAAGATGTGGAACGGGCGGCTGTGGTTGAAGCAGCCTGGGTTCGCACAACGGTTCGCAGTGGGGTGCGGATAGATCGCTGGGCGTATGCGGTCACCAGTTCTTCCGAACGGCTGACGTTGCTCGTGCCGATCGCGAACTCGACCGCTCCAGCCTTGCCTGAGGGAAGCAGTCGGCCGGCAGGACGAGTTCGGGTTGATGGAGGAGTTTGGCAGGAGGTCAACGATGCGAGTGGTCGGTTCGATGTGGAACTGCTGCAGGGGGGGACGCACCTGGTTGAAGTCGAGGTTCGGCAGCCCCGTCTTCGGCCGACCCTGGCCGGCGTGCTTCCCCTGCCAGACGGCGTGATGTTCCAGCGGCCAGCGCTGCCGGCAGGAACGATCTATCGGCAGATTGCGTGGGAGATCGTGCCACCGGCTGAGCTGGCGATGCTTGCTGGTCCCCGCGGCTGGACCAGCCAGCAGGCCTGGGGATGGACACGCTACGGGTTCCAGCCGGTACCCCGTCTCTCGGCGACAGATCTTGCTGACTGGGTCGCCGCAGCGGTCAGTGAGGAGACGCACCTGACAGGAGACGGTCTGGCGAGTCCTGACCGAGCGGCAGAACAACGGTTGGTCTTTTGGGACGTTGGCGGACCGGCTGCAGTGCGGGTCTGGTTCGTGCCGTGGTGGCTGCTGGTATTCACTGCCAGCGGCCTGCCCCTGGTGGGAGGTCTGCTGCTCTCGATGCGTTGGTCACTGGGGCGGTGGCTGTTCATTGCGTTGGCCGGCGGCTTCCTGATTGGCATGGCGATCGTTCCACTGACGACGGTGCTGGTGACGCAGGCGTCCCTCCCAGGGCTGCTGTTGGCTGCCCTTGCAGCGGCGGTCACCAGGTGGCGGACCCTTGTGGATGGCCGCTTTGTGCGTGCGGGCGAACCAGTGTCTTGGTTTGATCATCGCCCTGATTCGGTGACCCGGGCCGGGGGCGATGGGTCGTTGGTGATCAATGTGCCTTCTGCCAAGGTCAATGAATCAGGTGACGTCACCCAGTCTGCCGTCACCTCGTAGGGAGAAGACCAATGGGGTTGCATGCCGGTCTTCCGTTGAGCCAGAGGCTGTTCCTGGGGCTCGGTCTGCTCGTGCTGCTGATCTCGGCGAGTCAGGCGGCTCCAGGTGAGGACGAGCCGCTGACGCCACCGGTGGTTGAGACCCCGTCTGTTGGTGAGGCGGTCGCCTCACTCAATGCCCCTGCAGCTCCCTTGCCGTTTGTGCGGGTGCATGTGCCGCCGGGCCGGGTGGCCGATGTCTCGGGAGATGGGGGGCGGTACATCCCCATGGCCTTGGATGAGTTCGAAGAGGCGGTGCGGCAGTTGTCGTTAAGGAGCGGGCGGCAGGCCGGCAGTCTGCCACGCCCGGCTGCCGAGCGGCTTCGGTATGAAGCCCGGCTTGATGAGGCAGGCTGGTTGCGTGGCCAGATCAGCTTCGAGGTATCCGCAGCCCTTGCGGGCAGTTCGCTGCCCCTGGGTGAGATGCCGTTGCGGGACTGCCGCTGGCAGGCCGCCAGGAAAAATCCTGAGCAGAGCAGGCCGGACGATGCCGGTGAGGCCCTTGAGGTCGACCTCTGTGGGCTTCCCGATGGGAGTCTGGAACTGTCGGTGCCGGGGGCTGGTCGGATAACTGCTCTGGTTGATGCACAACCGCTGCGGGCCACGCAGCCGCTTGTCCAGGCGGCACCGCTGGCGGGCGGGCAGCCTGAATACGCGTTCCAGTTGCCGCTGGTGCCAGCCTTGGCCACCACACTCGTGCTCGACCTACCGGCCGGCTTGGAGCCGCGGCTTGCCGGCAGCGAGCCTGCCGAATTGCAGCCTGTCACCGAGGAACGACGGGAGGGCCGTCGGCTTTGGCAGTTCACCGTTGGGCCGCGGGCAGCCCTCGCACTGGAGGTCGCCGCACCTCCGCGGGATCGCCTCACGATGTGGTCGAACGTAGGCATCGGTCGCCGCGCCTCCCAGATCGAAACCGTTTTGCTCCCCGAGACCGTCTGGAACGGGAGGACCATTCCGCTGCGATGTGCTGCCGAACTCACCCTGTCGGGCGGCCATGTGCAGCCGCCAGGGGCCGCGGGGACGCTGCCGGTTGAACTGGTGCCCGGAGCCTCCGGGAAGGTCTCGATCAAACTGCCAGTGGCGGCCGTCGGGACAGACTGGCCGCTGAGGGTCCGTGGCGTCATCGCGGGAACGGGACTCCTCAAGCGGACCGTTCACCTCCCTGGCATTGGGCTGCCTGGCAGGTGGTGGGCAGGTGGGGGAATGCGGGTGCAGGTTGACTCGGAGATGCAACTTGCCGAGGTTGATTCCACTCGCTGGCTGGCGGTTCCACCGACTGCCGCCGTTCACTGGCCCGGGCAGGCGTCAGCTTTGCGGACTGTCTCGCCGGCTGATGACTCCACCGGCGGCTTCGCCTTCGAGCAGCAGCAGGCTGGGGGTGGGGTGACGGTGGCGGTCGCAGCCCGCCAGCCGGAGTTCGATATTGCCCGTGTGACCACCGTTGATGTCACCACGGCGGCACTCATCGGCAGGGCAGCCTGTGACATCCGCATCCGACGCGGCAGCGTGCACCGCCTAGAGGCTCGGATTGGGCCGGAGTGGTTGATCGATGCCGTTGAGCCACTTCTCCCTGGTGATCTGCTCCCGCCTGCCGATGATGCGGAGGTCGATGAGCGATTGGAGGCAGATCGTGTGCGTGACGAAGCCGCCGACCTGATCGGAACCCGATACGAATGGAAGGTCGTGCGGGGCAGCAGCGGAGACCGCCTCATCCTTGATCTGCCGGTGGCAGTGACACCGGCCCGGGACCTTCGGCTTCGCATTAGTGGGCACCGGCGTGGTGTTCCCGCCGGCGGGCGATTCCAGGCGGTGGCGGCCGACATGGTGCAACTGGAGGGAGAGGCATCCGGCCAGGTTTGGATCGACTTGCGGACAAGTCCGGAGACAACGCTGGTGGCCGATGCTGCCGCCGAGACGCCGCCGCCGTTTGATCCTCGGCTGACCCTCTTGGCTGAGGCAGGGGCGTGGCGGCAACGGGTGCCGGCCGGCCGCTTGGCACCGCCATGTGAATTTGTCTTTCTGCGTCGGCGGCCACCGCTCAAGGTGGAGGCTCAAACCCGGTTGACGATTCGGGGCGAGCAAGTCAGCGAGACCTTCAGTTTCACCTGCCAGCCACAACAGGGGGAACTCGATGCCCTCACCGTCCATTTTTCTGAAGCGGTCGGTGACCTTGATTGGTCGCTGCTGACCGCGGGGGAGACAACCGTCTTTGCGCGACGACAGGAGGCTGTGGCGCCGCCCCCCCGGAAGGCTGCAGCCCCGGCGGCTCGGCAAGCCGCCGGGGCGTGGCTGATCGAGCTGACACCTCCGGTCACCGGCACCACCACGATCCGGGCGACCGCCTCCCGGCCATTTACGGGGGTTCTGCCTGTGCCATTGGCCTGGGTGGAGGCAGCCGAGGAGACCACCGGGCGGCTTGTGATTCAGTCGGTGGGCCAGGATCGGCCGCACATTCGCAATGCCCGGCTCCGGGAACTGCCGGCGAATCTTCCGGGAGAGGGCCCCCTCGAGACGCTTGCCGAGTTCGCCTACGACAAGGCAGCGGCCCTGGCTGGAGCCGGCCCAGCGGCCGAACTGGAACCGCTGCCGGCAGCAGAGCGACCGGTACCCCGCTGCTGGATCTGGCACGAGACCACGACCGTCCGGTGTGCTGCATCGGCGACGGCCGAATACGAGACCTCTTATGCCCTTGAGAACGATGGCCGGGCGAGCGTGCTCCTGACCGTGCCGGCCAGCCACCGGCTGCTTGGTGTCACGGTGAATGGAGAGCGATTGCCGTTGCCTGCTGGCGAGGCAAGTGAGTTGCCGGTCTATCTTCCAGACGGACAGCGCCGGGTGCGGCTGGTCGTGCGTTCGGTCAGCATGGCGCGGCCGTCGGTTGGCCTCTGGCGGTTGACGACTGATATTCCCACGCTCGATACCCCGACGTTGACCAGACAGTGGCAGATGCTGCTGCCGGCAGCGGTTCGCATGGTCGCCGCGCCGCGTGGTTTTCGGGAACGGAACCGGCCTCCGGTGGACTGGATAGCCCGGCTCCTGGGTGCCGCTGAGCGGGGGGCGTCACCGGGAGCAGTCGAGAGCGGAATTGATCGTGCGTTGACGAGCAGGCAGTTTGTGCCGGTGGCCGGCCGCTACCGTCAGGCATCGTTCCTGCTGATTGATTCGACCCTGCTTGCGAGCGTGGTGGTGCTGGTGGCAGTGATGACGGCGGCCGTGGCGGCGTTGATTCCATGGACACGCACTTGGCTGCTGCTGACAACCTTGATCGCTGCGGCGGTGGCGGCCCTTTGGGTACCCGAGCCGGCAGACATGCTCGCCCGGGCGGTCCTCTGGGGTGGGCTTGGTGTGACGATGGTTCGGCTGGGGGCGATCCGTCGTGCGGGCCAGTTGCAGGCAGGGCTGGTTGTGCTTTGTGCCTTTGCCGCTGGGCCGGCGTTGGCAGCGGAGCAGCCCGTGCGGGTTTTCCTGACACCCGTTGAGGGAGAGACGACGGCCCTCGTTCCGGAGTCGTTGTTCCGGGTGCTGGCAACCACCGAGACAGGTTCTGTGCGTTCGGGGGTCCGCATCCTTGATTGTCGGGTTGAGGTCATGCCCCCGGAGCCGAGGGGCAACAACGCGGGTGACGAACGCTGGTGGATCAATCTGCTGGTCGAATCCGATGCCGCCACGGTGCTGCCGCTTGATCAGGCACCGACCGAGAGCCGCTACGCCGATCGACCGATTCGTATGGATGGTGGCGTTGTGCGGGCAGCGGTGTCGGCTGACCGCCGCCGGCTGACGGTTTCCCTGCCAGCGGCAGGCCGGCACCTGGTTGCCGTTCCGGTGGAGCCGGCGCGAACACGGTGGGGCGATCTTGAGGTGACTGAACTACGGCTGCCCATCTCACCCGCCACCACGCTGCTGTACCGCGGCGGTGGGGCCGTGGCCGCCGGGTTGCAGGAGACTCGTCGCGTGTGGTGTGAACAGGCTGATCGAGACGGTCAGTTTCGGCCTGCGGAGGACCCCCAGGTTGAGGCATCTGGTGGGCTCCGCTATCGTCTCGCGACGGCCGAGCGGGTCAGGCTGGTGCGAACGGTTGATCCGCAGACCACCCTGATGTCGGTGGTTCGCGAGGCCAGCAGTCTCAATCAGATTGCCTGGCGTGAGGATGACTGTCGGCTGACGGCACGGTTTTCACTCGATCCCGGCAAGGCGATCCTGCCGACGCTCTGGCTGCAGGCGGACCCTCGGCTTGTGCCGCTGGAAAACGCCCACGCTGATCAGCCAGTGGGCCTGCCGACTGACTATGAACTCAGTCAGGTTGCGCCGGGAGTCTTCCGGGTCGATCGACGAAGTCCCGTGCCAGGGCCGGTGCGGCTGGAGATTCCTTTCACCATGCCACTCAACGCTGTTGTTGGAGATGTCGCATTACCCGATGTCTGGCTGCGGGGCGTGCAGGTTGATCACCGGGAGACGGTGCTTGAAGCCAGCGGGAACTACCGTCTTGCCGTTGCCTTTCCTGGAACGGTTGCCCCCCCGCAGATCGAAGAGCGGGTTGACGGTGAGACCACCTTGCGGTGGTCGACTGACGTCGTCGAGACCTTGGTGGAGCCGTCAATGGTTGGCACCAGAGAGACCAGCCGAGAGACCGTGGCAGCAGTGGGCGGACGGTCGTGGAGCCTGCATCGGCAGCCAGTTCGGCTGACCGTGACCCGCCAGCCACGTGCGATTCGGGGACGGCAGCAACTGGTGGTGGCAGCCGGTCAACGGGCCACCACGCTTGTCTATGAGGCAGATCTTGATGTCCGTGAGACGGTCTGGATGGACGACCGCATCGCCGTTCCACAAGGCTTTGAAATCGAATCCTGCCAGGTGTTCCGGCGGGATCGCTTTGGGGACGTTGAGGGCACCGTTGATCTCCATCAGCGGGCTGCGGAGGATGGCTCGCAGGTGCTGGTGCTGCAGCAGCCTGCCGCCGGCCACTATCTTCTGCGGGTTGAGGCGCGACGGAACCAGCCGCTTCCGAATGCCGGTCGGTTGCCTCTGATCCAGTCGACCACTGCAGCCCCTCTGCCCATGACCATTTTGTGGGAAGATTCTCAGGGCCGTGGCCAGCCGGAGCTCCTGGCCGCTGCGGGGCCAGCGGTCCGTGGAGACAGTTCGAGCGATACCCTCACCGAAGCCACGTACCCGCTGCGGCGAGAGCTCGTTGCCGGTGGCGGCTGGCGGCTTGAACTCCCGGCAGGCGTGATTCCCCAGCGATATCGATTCAGGCCGGTGGAGCAGGCGGTGCCGCTTGTTGAGCAGTCGTCCGACCGCTCCGCTGCTGCCCCACCGCGGTTGACACAGAACGGAGCTGAACTGGTCGATCTTGAGGTGGTGATTGACGAGCGGGGGCGAATCTCGGGAGTGGGACGCTACGACCTGATCACCAGGGCAGCGGAACTCCGGCTGCGGCTTCCCGATGGGTTTCGATTGTTCGAGGTGCTGCTTGATGGACGACAGGTGCAGCCAGTGGTGCCGGGCCGCGACGGTCCCGCTGATGTCTGGACCATTCCGCTGCGGTCTGGCCCCTGGCCACATGAATTGTTAGTGGTTTTTGTCGGGGAACTCGGTGATGAGGTGCTGCGGGGTGAGCCGGTTGCCTTCGGGCTGCCTGCGTTGCTCGATCTGCCGGTGGCGCGCCGCCTAGTCTCGATCGACTCCTCCAGCGAGCAGCGACTGCTGGTGGGTGGGGGCGGCCAAACGCTGTCGGCCGCCGAGGCAACGGCGGTCCGTGCCGAAGCAGAGGCAGCGCTTGCGGAAGTAATCGGCCAGCTGGCCCCCGATGCTTCCAGCGAGTCGCTCGCCCGGCTGCGTCGGTTTCGTGAACACCGGGCTGTCCAGCTTGAACAGTCGCCCCTGGAGGCCTGGGCCAGCTGGGGGGAGGCCGGCATGACGCTTCCTGAACAGTCGCGGCCGCGGGTTGGCCCGCGTGGTGACCCTCGCTGGCAACGGGTCATCCTGGCGGGGACGGAGGTCGACCAGACCCTGACTGTCCGGTTTGCCAGTTCCCCACCGGCAGGGCTGGCGAGCGTTGGTGTCACCCTTGTGCTGCTGTTGATCGGTATGGCCGGCTGGTGGCTGCTCACCCGAAGGCCGGCCAGGTGTCTGGCCGCTGCGGCGCGGTGGTGGCCGGTGCTGGCGGCAGTGGTGGGGATCGCCTGGCTCGGTACCCGGGTGCCGGTCTGGCCCGGTGGCGGACTCGTGCTCGTCTCGGGCTGGGTGCTGGGGCGCCGCTGGCTGCTCGCCCGCGTGCGAACTCAATCAGCAGGTGCGGTTCACGACCTTGAGACGGTCAGCGAGCGGCAGGCGGTCTCGGGCCGTGACTCGTCGGTGACCCGAACTGCAGCCGGCAGTCCAACGTCAAGCACCATTACGCACCATCCTGCCCGCTAGCTGTGCGTGGAAAATGCCCTCGTAGCCCTTGCCTGCGTATGCGGGCGAAAACAGCCCGCGTGGGCAACTCCCGCCCAAGCCGAGGTGTTTCTGGGGAGCCACTTGTCGCATCCTGTAGTGGTAGACGTGCGCTACAGTCTGCCACGGGCAAAGGCCGAATCGGCGGCTACTTCTTAGTGACGTTGAACTTGTACGCGGTGTTGGCCGGATCAAAGTCAGCGTCGGTGAAGCCATTGTTGATCTTCACGTTCATGTAGGTGTACTCCTCCATGAGCGAGGGCTGGCCACCCTGTTCTGTCGGCCAGTCGTAGGCTTCGTACCGAATCGGAATCAGGAGTTCGTCATCGATGTAGACCCGCGCCAGATGGAAGCGGAAGTTCCGGCGGGGCACGGGGTGGGTCACCTGCACGCACGTGCAGAGCCGGCCATTGACCTTCGCCTGGGGCAGGAAGTTGACGTCACATTCACCAAACTGCTTGTCGTGTTCGGCCACCTCAACAAGTCGCTTGGCGAGATTTTCCACACCCAGTTCGGTGATTGGATAGCGGTTACCCTGCATGGCCAGCATACTCTGGGGGTCGAGAGCGACGGTGCCGACCATCGCCCGCACGCCACTGCCAGCATGGGCAAGCATGTTGCCCTCGTTGCGGCCGTTTACGTAGATCACCTCTTGGCCCTTCACGTCGTCAGGGGCGAGAAAGTAGAGGTAGACGCTGAACGGTTCATGGCGAACCTTTGCGAACATGTACTCATGGGGCTTCAGTTCTCCACCGATGCGTTCACGTTTGACGACGGTGCAGGAGTAGTCGCGAATGTTGGCTTGAATGCTGGCCAGCCCCTTCGCTGCCATGGCGAGGGCGGGTTCCAACGGGTGCTGGCCGGGGGTGGTGTTGGCGACAGCCTCGGCGGCATTGACGTTGCCCTGAGCCGTTCCGCCGTTGGGCATCAGGCCGGGAGGTGTGGCAGCCGAGTCATCGGCCCGGAGCAGTGGGGTGGCGAGGCAGGGAAGCAGGGCCCAGACGAGCCAGGTTCGCCGCCGTTGGAACGGACCTGCGGTGCGGTGCGGCAGCCGTGCCGTAAGACTCTTCCCTGATCCGCTCATGCCAGCATCCTCCAGTAACGCTTTCATTGCTTGATGACACCACCCCGTCGCGGAACCGCGATCGTGATGTCGAGGGTGGTCGATCCATCTATGGGGTTATCGCTCTGCGAGCTCGTGTCACGTTGTCTTTCACACGGGGAACCGCCTCACCCGCATAATGCGAATGACCGGGCCATTCGTCACGGCCAGACCTCCGACCCGCTGCACGCCGGGTGGAGACCAGGCTGAGAAACGGTAGCGATCGTGTTCCTGCCGGGCTACGCCAAAAATCTCGGCTCATGGCAGCCGTTTCCGGGTAAAGTAGCGATTCATGGGGCCCCGTCCACCGCTGGACGGGGTGCTGTTTCATCGCCCGCTCCACCGCCCTTTTTGACGACTGCTGCCCGCATGGCCACGCTCACGCCGCTGGTGTCAACTGGACCGTTTGAGGTCTTTCGGGTTGTTTCCCGTCCTTTTTTTGAGAACACGTACCTGCTGCGGCGGGTGGGTGAGGCGGCCTGTCTGGTGATCGATCCGGGCTTTGAGCCCGATGCGGTGATAGCCGCCATCGAAGCACTGGGGCTGGAACCGGCGGCAATCGTGCTGACCCATGGCCATTCCGACCATATTGCCGGCGTCTCCCCAATGCGGGAGCGATGGCCTGAACTGCCTGTCCTGATCGGTCACGGCGATGCCGACAAACTGACCGACCCGGTCGCCAATCTTTCGGCGGGATACGGCGTGTCGGTGACGAGCCCGCCAGCAGACGCCCTGCTGCGAGGGGGGGAGCCTCTTGTGGTGGGGAGGTTTAAAGCCGATGTTGCCGAGATCCCCGGCCATTCGCGGGGCCATGTCGTCTTCTGGTTTGCGGCTGAGCCGATGCTGGTGTTTGCCGGCGATGTATTGTTTTATGAGGGGGTTGGCCGCACCGACTTCCCCGATGGCGATTTTGCCGCGTTGGCCGAGGGAATTGTCACGCACCTGTACGCTCTTCCCGACACGGCGGTAGTGCTACCCGGCCATGGTGAGCCGACCACCATTGGTCACGAGAAGCGTCACAATCCGTTCGTGCCGTTGGCCTGATCGGCCTGCTGCGTTTCCTCTGTCTGTTGCCCACGATGCTTGCCCCTGCTGACATGCCTGCACCCCAACGAGACCAGTCGGTCAGTCGGTCGCCGCTCTGTCGGCTCACCGGCCTCGGTCTGGCCGGGCTGGCTCGGTTGCTGGCAGGGGCCAGTGTTCGGTGGATTGCCAGCCAGCCTGACACCTGTCAGCGGGTCTATTTTGCCAACCACACCAGTCATCTCGATGCGCTCTTGATCTGGGCATCATTGCCGCGGTCGGTGCGGGAACTGACCAGGCCGGTGGCAGCCAAAGACTACTGGTCCCGGGGAGCGGTCCGGCGGTGGCTGGCTCAAGAGGTCTTCAATGCCATCCTTATTGACCGCACCGATATCAAAGTGCACCAGAGTCCGGTTGACTTGATGCTTCGCGAGGCCGGCACGAGTCGTTCGCTGATTGTGTTTCCAGAGGGCAGCCGCAGCGTCACCGGCGAGATCGGTGAGTTCAAGAGTGGGCTGTTCTACCTGGCGAAGAAGCGGCCCGACATTGAGTTGGTGCCCGTGCACATCGACAATCTCAATCGGGTGCTGCCCCGCGGAGAGTTCCTGCCGGTACCGTTGCTGTCCTGTATCAGTTTCGGCCCCCCGTTGTGGCTGGAACGCGATGAAGCCAAGTTTGATTTTCTCACCCGGGCCCGGCGGGCGGTCCTGTCGCTCAAGGAGTAGGCTGGTGGGGCCGCACTGCGGGTCACCCTCCGGAACAAACGAGTCGTGAACGATCTTCGTACCATCGCCCTGGTTGCCGGGGTCCTGCTGCTCCTTTCGGTGGTCACTGGTGTCGGCCAGTTTCTCAAGCGTCATCCTGATCGGGGCATCGACGCGGCCGCCGTGCGGACGTTCAATCTGCGAATTCGTGGCTGGTGGGTGCTGTGCACCGTGTTGGCCGCTGCGTTCTGGCTGGGATCGACTGCCACGGTCACGCTCTTTGGGTTGGTCTCATTCTGGGCGCTGCGAGAGTTCATCACACTGACGCCAACCCGTAAGGGGGACCACCGGGCGTTGTTCTGGGTGTTCTTTCTGTTCACGCCGCTTCACTATGTGTTGGTGGGGCTCAATCGCTACGACATCTACAGTGTCTTCCTGCCGGTGTACGCCACGCTGTTTGTGCTGGCCCGGGCGGCCGTGGCGGGTGACTACAAGCGGTTTCTGGAACGGACGGCCAAGATTCAGGCAGGGCTTGTGGTTTGTGTCTACTGCCTCTCGTTTGCGCCGGCACTGCTGGCCCTGCCGGTTGCCGTTGGCGTGAATGGGGGCCGGGACGCCAATTTTCGTCTGCTCTTCTTTTTAATTCTCTTGGTCCAGTTTGCAGATTGCATGCAGTATGTCTGGAGCCGGATGCTGGGGCAGCGGTTGGTGGCGGCGGCGGTCAGTTCCAATCGCACCTGGGAAGGCCTGCTGGGCAGTGCCACCAGCACGGCGTTGTTGGCCTCGGTGCTCTGGTGGGCGGCTCCTCCTTTTGAGCCCTGGCAGGCTGCCCTTGCTGGCCTGGTGGTGGCAGTCATGGGGTTTGCCGGCGGCATGACGATGTCGGCCATCAAACGCGACCGCGGCGTGAAAGACTATGGCACGCTCGTCGTCGGACATGGTGGCGTGCTCGATCGAATCGACTCGATCTGTTTCGCCGCCCCCGTCTTCTATCACATGACGGTGCTGGTTACCGGCGGATGATGAAGGGGTCTGCCGTGGAGGTCTCGGGCAGTTGTCGCTGAGTCCGTTGGGCCTGCATCGCATAGATCGATTGCCGGCCGGCGGTTGTGGCCAATCGTTGTGGGCGTGGCTGATGCTGGCTCGCGGTGGGGTCGGGGCTCTGTCCCCGTGCAGTGGGTGACCAGGCCTGAGGGCTGGGCAGGGCGGCGGCGATTGCTGCTGGCGGAGCAGGACAGCCATGCTTCACCCAGTCAAGCCAGATGGTCTGCAGCCGTCCAAGGTCGTTGATGCCGTAGTGCTGGCCGAGTGCGGCAGCCCAGTTGTCGGTGGCCAAGCCGTCGCCAACGAAGGCGACGTAGCGGCGGCGGCCGCCGCGTTCGATCAGGTAGCGAGCGAGGGAGTAGCCCTGCGAGTAGAGCGGCAGAACATCGGCCGGATATTCCCGCATGGCGAACATTTCCGGGAAGGCGATGCCGCGACCGGTGCGAAGGAACTCAATTAGCATCCGGTGTTGGCGGGCGCGTTCGACTGGGTGCTCGACCGTGGTGCAGGCACCTTCATCGGCCCACCGGGGCAGCGGCTGGCGAAAGTGACTGGCGAAGATGGTGTGGGTGATCTCGTGGGGAAGCACGGAGTCGAGCACCCGCTCTTCGCTGCCTTGGATGGTCATGGTCCAGTTGAAGACCTCGCCACGATCAAAGACGAAGCTGGTCGCGCCACCGGCACCGAGGGCGGGAGCGACCTGCGCTGTGATTGGGCATGGTCGACTCCAGCGGGGGAGTGGCTGTCCGACCCATTCAATCGCCAGATCGTGGCGGTATTGCTCCGCGGCGTCACCGATCCGGCGGGCGAGCTGCTCGGTCGGAGCTTCAATGATGAAGTTGGCCGTCCGGTACCCGGCTGCCTGGAGGGACCCCAGAGGCAGGATGGTGCAGAGTGTTAGGAGGGCTGGAACAAGGAGCCGAAGGGCGGTGCGACCGAACTGCATGCGTCAGACTCTCCGAGGGCGGCGTCGACGATGCCGCCGACAGCGATGAGGGGCGGACGGTAGCGGTGCTGCGAACCCGGAACCAGAGCGGTTTCTCTGGGTGGGAGGCGGGGCGGTTCAGTTGGCCGGCGTTAACTGGGGCCAGGCAAGGTGCAGTCGATCGCGGGCAGGAATTTCCAGCGTCGTCCCCTCTGCCAGTGAGACGCGGGGGTCGAGGGCGCGGTTCCAGGCGAACAGACTGCGGTAGAGCCGGCCGTCACCGTAGGCCTGCTCAGCGATTCCCCACCAGGAGTCTCCTGCTGCCACCGTGTAGGGCTGCCCCGGCATCACCGTTGCTGGTGTCGGTGGTGGGGGAAAGGCAGGCGGCGGTGAAAAGGCAGGGGCGTTGCTGAGCGGAGGAGAAGACGGCGAAAGAGCTGCAGGCTGCTGGTTCTGTGGTGCCGCAGTGGTGACCGCGGGCGTGGCGATTGCTGCGGCTGTGACAGCGGCAACTGGCACCACCACGTTTTCCCCGGTGGTGGCATCACCTGATGGCGACAGGCTGGGGGGTGGGGCTGTTACCGGCAGGGGCGGTGCGGGCGGTGGTGAGATGGCGGTGAAGGTCGGCACGTCGGCCGGTTCAATCGCCGTCAGTGGGCTGTCTGCCGATGCGGTGTCGGGAGGGGGCACCGTGGGCGTGACCGGCGCGGAGAACCGGCTGGGCGCTGGGGTGGCGTCATCGGGTGGCCTATCCCAGGGCGCCGCTGCAACGGGGCTGGGGGTGAGGTCTGGCGGTGGAACGAGTTCCGCAATACTGGCCGGCGATGGTGCGTGGATATCGGGGCCAGTGCCTTGTGGTGGACGGGGTACAAACAGTTTTAACGAGAGCGCTGCGACGAATACACCGGCCAGCAGGCCGAGCAGTGCCAGCAGGAATCGCGATTCTCGTCCCATCTGTTCTCCACCCGAACCGGTCGTCGCCCCGACCTGTCCGGGGGCGGCGGTCATCCCGTGGGAAGACCGGGGGGATTCTGCTGAAACCGAGTCGTCGTCGCCAGATCGGCGTGGGCAAAAAAGATTGTGGCTGGTTCTCCCGGTTTGCTCAGATTCTCGCGGCAGCCCGGAGCCGGGCAGACCGCGACCGGGGGTTGGCGGCCACTTCATCAGCCTGCGGTTCAAGCGGCGAGCGGGTCAGGCGGTTCCAGGTCTGCGGGCTGCGAAATGCCGTTTTCACAAGCCGGTCTTCGAGTGAGTGAAACGAGATCACCACGAGGCGGCCGCCGGAACGGAGGCAGTCCGGGATCCGTTCCAACGCGATCCGCAGTGACTTCAATTCTTCATTGACGGCGATGCGGAGGGCCTGAAAGGTGCGGGTTGCAGGATGAATGCGGGAGGGCGGCGACTGGCGGGGGATTGCGGAAGTGACCAGCTTGGCAAAGTCCCGAGCCGATTCGATCGGCTGCCGTTCCCGAACCTTGGCAATCTTCCGAGCAATGCGGCGGCTGTACCGCTCTTCTCCGAACTCATAGATCAGATCGGCGAGGGTCTCGGGACGCAGCCGGTTGACCAGACGCCACGCGGGCTCGCCTTCGGTCGGATCGAACCGCAGGTCGAGCGGCCCATCGGACTCGTAGGAAAATCCTCGGCTGCGGTCGGCGAGTTGGTCACTCGACAGGCCCACATCGAGCAGCACGGCATCGACGGCGTCGAGTTCGACCGCATCGAGCACTTCCGGGAGATCCCGAAAGTTGGCCTGGGCGAACCGGATTGGCAGGCCAGCCAATTCGCTCGCGGCCCGCTCGATTGCCGCGGGGTCACGATCGATGGCGATCACCCGGCCGGTTGGGCCGATAGCCTCAGCCAGCAGGCGGGTGTGGCCACCGCCGCCGAGGGTGCCATCGACAACCGTCATGCCTGGCTCAAGGGCAAGGAACGAGAGCGACTCCCGCGGCATCACGCTGACATGCTTACTGGCGGACGGGAATGCAGTCATGCGGGGCGTATCGTTCGGGGGTGGACTGGGCGGGGCTGTGGCAAGGAGCGGTTCCCGCCAGCAGATTCTACACCCCGCCGTCGCCATGCGGGGGCAGGACGGCGGCGCGGTAGGCTTGCGTTCATGGAGACCGCTGCCGATACCGTCGACTACTACGACTACGATCTGCCCCCGCAGTTAATCGCCCAGGAGCCGCTGGTAGACCGGGCAGCTGCCCGGCTGTTGATTGTCGACCGGGCGGCCGGGGCGGTGCGACATGCCTGCATCCGCGACCTGCCGGAGTTGCTTAGCCCGGGCGACCTCGTGGTGGTCAATGACACGCAGGTGGTGCCAGCCCGGCTGGTGGGGCGGCGGGCCGAGACGGGCGGCCGCTGGGAGGGGCTTTACCTTGCTGATGTCGATACGTGTGGCCATCGCCACTGGTCGATTCTGGCAAAGACCCGGGGGCGGCCCCAAGTCGGCGAGCGGATCGTGCTGGTTGATGGTGCCGGAAACGACGCTGGCGAACTCACGCTTGCTGGCCGAGGGGAGGGCGGCACCTGGCTGGTCAATCCTGGGACAGATGAGAGCACGCCGACGGTGCTGGCACGGATCGGTAGAGTGCCGCTGCCGGGCTACATCCGGGGCGGTGAGGCCCGTGGTGCCGATGTTGAGCGGTACCAGACGGTCTTTGCTCGCCAGCCGGGGTCGGCTGCTGCACCGACAGCGGGACTGCACTTCACGCCGGATGTGCTCCGTCACCTGAGCGACCGGGGGGTGGGACGGGCCGAGGTCACGCTGCACGTCGGTCTCGACACCTTTCGGCCAATTGGCACACCGCAGATTGCCGACCATCCGATGCACTCTGAGTGGTGCTCGGTCCCGGCAGAGACCGCAACGGCGATCCGCGAGACCCGCCGTCGGGGAGGCCGCGTGCTGGCAGTTGGCACAACAGCGGTGCGTTCGCTCGAGACGGCAGCCCTCGGTGGCTCGGTTGAGCCGTACACCGGTCCGACCAGTCTCTACATCCGACCGGGGTTTGCCTTCCATGCGGTGGACTGTCTGCTGACCAACTTTCACATGCCGCGAACGACCCTGATGGTGCTGGTTAGCAGTCTTGTCGGCCATGACCTGATCCGCCGGGCCTACGCCGAGGCGATCGCGGCCCGCTACCGGCTGCTCAGTTATGGCGATGCGATGCTGATTCTGTGACCGCAGCGATGCCGGTTTCCGGCCGCCCTCGCGGAGTTCCCCTCACGCTGGTGACGGATCTCCGGGTATCATGCTGGCGGTCGGCGGAGCGAGGTTGTGCCGTCGCTGCGTTTTCTGCCTCATGCTTAGGAGCCAAGCCGTGTCTACGATTCCACAAGAAGACGTCCTCGTCGTACCGCGGAAACTGCTGGAGCAGGTGGGGATGTTTCAGGGATTTTCCAGTGAGGTGGAACGCTACCTGCCGATTCTGCTCGATCCGACTCAGACGCTGTGGAAGCCCCGTGCGGAGGCGGAAGACGACCCCTCGTTCAAACAGTTGATTCCGTATTGCGTCCTCTCCTGGCGGGAGACTGACGGCAGGCCCCAATATTTCGCCTACACCCGGGGCGGCGGTCAGAGTGAAGCCCGCTTGCGGGCCAAGCGGTCGGTCGGCATCGGCGGGCACATCGCCAGCACGGACGGCGAGCATGGTGATGATGCCTCGTATGAGGCGGGGATGCAGCGGGAGCTTGCCGAAGAAGTGGCGATCGGAGGTGGGTTCAGCAGCCGGTGTGTCGGCCTGATCAATGACGACGCGACAGCGGTCGGCAGCGTGCATCTTGGCATCGTGCACGTCTTCGAACTGGAGCATCCCGAGGTGCAGTCGCGGGAGGCCGAACTGATCGAATGCGGGTTTGAGTCGCTCGAAGCCCTGCTGGCCGACCGGGAACGCTTTGAAACCTGGTCGCAGATTGCCCTCGATGCCGTGGCGGCCGGAACCCTTGGGTAGCAGTCGGCGGCAGCCGTTGACCGAGCCAGCCGCAGCTGCGGTCATCTCCATCGCAAGCGAGCGTTATGCCTGCCAAGCCCTTCATCTATCTCGACAATCATGCCACCACGCGGCTTGATCCGCAGGTGCTGCAGGTGATGCTGCCCTGGCTGACCGATCACTACGGCAACGCAGGCAGCGGCACCCATGCGTTGGGGCTGGAGGCACGCGAGGCGGTGGAGACGGCCCGGCAGCAGGTGGCCACCGCGATTGCTGCGACACCCCGTGAGGTGGTCTTCACCAGTGGGGCAACGGAGAGCATCAACCTGGCTCTGGTTGGTGCCGCGAGCCGGCGGCCCGGTGGTCGCATTGTGGTGGTTGCGACCGAACATGCTGCCGTGCTCGATACGGCCGCACACCTTGAGCGGCAGGGCTGGCCGGTCACGCGGTTGCCGGTTGCATCGCAGGCTGCTGACTGCCCGGGGCTCATCGATTGCGAGCAGCTGGCCGCAGCGATTGATGAGCAGACGGTGCTCGTTTCCGTGATGCTGGCCAACAACGAGATTGGTGTGCTGCAACCGCTCGCCGATGTCGCGGCGATCGTGCATGACTGCGGGGCACTGTTGCATGTCGACTGCGCTCAGGCCATTGGCAATGGTCCAGTCGATGTCGATGCGATTGGTGCGGACCTGGCAAGTTTCTCCGGGCACAAGTGCCACGGTCCCAAAGGTGTGGGGGCGCTCTACGTCCGCCGCCGCGAGCGGCTCGTGCGGCTTGACCCCCAGGTTTTTGGAGGTGGGCAGGAGCGGGGGCTGCGGAGCGGCACACTCAACGTGCCGGGCATTGTCGGTATGGGGAAGGCCTGTGAACGTGCGGTCGCTGGCCTACCGGCTGTTCCGGCTGCCGTTGCTGCCTTGCGGGACCGCCTCTGGCAACGGCTTGCAGACGCGGTGCCTGGCCTGCGACTCAATGGCCCCGCCCTCCAATCCGACCTGCGGCTTCCCAACAATCTGAACATCCAACTGCCTCAACTTGATGGTGGCACGCTGCTGGCGGAACTGTCGCGGCACGGTGTGGCTGCCAGTGCCGGGAGTGCCTGCTCAAGCGAACATCCCCGGCCCAGCCATGTCCTGCTGGCCCTTGGCCTGACTGATGAAGAGGCTCGCTGCAGCATCCGACTGGGGCTCTCCCGCTTTTCAACTGCTGCAGAGATTGAGCAGGCTGCGGACTGCATGGCTGCCGCAGTCGAGCGGCTCACGGGCTGTTAAGCGGTTCCTGGCGGCCTCGGGCTTTGCCCTGGCGGGGCCGCGGGCTAAACTAGAGGTGGTATAGGCCCGTCGTGCTGACTTCTTTGTCAAGGCCGTGCGGGCGGTCCCGGTTTGTCAGGAGGTTTCATCGATGTCGGTCACGCTTACGGAAAAGGCAGCCAGCGAGGTCAAGAAGATCATCGCCGATCAAAAACTCGAAGACGGCACTGTCCTGCGGGTCGGGGTCGCCGGCGGCGGCTGCAGCGGCTTTCAGTATTCGCTCGGCTTCGACACGCAGTACGATCCGCAGGCCGACACCAAGTCGGAGCAGCACGGGGTGGCTGTTGTGGTCGACAAGAAGAGCGATCTGTTCCTCGACGGGACCACGCTCGACTTCCATGAGGGAATCGACAAGCGGGGCTTCACGTTCAACAACCCTAATGCCACCAAGAGCTGCGGCTGCGGCAGTTCCTTTCAGGCCTGAGCCCGCCTCTGCGGCTCGTGACGAGGAGGATCGGTGGCGACAGAAAAAGTCTTCATCGTCGGTATTGGCGACGACGGCGTAGAGGGAATGACCTCGCATGCCGTGCGGATTGTTGAAGCGGCAGACCTGTTGGTGGGGCCGGACTCGTGTCGGTCGCTGGTGCCGGCGGCCCTGCAGGAGCGGCTGGAAACCGTCGCCAGCCTCGATGAACTCGTTGAACGCATTGAGCAGGTCGGCGAACGTCGGCTGGTCGTGTTGGCGTCGGGTGACCCGCTCTTTTATGGAACGGCCCGGTTCGTCTGTGACCGTCTGGGCAAGGATCGGTTCGAGGTCGTGCCTCACGTCAGCAGCATGCAGCTTGCCTTCGCGCGGGTGAAGGAAAGCTGGGAGGATGCCTACCTGGCGAACCTGTCGGGCCTGTCCACGATTGAACGGGTGGTCGACAAGATTCGCACAGTCGATACCGCGGGGTTGTTTACCAGTGAGCGGTGGCCGCCGAATGCGGTTGCCAGCGCGATGCTGGAGCAGGGGCTGCACGGGTTTCAGGCTTATGTCTGTGAAAACCTCGGTTCGCCGGATGAACGTGTAACGCAGGGCAGTCTCGCTGAGATTGCTGCCGATTCATTCGGTTCGCTGAATGTCATGATTCTGGTGCGGCCCAGTGGGACCACCGAACCGCCCGACGAGGCCGGCCGCAGGCTGTTCGGGAACCGCGACGAACTCTTCTTGCAGTCCCGCCCGAAGCGCGGCCTGCTGACGCCGGCTGAGGTTCGCAGCCTCGCCCTGGCCGAGTTGTCACTGAGCCCGGAAAGCATCGTCTGGGACGTCGGTGCCGGAAGCGGGTCGGTGGCGGTGGAGGCGGCCCGGTTGGCCTCTCGTGGCAGTGTCTACGCCATCGAGATGGACCCCGACGACCACCGCCTGATTGAAGAAAACGCGGCCCGCTTTGGTGTGGCCAACCTGCGGGCCATCCTCGGACGGGCGCCAGAGGCCTGGGCGGAGTTGCCCGTCCCGACTGCCGTTTATGTCGGTGGGAGTGGACGGGCCGTAGCGAGCCTGGTTGAACAGGCCTGGGAGCGCCTCGCTTCGGGTGGCCGGCTGGTGACCAACTGCAATAGCATTGAGAACCTTGCGGCGGTCCATGCCCTGCTGCGGGCCCGCTCGGAAGATGCCGCTTACTGGATGGTGAACATCGCCCGGGGCATTGAGCAGATGGATCGCATTCGCTTCGAGGCGATCAATCCGAACTTTTTGATTGCGGCGACGAAGGCAGGCTGACCAGCTGGAACAGGTTTCCGCTGGACAGCGAGTGAGTCAACCAACGCACGCGAATCAGCATGGCCGGCAGTGTGCCCTGTCTCTGCCAGCCAAGGGCAGACCACCTTGCCGTGAAAGGCTACGGCCATGACCGAACAACTTCCCGAGCCACTCGATGTGATCGCCGTGGGCGCCCATCCTGACGATGTGGAGATTGGGTGTGGTGGGACGCTGGCCCGCTTGGTCGAGCAGGGCCTGCGGGTCGGCATCGTCGACATCACTGATGGCGAGCCGACGCCCCGGTCGAGTGGCCCCGAGCAACGTCTGGCTGAGGCCACTGCTGCTGCGGCGGTGCTGGGTGTAGCCCATCGCGAACAACTGGGGTTTCCCAATCGCCGACTGTTGGATGGCTTCGAGGTTCGGGTGGCCTTGGCCAAGGTCTTTCGCCGGTTTAGGCCGCGGTTGGTGTTGGGGTTGGGGGACAAAACGCCGCTTGCCTCGCCAGACCATGCCCAGGCGGTGGCCATCACCGAGGCGGCGGTTTTCTATTCGAGGCTCACGAAGTGGGACGACACGTTCGCGGGCCTGCCGGTCCATACGGTGCCCCACCTGCTCACGTATTTTCTGTTTGCCGGAGTGGCCGATCTGCCGTCGGGCCACTGGCCGCTGGTGGTCAATATTCACGGTTTTCTCGACCGGAAACTGGAGGCCATTCGCTGCTATGCCTCGCAATTTCCGCCGGAAAAGGCCCATGTCTACCCGCGGGTTGAGGCCCTGGCCCGAACAGTTGGGCTGATGGGGGGCTGTGATGCCGGGGAACTGCTCGCTAGCAGTCGGGTCCCCTGCACAACCGAACTGACGCGCCTACTGTGGGAAGTATGAGTAGTGCCGCTCCCACCACCACTTCCCCTGTCTCCTCCCCGGCTTCCCGCCTGACGGGGACGGCGGTTTCGCAGGCAATGTCCCGGCAGCGGCCGCAGGTCGCTGGAGCAGTCCGGCCCTGGATGCGGTGGACCCTGATCGCAGCTGGCATCTACAACCTGGTCTGGGGTGGCGTTGCCATTTTGGCGCCTCGGTTCAGTTTTGAGCTGGTCGGCATGGAACTGCCGCGGTATCTCGAGTTCTGGCAGTGCATCGGAATGATCGTGGGGGTCTATGGGATCGGCTACCTACTGGCAGCCACCAACCCGTTGCGGCACTGGCCGATTACGCTGGTCGGCCTGCTGGGCAAAATCTTGGGACCGATCGGCTTTGCTGAGGCACTCTGGTCGGGCAAGCTTCCGCTTGCCTTTGGTTGGAATATCATCACGAATGACCTGATCTGGTGGATTCCCTTCACGGCCATTCTGGTGGTTGCCTGGAACGAGCGGGACGATGTCTCTGCCTGAGAACGCCGCTGCAGCTGATGCTGAATACGATGTTGCCGTGGTTGGAGCTGGTATCGCTGGTCTGACAGCTGCCACAACCCTGGCCGCCACCGGGCGACGGGTCGTGGTGTTGGAAAAGTCTCGCGGTGTCGGTGGGCGAATGGCGACCCGCCGCGTTGGTGAGGCGGTCTGTGATCATGGTGCACAGCAGTTTTCGGTGACGGGCCGGGCTTTCGGCAATCTGGTGACTGCGGCGGAGACGGCAGGGGTTGTTGATTCCTGGTGCCAGCTGTTTCCGACTGCGGCGACGGCAGCAGGTCCCGTCACGGCTCCGCTTGATGAGGCGGGGCATGCCCGGTGGCGGGGCACGCGAGGCATGACCAGTCTGCCCAAGTATCTCGTTGCGGCGTTGCCCACGCCTGTCCGCACGCAGACCCGGGTGGAGGCTATTTCGATTGATGCAGGACGGGTGCGGTTGACCGACGAGCAGGGGCAGCATGTCGTGGCGGCGGCCGCGATCGTCACCGCGCCGGTTCCGCAGGCCCTCGACCTGTTCACAGCGGGTGGACTCACGCCGCCGCTGGTTGATGAGGCCACCTGGGAGACACTCGCTGCCATCCGCTACGAGCCCTGCTTCTCGTTGATGCTGGTGCTTAAGCGACCCAGTCTGCTGCCGGCTCCAGGTGGGCTGGCGGTGAACAGCGGGCCGGTAGCCTGGCTGACGGATAATCAGCAAAAAGGTATCTCGTCGGTGCCAAGCCTGACGATTCAGGCTCGGGGCGATTTCAGCCGTGACCATTTTGATGATGATCCGGAAGAGGTGACCGGGCAGTTGATCGACCTGGCTCGGCCCTGGATTGACGGGGATCCGGCGGCGGTGGTGGTCGCCTCGTCGCTGCAGCGGTGGAAGTTTGCCTTTCCGGAGAATCCCCTGAAGGCTCCCCTGGTCGCTCTCAGCCAGCAGCCGCCGATTGTCTGCTGCGGCGACAGTTTTGGTGGGGGATTGGTCGAGGCGGCTGCATCGAGCGGTCTGGCTGTTGCCCGCTGGCTTGAGCGATTGCCGGGCTAGAAGGGCTTCGGCCGTGCTGTCGTCTCAGGCTGCCTGACGACACCAGCGTTGTTGCGCGGCTATGCTTGAGGCGTCGGGCAGAGCTTCGACCGAATGGGCTTCATCGCCCCGGCGTCGATCCGAAGCTACCCCCCTGCGAACGCTTTCCCCGTTTGGAGACATGTCCCATGGCCACAGCACGCACATTGCTTCTCCCCGAGGTCGAACGCTATCTCACCGGTGGTGTCATTGCCGGCGTCGTCGGTGGTGAGGACTGGGCTGGAACGAGTGGTGAAACGTTTCAAACACTCGATCCCGGCAGTGGTGAGGTGCTTGCTGAGGTCCATGCCTATTCGGCAGCCGATGTCGATCGGGCGGTCGCAGTTGCCAACGAGGCCTTTCGGAAGTCGGGCTGGGCGACGCTTGCGCCAAATGACCGGGCCGTGAGGCTCCACCGGTTTGCCGACCTGGTCGAGAGCCGGAAGGACATAGTCACCCAAATTGAGGCGGTTGATGCCGGCAAACTGCCCGCCGCGGCACGTGGCGATGTGGACAACTTCATCGAGTCGCTGCGGTTCTTCGCCGACATGGCCCAGCATGTCCAGCGGCGGAGCCAGTTGGCCGTTGCGGGCCATGAAGCCTGGACGCTGCGGAATCCATGGGGGGCCTGTGGATTTATCTTTCCCTGGAACTTCCCTCTCCTGCTGATGGGCTGGGGCATTGCCCCGGCGCTTGCCGCCGGCAACACGGTGGTGGTCAAGCCGGCTGAGGACACGCCTCTGTCCTCGATTTTTGTCGCTCAGTTAGCTCGTGAAAGTGGGATGCCTGAGGGGGTGGTGAACGTGGTGCCGGGCCTTGGCAGGGTTGCTGGCGCGGCGCTTTCGGCCAGTACGGGGATCAAGCGGATGTCCTTCACAGGATCGCCGGAAGTTGGTCGCCTGGTTGGCGAGTCCTGCGGCCGGAATCTGGTGCCCGTCAAGCTGGAACTTGGTGGCAAGGGGGCGGCGGTCGTCTTTGAGGATGTCGATGTTGAGGCGACGGCCCGCCTGCTCGTCGGGGCAATCACCTTCCACACCGGCCAGATCTGCTGCGATGCCACCCGCTGGATGATTCACAAGTCGATCTACAACGATTTTGTCACGGCCTGCCGGCAGGCCCTTGAGCAGGTCAGTGTGGGTTATCAGCTTGATGACGCCACCACGATGGGGCCGCTGGTCAATGCCAAGCAGCGTGAGCGGGTGCTCGGCTACGTCGAAAAGGGTGTTGCGGAAGGGGCCGACGCGGTGGTGCCCGGTGGCATTGCGGAGGTTGCCGGCCACGACGGCTACTATGTGAAGCCCTGCCTGCTGGCGGGTTCCCTCGACAACATTGCCGCCCGGGAGGAAATCTTCGGCCCGGTCGCATACCTGACCACCTTTGAGCAGGAAGATGAGGCGGTGGCGCTGGCCAACGATACCGACTACGGCCTGGCCAACAGTGTCTGGACCACCGATCTGGCCCGGGCCGCCCGGGTCGCCGAGTCGATGGTGGCCGGCAACAGTTGGATCAATGCCCATAACCTGTTCCCCAAGGGAGTTCCATACGGCGGCGTCAACAAGAGTGGCGTTGGCGGTGGGGTCAACTCGATCGAGACGTTGTTTGACTACTGGCGGAGCCAGTCGATTGTCCGGCCGCTGTAAGAGGGCGGTCGACGGTGGTCAAGTCAGGGCCTGCAGGGAGACGTTGTGGAGAAGGTTGACTGCATCATCATCGGCGCGGGACTGGCCGGGCTGGCCTGTGGTCGGACGCTGACGGCGGCAGGCCGCCGAGTGCAGATCCTTGAAGCGGCTGCTGAGCCAGGCGGCCGAGTGGCAACGGACACGGTCGACGGCTTCCGCATCGACCGGGGCTTCCAGGTCTATCTTGATGCCTATCCCGAGGGTCGGCGGTTTCTCGATCATGGTGGGCTGCAACTGGGCTGCTTTGAGCCCGGTGCGCTCATTGCCAGTGGCGGTCGGCTGCGGCCAGTTAGCGATCCGTGGCGGCGACCGGTGGCAGCAATTCGTTCGGTGCTCACTGGTGCCGTAGGCATCGCTGACGGCCTCCGGACGGCCCGGCTGCGAAGCGAAATGATCCGCCGTGTGCGGCAGGGCCGGCTCGATCCCGCAGCCGCTGCTCCGGCCGAGGAGCGCACGACCCGGGCAGCCCTCGAGGCCAGGGGGTTCTCGGCCGACTTCATTCGACTGTTCTTTGAACCGTTTTTTGGTGGCGTCTTTCTTGAGCGGGAACTCGCCACGGCTGAAACAGTGTTTGGATTCACCTTTGCGATGTTCTCACAAGGCCGGGCCTGTTTGCCGGCCGGGGGCATGGCGTCAATCCCTACGCAACTGGCGGCCTCGCTGCCTGCTGGGGTGGTGGAACTCGGCGTGCCAGTGACGCGGCTTGAGCAGACTGATGCAGGCGGAGGCGTCGTGACGCTCAGCGACGGACGGCAGCTGGCAGCCGCAACAATCGTGCTTGCCACTGACGCTACCGCGGCGGCCGCGTTGCTACCGGCTGGTCTGCAAGACACCTGGCAACCGCCTGCCTTCAAGGCAACGACGCTTGTCGCCTTTGCTGCCGACAGGCAGCCTGCCTGCGGACGAACACTGATCGTCTCGGCTGAACCGGCCGCTGCCGGGCCCATCGATAACCTCACGGTGCCATCAGCGGTGGCCAGCGGCTACGCGCCGGCCGGGCAGTCGCTCGTCTATGCGTCGGTTCGGGGTGACTGGCAGGGGCCTGCAGCTGACCTCTCCGCAGCCATTCAGCGACAGGCGGCTGGGTGGCTCGGGAGTGAAGTCAAGCAGTGGCGGCAGCTTGCCTCAGTGAGTGTCTCGCGGGCCTTGCCGGTTGAGACCCCGACCGTTCGTCGGACCCGGCTCCGTTCAGGACGCATCGCACCGGGCCTGTTTCTTTGCGGGGACCACCTTACCACCAGCTCCATCAACGGGGCCCTCCGCGCCGGCCGGCTCGTGGCCGAAGAACTGTTGACCCCGTGATGGCAGAGATACCCTGCATGCGGTCTGGAAAAATCAGGTCGCGAGCCGCGGGTTTGCGAGAGGGCTGTGGAGGCGACTCGTGATCTCGCGGCTGCTAGGTCCGGCAGAGTCCGGTGCAGGCAACCCCGTCGTTGCGTCAGTCGTCAGTGCCCGTACGGCTGACAGCCCAGAGGCCGCGGACAACTGCCGGGAAGAAGAAAAACCCGCGAGCAAAGGCCAGCATGAGCAGATCCCTCCATGGAAAAACCGCAGTGTAGCAGGTGTCTTTGGCTTTGCCCTCCCCTTCTGAGTATTCCCTGCATACACTTGATTCAAACAGCCGTTTAAGCAGGTTTTCCAGATGGTTTCCTCACCCACTCCTCCTCCGGCCGCCGATACCCGCGACGCTGATGAGCCGCGGACGCGGATTCTGTCGGCCGCTGGCCAAGAGTTTGCGGAGAAGGGGTACGAAGCAGCCACCATCCGTGACATCTGCACCGCTGCCGGCGTGAATCTGGCCGCGGTGAATTACTACTTTGGCGACAAACGCAGGCTCTATAACGAGAGCGTCAAACACGCCCACCAAGAGCGGGTGCGGCAGGTGCCGCGGCCAGAGTGGCCGCCTGGGACATTACCTGAACAGAAACTTCGCGACTTTGTTGCCAACATGCTTGAGCGCATGCTCGGCTTCGACCAGCCCCCCTGGCAGGTTCGGCTGATGCTTCGGGAGATTCTCCACCCGACCGACGCCTGTCGGGACCTGGTGGAGGATTACATTCGGCCCCACTTTGCCGTGCTCGTCTCCATTCTCGATGAGCTTACAGGGGGCGAGCGAACCCAGGCCGAGCTTCGTCGCATTGGCCTGAGTGTGGTCGGGCAGTGCTTTCTTTATCGAGCTGCCGGTGATGTGGTGAGCATGCTCATCCCTGCTTCTGAAGTTGCCAGGCTTCACACGCCAGAGCAGTTGGCCGACCACATCAGTTCATTCTGTCTGATGGCGCTGGGCCGGGGCCAGCCGCCGCGTGAACACAAACCCCGTTCCTCTGCCCGCCGGATGGCACCCACCGGGCGGTCATGAATCGTCTCAGGACGTCGATGTCTTTATGAATACGCTGCGAAGTCTTCTCGGTTGGATTATGCCCCTGCTCATCTTGGGTGGTGGGGTTGCTGCCTTCATGGCCATGGGTAGCCAGCCGCCGCCTCCCCGGCGTGCGGCGGATGCCGCAGCGGCTGCCATGGTCCGAACCATGCCGGTGGTCCGTGAGGCGGGCGTCATCGAAATCGACTTCGATGGGGTTGTGGTGCCGCTGCGGGAGGTGACCCTGTCAGCCGAGGTGGGCGGACGGGTTGTTCAGAAGTCGGCTGCCTGCCGGGGCGGTCAGTTTGTTACGGAGGATACGCTCCTTTTGCAGGTTGACCCGCGTGACTATGAACTGGAAGTCCGTCGGCTCGAGCAGGAACGCAAGCAGGCGGTGCTCTCGATCGAAGAGATCGATGAAGAGATCAAGCAAAACGCCCGGTCAGTGGCCTTGGCCAAGCGGCAGGTTGAACTCGCTCATCGAGAAGTGGAACGGCTCGATGGGCTGAAGTCGAGTCGGGTGGTGACCGAGGCAGACTACGAGCGGGCCCTCCGCGATGAACTTTCTGCCGACAGTACTCTCAACTCGCTGCAGGGGCAGACACGGGTGTTGGCCAAGCGGCGGATCAGGCTGACAGAAGCCCAGACCCTGACGGCTACCATGCTGGAGCGGGCCCAACTCGATCTTGCCCGCACGAAAATTGTCGCTCCGTTCAGCGGCATGGTGGTGTCCGACATGGTCGAGCAGGATTCGTTTGTGTCGAAGGGCACTCCCCTGGTTTCCATTGAAGATACCAGTGCGGCAGAGGTTCGGGTCAGCCTGCAGATGGATGAGGTCGCCCGAATCTGGAGTGACAGCCGACGACAACCGGCCGGGTCGGTCTATGACTTTCCCGAGACTCCCGCCACCGTTGTCTACCAGATTGGCGAGCGTCAGTATCGCTGGCGAGGGGTGTTCAAGCGGCAGGAGGGCAAGGGTATCGATGAACGCACCCGGACGCTGCCGTGTCGGGTGTTGGTAGCCGACCCCGCTGCCGTTGAGGCCCTTGATCGATACGGGGCTGCGTTGCCGGAACTGCCGGCCGGGGCGCCGCTGTCGCTGCTTCGCGGCATGTTTGTGGATGTGCGGGTGCAGGTCGAAACCGACCAGCCGTTGGTGTCAACGCCGTGCGAGGCGCTGCGGCCCAACGGTGATGTATGGGTGGTCCGAAATGATGCGGTCACCATCCTGCGTCCGCCGCTGGTGCAGGTGGCAGCGGGACGGGCTGTCTTTGAGTCAACCAGTGATGGGCTGCGGCCAACTGATCGGGTTGTGGTCAGCCAGCTGTCGAACGTCCGCGGGGGCATGGCGGTGGCGGAGGCCGCCGCTGACAGGACAGCCGTGAAAACGGCACAGACGCCAGAGTCGGTAACACCGGTTACTCCTCCCTCTCCGACGATTGAGTGACGTCTCGGCATGCGCAGCATCATCTCTTGGACCGTGCGGAACATGCCGGCGATGAACACGCTGGTAGCGGCGATTCTCATCGTCGGGGCAATGAGTTTTGCCACAATGCGCCGGGAGGTCTTTCCCGAGTTTGAGCTCGAGATCATTCTCGTCTCGGTCCCCTATCCGGGGGCGACGCCAGAAGAGGTTGAGGAAGGCATCTGCCAGAAGATCGAAGAGGCCTGCCGGAGTGTCACGGGGATCAAAAAACTGACCAGTGTCGCTCAGGAGGGTTCGGGCTTCTGTGTCTTCGAACTCAATGCAAATATTAAGAATGTGCAGAAGGTGCTCAGTGAAATCCGCTCTGAGGTTGAGCGAATTCCGAGCCTGCCGGAACTTGCCGAAGACCCCAAGGTTGAACAGGTCACGCTACGGAATCCGGCGATCAAGGTGGGCGTACTGGCCCCCCGGACGCCCGGTGAGGTGTCGGAGGCTGAACTCCGCGATGTGGCGGAGGTGATTCGCGATGACCTGCTCGCCCTGCCGGCGGTGTCAGCAGCCAATCTGCAGGGCGTCCGTGACTATGAGATTGACATTGAGATCTCGGAGCGCACGCTACGCAAATACGGCCTTTCGTTGCGAGCTGTGGCCGATATTGTTCGCCGCGAGAACTTGGAACTGCCAGGTGGCACGATCCGTGGTGGAAGCGGTGAAATTCTGCTGCGGGGCAAGAACAAGCGCTACGTCGGCGCGGAGATTGCAACCCTGCCGCTGGTGACCCTGCCCGACGGGCTGGTGCTGACCGTCGGTGACCTCGGCACCGTTCGCGATGATTTTGCCGATGTCGCGGCGACCAACCGCATCAACGGCCGGCAAAGCATGGTCGTTTCGATTGATCGCAGTTCCGGCGAGGATCTACTGGCCATGACGGCGGCGGTGAAAGATTACATTGCCACCGCCACACTCCCCCCGGGGTATGAGTTGATTACCTGGGCAGATCAGTCGGTCGATGTTCGTGACCGCCTTGAGATGCTGATCAGTGCCGGCACCCAGGGGCTGCTGATCGTCTTTGTGATTCTGTCGCTGTTCCTCGACCTCAAGATTGCCTTCTGGGTGGCCCTCGGAATTCCTTTCTGCATGTTGGGGACGGGCGGCCTGATGCTCGTCACCGATCAGACGCTCAACATGCTCTCGATGTTTGCCTTTCTGATGGCGATTGGGATAGTTGTCGACGATGCGATTGTTGTCAGTGACAACATTGAACGTCACCGCCGACTCGGCAAGAAGCCGATCACGGCAGCCATCGATGGTGCTGTGGAGGTCACCCCCAGTGTGATTTCAAGCGTGATGACAACCGTGATCACGTTCCTGCCGCTCTGCTTTGTCTCGGGAGTGATGGGGAAGTTCATCGCGGTGATGCCCTTCGCCTTCATCACGGCGCTGTTGATGTCGCTGTTTGAGTCACTGTTGGTGCTGCCTGGTCATCTGTCCCACGAAAAAGGGCCGATCTTCACGCTGTTGGGCTGGCTGCTTTATCCGTTGAAGCTCTTCCTGCCGGTGCTGGCCTGGCTTCAGCGGGCCTGTGACCGCGGTCTCTCCTGGTTCATTCGGGTCTGTTACCGACCGCTGCTCGACGTGGCCCTTGCCAATCGCCTCAGCGCGATGGCGGTTGCAGTCAGTGTGCTCATGCTGGCTGTTGCCACTGTCCGCAGCGGTGTTACGCCCTTCTCGCTCTTTCCAAAAATCGATGCCAATCGGTTGCTTGCCAAGGTCACCTTTCCTGACGGCACTCCAGTCGCAGTGACGGAGGCGGCGACCCGTCGAATTGAAGAGGCTGCCTTCGCCACGAGTGACCAGTTGTCGGCAGCCGGGGCACCTATTGTCCGACTGGTGCATCGCTCGGTGGGCCAGGTTGCGGCCCAGGGAGAGGTTGGCCCTGATGCCCGCGTGAGTGGCAGTCATGTCGGGGCGGTGGCGATAGAACTTGTTGATGGCGAAAGCCGGTCGGTCACCAGTGAGCAGTTCATCAGTGACTGGCGGCAACTGTCGGGGGAATTTCCTGGCGTAGAAAGCCTTGTCTTTGGCACAGAAAACATTGGGCCCGGTGGCAAGGCGGTAGAGTTCAAACTGCTCGCCCGCAACGACCCCGAATCGATTCGTCAACTCGAAGTAGCCGTCGAACGGTGCAAGGCGTGGCTGGCTCAATACCCCGGCGTCATTGATATTGACGATGACTCTAGCCCTGGGAAATGGGAGTACCAGATCCGCGTCAAGCCAGAGGCTGAGGCTATGGGGGTGTCGCTGGCTGATCTGGCCGGCACGGTACGGGCCAGTTATTACGGTGAAGAGGTGATGCGGCTTCAGCGGGGGCGGCACGAGGTCAAGCTGATGGTGCGGTACCCGCAGGAGGAACGCCGCAGTGTGGCCACACTCGATGATATTCAGGTCACCAGTCCGGATGGAGTGAAGCGGCCGCTCGATGAGTTGGCTGAAATAGAGATCAATCGGGGCTACTCGGAGATCAATCGGGTTAGTCAGCGACGGTCTATTACCGTGGTGGCCGACATTGACGTGGCGAAGAGCACGCTGACCAGTGGGCAGATCACTGGGGATATGGCCAAGCGGTTGATGCCCGACCTGCTGGCTGAGTATCCGCGGGTGAAAGTTCGCTGGGAGGGTGAGCAAGAACAAACTCGGGAGAGCCTGCAGAGCCTTGGTGTTGGTTTCATCGTGGCGCTCTTTGCGATGTTCGTGCTGCTGACGATGGAGTTCAAATCGTACTTTCAGCCACTATTGATCATCGCCATCATTCCGTTCGGCTGTGCCGGGGCGGTGTTTGGCCATGCGGTGATGGGCATGCCGCTGACGATCTTCAGCATGTTCGGTTTAGTGGCCCTGGCTGGTGTGGTGGTCAATGACTCGATTGTGTTGATTGACTTCATCAATCATCGAGTCCGGGCGGGGATGCCCCTGTTTGATGCCCTGCGGGAGGCTGGGGAGTTGCGGTTCCGGCCGGTCTTCCTCACCAGCGTCACGACGATCGGTGGCCTCTTGCCGCTGATGACTGAAACCAGTTTTCAGGCGCAATTCCTCGTGCCCATGGCAACGTCCCTGGTCTTCGGGTTGGCAGCGACGACGCTGATCGTGCTGGTCCTGGTGCCGGTGATGTATTCGTTCGTGGGGGCCTCATCCCAGCAAGATCTCGCTGACGACGAAGGCTGGGAAGCCCCAGCTGCTGCCAGCGGCCAGCCGGGAGGCCCCGCAGCGGCTGCTGACGTCGCCCAGGCACAAGAGGCTGCCTTTGCTGATTCCTAGCGGTTGAACAGGAAGTGGCAGATGTCACCGTCCTGCATCAGATACTCCTTGCCTTCGACACGGAGTTTGCCGGCGGCGCGAATTTCTTTTTCGCTCGTCAGGGCTTCGAGGTCATCAAGTGAATAGATCTCGGCGCGAATGAATCCCTTTTCAAAGTCGGTGTGGATCACGCCGGCAGCCTGCGGGGCGGTTGCCCCGACTGGTACGGTCCAAGCCCGCACTTCCTTCTCACCCGCTGTAAAGAAACTCTGAAGACCCAGGGTCTTGTAGGTGGCTCGAGCCAGCACCGCGAGCGCCGGTTCGGTCAGGCCGACGTCGGCAAGCATCTCGGCCCGGTCGGCCTCGTCAAGTTCAGCCAATTCAGCCTCGAGCTTCGCACAGACGACCACAACATCGGCCCCAGCAGCACCCGCTGCGGCACGAACCTGCTCAACCAGCGGGCCAGTGCCAGCAAGGTCACCCTCATCAACATTTGCCACGTAGAGGATCGGCTTGGCGGAGAGCAGGCCGAGTTCCTTGATCGACTTCTGCTCCGCAGGAGTCAGCGCAAGTGTCCGAACCGGCTGGTTGGCAGCGAGATGAGCCCGGCACTTCTTCAGGACCTCGACCTTGGCCTTGGCCTCTTTGTCCTGGCTGCGGGCGTTGCGTTCAGCCTTCGGCAGCAGATTCTCCAGGTGCTGGAGGTCGGCCAGCAGCAGTTCCAGTTCGATCGTCTCCATGTCAGCGACGGGATCGACTGTTCCGGCAACGTGGATGACGTCAGGGTCATCAAAGCATCGGACCACCTGCAGAATGGCATCGACCTCTCGGATGTGGGCCAGGAACTTGTTGCCCAAGCCCTGGCCTTCGCTGGCTCCCTTCACGATACCGGCAATGTCGACCAGTTTGAGGGCCGCAGGAATAACTTTCTGCGGGGGAATCAACGCAGTGATCCGGTTCAGCCGCCCATCGGGGACGCTCACCATGCCCTCGTTGGGCTCGATCGTACAGAACGGGTAGTTGGCGCTCTGGGCTGCTGCTGACATCGTCAGCGCGTTGAAGAGGGTGCTCTTGCCGACATTCGGCAGCCCGACAATTCCTGCTTCCATCGTTTTTCTATTTTTTTCTAGGCGGCCTGTGCCGTCCTTATTCCACCGAACACTGTGCGTTTTGCGACGGGCCACCAGCCGGGCTGATCGAGGCCGCGGTAGGGAGAATCTTCCGGGAGGTGTTCGATCAGGTAGGCGTGGGCAGCCGCCAGATTATGGTACGGCAGCGACGGAAACAGATGGTGCAGGGCGTGGTAGCGGATGGAAAAGGGGAAAAACAGCAGCGTCAGGGGGTCGTTGCCCGAATAGTTGCAGGAATCAAGGATGTGGGCCTCGACGTTGCTGCGGCTGCCGTCACCCTCAAAGTGATGGACGGCAAGTTGTCGCATCTGGTTCATGACAAGCGTGGTCAGGCCGAGGGCGTAGAGCAGTGGGATGCGGCTGAGCGGTGCTGCTCCGGCGAAGACTGCCAGCGGAATCGCTGCCGCCCGGAGGCAGCAGAGGAGTTCCATCACCGTGATCACCCGCCGGTCAAAGTCGGTGATCTGCCGCCGGTACCGCAGGTTGAGGGTGAGCGATCTGCCCCGCTCCAGCACAAACTGCCGCAGTCGTGGAGAGAGGAATGACAGCGGGGCAAGCAGAAACCGCAGGAAGACGAGGATCGGAAAGGCGAGCATAAAGAGGGCATACCCGAGCCCACTTTTCCAGTTGCCGGCTTCCAGAACGTTGGCAACGTATTCTGGGTCTTCGGGGG